>CANJSG010000056.1 GCA_947476875.1 Verrucomicrobiota bacterium | reverse complement strand
CACAATTTATGGTTCCAGATTTTCATTGATGCCACAGCTTTCGTTTTTCCATAAACACCCGGGTAGCCCACGGTAGTCCGATGAAAATTCCGGCAAAGAACAAACCCGCCGCGATTCCGAATCCGCCATAAGGCCGGCCCAGAAAAAACATGATGAACGGAACGATGATGGCTCCCGCCAGGGAATTGAGCAGGAACGGCTCCTTCTTGTGCGCACGAAGATAAATTGCCTGACAGAAAATAATGCAGTTGACGATGGCATTTCCGAACAAAAGCAGAAGCGCAAGCGGGCCAAGAAACCGACCTGCCAACGGCACGCCCGCCAGTTCTAATGTGAAATAAACCATGAAAAAGGCCGCGCCGCCCAGCAGCAGGACGCAAATCGCCTGTCGCGACGCCTTTTTGAAAATTGCATCAAGAGCTTTGAAATCCTGGCCGGCGATATAAGTGCCGAAGGGCGCTGCCTTGGTGGAAATCCAAGAAAATGCCAGGTTCGTCAGGGTATCAAAAATTCTCATGCTCATTCCCATGCGTCCCGCTTCAACTGGCCCCCAATAACGAAACAAGACCGGGTTGGCGAGTTGAAAAATGAAATAGCCGCTGAATGTGCTCAAGGCAATCTTCCATTGAAAGGGCAGGATTTCTTGTTTCCATTTTACCGCCGCCCCCGGTGGGATGGGTGTGGCCAAGATATTTTTGAAGAATCCGCCGTATTTGACAAACACCCAAAGTGCGCTCATGACCGCGCTGGTTGCACTCAACACCGGCGCCGAAAAAAGTTTTCCGTCGGCAAGCAACGCCAGCCAGAAACAGGAATTTCCGATGATGGACATCCACGCGCCGCGTCTGGCAAACTCTGCAACCTTTCCGCAGCCTTCGAGCACGCTAAAAAACGGGGTCAGAAAAAGATTGAAACAAGTGACCACTACAACGAGGACCCAGGGAACAAGCCAGATCACGGGAGTTGTCGCTGCAATCTGCTGGCTCTTGCTAAAGAAGACAATGCCGGCGGGAACCAGAACGCACGCGGCCAGCACCGCGATGATGAGATGGCACTTGAACGCGAAACGAAACAGCGAGGCAAGCCTTGCCTTTGCTCCGGGATCGCCTTCAAGCGTTCCGGCGGCGGTCCATTCCAGATGCGCTTTTTCATGGCTGGCGCACTGCATGATCACATAGCCCAGTCCCAGTTCAAAGACAACCTGCAAACCCAGAATGCTGGAGAAGGTAAAAAAGTAGCCCTGTTCCTCGCCGGTAAGATGGCGCGCGATCATATAGATGCTGACTGGCCCGGTGAAAGCGGAGAACCCGCGGTTTACGAGGGTATAAAAAATCGCCCGGTCAATTCCAGCGAACGAAGCCACACGGCGCAAGAGCGGTTGATTGTCGAAGGCGGACATGTTGATGTCGCAGCTAGCCTGCGTTGCCGATTTCAGCCCCTGCTTTGGCGCGGCATGGAGAACACTCGAGTGAACCTGGTGAATGCGCGAAGTTGATCATCACGTTAGTGGGCGGCGCCGCAAATAGGCTAAGGCCGAGGCAGGCACAAAAGCCAGTCTTCAACCGAACAACTCACAAACCGCGCCTGTAGATTTCTTGTTTGAGGGATTCGATACGGGAGTAGGGCGAGTCGATGAAGTCGATCATAACCGGCTGGTCCTGCTTGATCCCTGCCGTGAGGCGCTCGCCGTTCATCATTTCGCGGCAGGACAGCTGCCCCTTCTGGAGTGGGATCGCGAGATAGAAGTCATCGTTCATGCTGTCCTGGTGGACGACATAGTCGGCAGGCAGATCCCGCTTGGCGTAGACCCCACGCACCAGAGCGTCCAAGTAGCTCGATTCCTTGGCCGGGACAAACCGCCTCTCGGTTGAACTGCCCCCGCACATTTCCTTGGCCTTTTTGAATGCTCGGAACCAGCTATCGATCTGATGAGGTTGCGAACAGTAGGGGGAGACAGAAGCCGGTCCGCCCTCGATGTCGATATGGCGCTCAAATGTCCGAGCCCCTTTCGCATAGGCGATGAACATGGAGGCGTCCCAGCTCGAGTATTCATGGGTTGATAGGCCGATGGCCGCACCTGGATAGCGCGACCGGAGGAAGTCAAGTTGATTAAGCTCCAAGTCTGAATCCTCGCTCGGGTAAATGGAGACACAACTGTTGATCGCAAATGGAATTCTCCGGTTCGAGAAGAATTTCACCAGATCGTCAACATCCTTGAGGGAAGAGCCACCGGTTGAAAACGAAACGGGCTTGCGCGTTTGAGCAATACGCTCGATCAGGAACCAGTCGTTGATGTCTGAGCTGGCCAATTTGATCATGTCCAGGTTGAACTCCTCGCACATCTCCACGGATGCCTCGTCAAACGGAGTGGCTGAAGTCAGGCATCCGTGTTCACGAACCGCTTCGACAAGAATACCGAAATCCTTGCGGCTCATCTTTGTGTCGAGGGTCTTCTTGATGTAGCGGATATCGGTGCGACTGCGGAATTCCTTGTGGATGAATGAATCGACATCCCGGAACTGCAGCTTGATCGTCGCACGGACATTGTTGAAGCGGACGACCTGCGAGAAATCGGAGACTATGCGGAGGGCGCGGTCGAGATTACCCCAATGGTTGTTGGCCATTTCCAGAACAAAAAGCTCTTGGAATATGTTGTTCCCGATGGTGTTGGTTGTCATTTGTGCAAAAGGAATGGATTCAGAAAAGCAGCCCCTCTGGCGGTTCAGTCGCAGGATGTATTTCCACGGATCGGATCTGGATCTAGATGATCTCCAATCGAAGACGTCCGGGACGACCAGACAACCTCGAGTAGATCCGCAAATTGCTTGAGCTTGAAGTGGACGCTGGGCCGGGTCAGCCGATGGGCTGCACCGTAGCCGTAGGTCACGGCGGCAAACTGAAACCCGCAGGCTTCCGCAGCGGCACCATCGTCGGACGAGTCGCCAACAACCAGAGCGCAAGTCCCAGTGAGCGAGTGCCGACTTTGTGCGTCGAGAGCCGCTTCAATCTTCGAAGCGAAGCCGGGGCTCCGCTTGTCCGGAGTGATGACCTCCGACATAAATCCGTCCAGCGAGAGATGTCGCAAGATTCGGAGCGTCGGCACTAGGGGTTTGTTGGTCAGCACGCGACAGATCATCCCGCTGTCATAGAGGCTGGCAATCACTCTGTTCACCCCGGGATAGACCTTTGTTTTTGTCCAACCCTGCGAGTCGTAACTCTGCCGGAAGGCAAGGCAAAGACGATCAAGCAAATCGACGTCCTCCGCCTGTAGCGCGAGTTGGAAGATATCCCTGATGGGCGGCCCGATGAATGGCGAAAAATCAGGGATAGTCTTCCCCGGACAAACCCGAGCTAGTGCCTCAGTGGCGGAGAAGGAAATCCCTGGAAGGGAATCCACCAGCGTCCCATCCAAATCGAAAAAGATGTGGGTGATCGCCATTGCGAGGATTAGTCCAGCGTCGGCACGAGCATGTTTTGCCGGAACTCTTCGCGATCCAAGAATGGGGCCATGTCCTCCAACGGAGCCGTGACCATGCGGCCGTCGGGCAGTCGCTTCGAGCTGAGCTTCGGCTCGAAGGATTGTTGGCGGTCGAGCTCCACCGCGATGAGTTGCGGCCCTGGCGTGGCGAGGATTTCCGCGATGTCCTCCGCGGCGCGCAGCGGATCGAGTTTCCTCGCCGGGACGCCGTAGGCTTCGGCCACCTTCGTGAAATCCGGGAAGCTGACGCCGCTTTCCGGACCTTCGCCGACGAGCAGTTTGAAAAAGTTATTCTGCGTCGAGCGAATCGAGAGATAGCCGCCGTTGCAGAGGACGAACAGTTTGATCGGCAGCCGGTGGTGGGCGAGCGTCGCGAGTTCCTGGATGTTCATCTGCAGGCTGCCGTCGCCGGCGAGGCAGATCACGCGCTGGTCGGGCGCGGCGAAGGCGGCACCGATCGCGGCGGGCAAATCGTAACCCATCGAGGCGCTGCCGGAATTGCTGAAGAGCCGTTGCCCTTCCTTAAGCAGGCCGGCTTGAAACGGAGTGATGCACGCCGTCGCGTCGCCGCACGCAAAAATATCGCCGGGGCGCGAGGCGGCGAAGAGCAGCTCGACGAAATGATATTGGTTGATCGTGCCGGGCTCCGCCGTGCGGTGCTTTGCTTGCACGCTCGGGTAGCGGGCCAAGCGCTCGCGGCACCACGCCAGCCACTCGCGATGCGCGGCGGACGGAGGCCGGGCGGCGGGAAGATTTTCGAGGACGAGCTCGAGGAAAAGTCTCGCGTCGGCATGAATGGGCAGGTCTGCGCGGAAGGTGGGCTTGGCCAGTTCCGCGGCGTCCACATCCACCTGCACCTTGAAGGAGGCGCGGGCAAAGCTTTCCCAGTTGTAGCTGATCTGGCGGATGCACATCCGGCTCCCGACGATCAGCACGAGGTCGGAATTCTGCACGGTGAAATTTCCGGCGCGCGTGCCGATCGTGCCTTGGCGTCCGCAGAATAGCGGATGATCCGAGGGAATAAGGTCGTGCGTCCACGCAGTCGTCACGGGAATTTGGAGCCGTTCCGCGATCCGCTGAAAGAGATCGATCGCGCCCGCGAGCCGCACGCCGGTGCCACCGAGGAGGACCGGGCGCTTTGCGGCGAGGAGGCGTTGCGCGACGTCGGCCGCGTGCTTTTTCAGCGCGGCGAGATCCCAGTTGATCGCATCCTCGGCGGGATTGTAGGCGGGCATCGTCTCGGGATCGACCATCGCGGCCTGCACATCGACGGGGATGTCGAGCCAGCACGGGCCGGGACGCCCGTGCGTCGCGAGGAAAAGCGCTTTCTCCAAATGGTAGCGGATCGACGACGGCTCGGTAACCACCTGCGCGTATTTCGTGATGCCCTGCGCCATCTGCACGATGTCCACTTCCTGATCCCCGAGCTGGCGGAGTTTGCCGATGAGGCCGTGCGTGCGCAGCAACGTCTCGCGTTTCATCTGCCCGGAGACCACTAGCATCGGGATCGAGTCGGTCCACGCGCCGAACACGCCGTTGAGCGCGTTAATGCCGCCGGGGCCGCTCGTCACGTTGACGACGCCGATTTGGTTGGTGATGCGGGCATACCCTTCGGCCGCGATGGCGGAGGCCTGCTCGTGGTGGCTGCAAACGTAGCGGATTTTTTCGCAGCGCCCGATGGCGTCGTTCAAGTGCATGGCGCCGCCGCCGGTGACCAGGAAAATATGGCGAACCCCGCGGGCGGCCAGTGTTTGGGCGAGGTAGTCGGCGAGTCGGATCATGAGTAGTGCGGCGCGTTGCGGGTCTGGAAAGTGTGGGCGTTAGTCGGTTGAATCGCCGGTTATTTTCACGGCATCCAATAGAGAACAAGTTCGAATCCGTTCCATCCGTGCGGGCGAAGAAAATAACTTCCGCCACCGCCAGTGAGCTGGCGCACGAGCAAGGGAATCTGCCAAAGATGCTCCGGGCGGTGATAAAGGCAGATCGCAAGGCCGGGACGATGCTCGGCGATCAGTTGGCGTGCACCCCAGAGCGCAGCATACTCTGCGCCCTCGATGTCCATCTTGATGAGATTGGGACGGAAGGTAGGCAACGCCTCGTCGAGTGCCACGCACTGGATCACGGTGTCTCCCGCCGACGAGGCGTGGCTGCCGGTGCCCTGCCCGGATGAAAACCGGACCTGTGAGGTTGACGCATCCACGCCGCACGGAAACAGGCAGGCCGTTTCCGGCATCTCTGAAACGCTGTTGTGCACATAGTTTGCCAGCTTCACGAAATTGACCGGATCGGGCTCGAAGGCGGCGACGGCCTCCACGGATGCTTTGGTGGCGAGCAGTTGCTTGAGCGTGTCGCCGTCGAACGCGCCGCAATCCACAAAGCGAAGTGGCGTCGGCCACGGAGGCAGGTCCCGACCGAAATATTGGACTTCGGCGTTGGGCGTAGGAGCAAAGCCGTGGTCTTTCGAGAAGCGGAAACGCAGCACCCTCGCATACAACTCGCGGCTGATGTCGTCGGACCAGAGCTCGGCTCCGGCCGAAACCTGCGGCTCCAAATCGCGATAGTAGGATCGATCGGTGAGCCAGAACCGGTCGCCGAGATCTTTGGCGCAGTGATCGTGCAGTTCCAGAAAACTGGTGACGCGGCCGAAGCCGAGTGTTTTCAGCAGCGCCAAGATCGGCGGCATCTCGACGTGGGGATTGAAAATCCCGATCGTCACATGCAGTTGCCGAGGCGGCAGACCCAAAGTGGCCGTGTCATCCGGCAGCAATATGGGCACACCCATCCAAGTGGAGTGCGGTTTGGCCTGACGGTCCAAGAAGCCTGACACCGCGATGCCTCGGCTCGTCAGCAAGCGGAACACATCCTTGCCGATATTCCCGGCCCCGTAGATCAACACGGAGCGACCGTCGGCGAAGAGGCCGTGGGCCGAACGACTTTCCAGAGACGTGCGCAATTCCTCGAACAAGGTTTTTATGGCGGCAGAATGCATGGATTAGTTGGCCAAAAAGACGACGGGATTGGGTAATTGTTGGCGCTCGATGGCCCGAGCGATGGCCCAGCCCTGAATGATCGAGGTGATGATGATAGGGTGCGAGGAGCCCGGCAGTTTGTCGGGCGCGAGAATGGGCCGGCCTCGCAGCACCTTGCCCTGGTTGACCGGGTTGCCATCGACGAAGGCGGCGATGTTGGCGGTTCCGAGGCACGTCTCGCCCAGCAGTTTCATCGCCAGTTGGCCGGTGCCCCACACGATGACGGACTGGTTTTTCTTCAGCACGCGCCGGATGCGTTCGTCGATGTCCGTCATCATCGCCCGCGAAAGGGCGATGTAGTCGGCGATGAGGCCGCGCAACGCGGAATCTTTTTTCAGCGCGATCGGGCCGGCCGACGCGGGGGCTTTCGCGAAGAAGCCGAAGGCCGCGGGATACGGCATACCGGGCGCGGCCTCGAGCGTCTTGGCGCCGGCGGATTCTTCGGCCCAGCCGTGAGCGGCAAATAAGTTTCGCAGGCCGCGCGGGGAAAAATGGTTGATGTGCTCGGTGTTGAAATCCTGAAACGGGGCGAGCAGGCATTCGGCGTAGCGGGAGGCGTCGGGCACTTCGATGTAGGCGACGCCGCGCCGAGCGGTGAGCGAGCCGATCGCCTTCACCGCCTGCGCCAAATCCTGCACGTGTTCCAAGACGTGGGAGAGGATGACGCCATCGAATTTGCCGAGCTCGCGCGGCAGCGCGGACAACGAGCCCACGTGCGCTTCCGCGGAGCATAGCGACTTCGTCGCTTCAACGCAGGCGGGCGATGGATCGATGCCCACGAGATTCGAGTAGCCCAGTGCGCGCAGTTCCTTCAGCAGGCCGCCGTTGGCGCACCCGATGTCCACCAAGCGGGCGTTTCGGTCGGGGATCGTTTGCGCGATGCAGGCCGCCATCTCTTTCAGGCGAAGGGCATCCTCGGCCGAACCGCCGCCGCCGGTGGAAGTCTTGGTGTCCTCGTATTTCGAGAAGCGGGCGTAGAACGCGTCGTAGTCCGCCTGGCTGACTTGAGTGTCCGCATAGACGAATCCGCATCGGGCGCAGACGACCACGCTGTAGCCCTTCGCGAGCGGATGACCTTCGGCCAAGACGAATTGCTGTTCGTGGAGCACCTCGCACTTCTTCCCGCAGCAAATCGGGCAGCCGCGCAGGGAGGACGCAGCGGAAGCCACCGGCCTGGGCGTCAGTTGAGGTTGTGACTTCGATGCCATGAGAGAGTGCGTTGGATCGCTGCGTTGAGTTCGAGGTTGGCGGTCAGGCCAAGTTCGGTTTGCGCCCGCTGCGTCGAGGGCACGTAGCGCGAGACAGGTTGCCCGGGCAGGGGGAGCTTGGCGATTTCAACCTGTGCCGTGGAGCCGACGGCGGAGGACGCCGCCTCGGCCACCGCGCGGATCGAGAGGTGTTGCGACGAGCCGACGTTGTAGGCGCGGTGGGCGGCGCCGCGAAATAGAATCGTCCAGAGCCACGCCGCCAAGTCCGCCGCGTAGAGGTAGGAACGGAAAGGCGTGCCGTCGCCGCCGACGCGGATGGGGCCGCCGCGCATCGCGTCGCGGATGAAATTGCCGATGGCGAAATGGGCATCGAGCGGCAGGTGCGGGCCAACGAAGGCGAAGCAGCGGGCGAGCTTCACTTCGAAGCCGTGCTTCCGGCCTGCGAGCACGCAGAGCAATTCCGCGGCGCGCTTGCCTTCGCCATACGGGGCGTTGGGGTCGAGCAGGTCGGGCGCGCCGGAAAAATCTTCGGGGAGGTGGGTGACGTCCGAGGGTTGGCGGCCGTAAACCGCGCCGGAGCTGACGAAAAGCAAGCGGCGCGTGCCGTGCGTCGCGGCGAACTCGAGCACGCGGCGCGTGCCATCGACGATGGTGGCGAACATTTCCGTGGGCTCCACTGGCGCGCTGGACGTCGTGCCCGCGTGGATGACGTGCGAGAACGTGCCGGCGGGAAACGGGAAGTCGCGCACATCGCCCGCGACGAATTCGAGATCGGGGCGGCGCGCGAGGTGCGGCGCCTTGGCGGCAAAGGCGGCGGGGTCGCGCGTGAGCACGACGGCGCGCGCGCCGAGGCCGAGGGTTTCGTTGACGTGCGCGAAACTCTCGAGCAGCCACATCCCAAAAAATCCGGTGCCGCCGGTGATGAAGAGCGTTTGACCGCGCAACTCTTCCCAGCCGCCGACCGTGTGCGAGAGCACGTGGTCTAGATCGTCGGCCGCCAGTGGCGGCACGGCCGAAGCATTGAGGGCGTTGGACATGCTCAGGTAGCGCGGCGGGCAGCGACGAAGCGATGGATCACCTCGAGTTCGTAGTCGATCATGGCCTGGGAGAGGCCGGGATACGTGCCGAGGAAGAGGGCCGTGTTCATGATGGCGTCGGCGCCGTCGAGCGGCGTCGCCACGCGGAAGGAGTGCGGGCGGTCCTTCTTCAGCTGCACGAAGACGGGTTGGCGCAGGAGGTTTCCGCCGAAGAGCATGCGGTTGCCGATCTTCTTTTCGTCGAGGTGGCGGCCGAACTGGGTGTGGGTGAACGGCGAGCCGGGCTTCACGCGGAGCATGAAACCGAACCACGAACAGTCGGTGCGGCAACCGGTGGAGTCCCAAGAAAATGTTGAGAGTTGAGAGTTGAGAGTTGAGGGATCGGATGGAGCAACCCAGCTGGTGGCGTGGGTCGGCAACGAGAAGTCGAAAAACTCGGAGAGATCATCCAGACCGGCGCGGAGGAGTTCCCAGTTCTGTTTCCGGGCTTCGATGAAGGCGGGGAGTTTCTTGAGCTGCTGGCGGCCGATGGCGGCCTGGGGATCGAGCGGCTTCAGGTTATAGCCGAGGTGGCTGTAGATGTATTTGTGGTCGTAGCCCTCGGGGAGTTCGCCGAGCTGCCAACCGAAACGGTTGTTGCAAGTGTTGTCCTTGCCGGAGGCGCACCAGCAGTCGCGGCCCCAGTCGCGGTAGCTTTCCGCGTAGGTCTTGAGCGGCGGACGATGGACGATGTTGACCGCGCCGCCTTCGCCCATGGTGAGATGGTGCGGGGGATAGAAGGACTGGGTGGAGATGTCGCCCCAGGTGCCGGTGTAGCGCGTGATGTGGGTGCCGTTGCTCGGGATGCCCGGGGAGTTTTCCTTGAAGCCGAGGGCGTGGGCGCGGGCGATGGGCATGGAATAGGTGCAGCCGAGCGCATCGCAGTTGTCCTCGATGAGCCAGAGGTCGTGCTGGCGGCAGAACTCGAGGATGGCTCCGACGTCGAAGGGGTTGCC
This sequence comes from Verrucomicrobiota bacterium, assembly GCA_947476875.1. Taxonomy (GTDB): domain Bacteria; phylum Verrucomicrobiota; class Verrucomicrobiia; order Limisphaerales; family CANJSG01; genus CANJSG01. The sequence continues at coordinate 10,013 of CANJSG010000056.1, read as the reverse complement.
CAGGGTGTGGGCCATCATCACGGCTTTGGTCTTGCCCGCGACATGGGCGGCTTCGAGCTGGCCCACACGGGCGTTGCCGGTGGCGAGATCGTTGTCGATGAAGACGGGGACCGCGCCGCACTGGAGGATGGGCGCGACGGTCGTGGGGAATCCGGCCGCAACGGTGATGACCTCGTCGCCGGGCACGATGCGTTTGTGCGCGGGCAGCTTGTGGCTGGTGAGCGCGGAGAAGGCGACGAGGTTGGCGGAGGAACCGGAGTTGACGAGGAGCGAGTGTTTCACGCCGAGGAGCGCGGCGAGCTCCTTCTCGAAGGCTTCGCCCTCTGGCCCAAGCGTCAGCCAGAAGTCGAGCGTGGAACCGACGGCCGCCTCGACTTCGTCCTCGGTGAAGACGCGTCCGGCATAGGGCACGGTGGTCTGGCCGGCGACGAAGGGGTTGGCGTTCTCGATGCCGGGCCGGTTGGCCTTGTGCATGAGCGAGGAATACTCGCGGGTCAGCCGGAGGATCTCGGCTTTGAGTTCGGCGGGGGTCGACATGGTGCGGGGGCGGATTAAAAAATCTTAACCACAGATGGACACAGATACACACAGATCAGGCGTCAACACCGAACCAGGAACACCGATGAGAAACGGCTCACCGGCCCATCTGTGTTGATCTGTGTGCATCTGTGGTTGTCGGTCTTAGGGGCTGATCATTGCGCCCAGGAAATGCCCAGACGCTTCGCGTCGGCCGCGTAGTCGGCGATCTGGCGGGCAGTCAGGCTGGGGGCTTCAGAGGCATCGGCCGAACAGCGGCGATACCACGAGACGGTGCGTTCGATCGTCTGCGGAAAATCCCAGACGGGCTGCCACTTCAGAAAATGAAACGCCTTGTCCGTGGCGAGATTGAGGAGCTTGGCTTCATGCACCGCCTTCGGATCGCTGCGGTCTTCCCAGCGGCCGGGCCAGTGCTTGAGCACTTCCTGCACGAGATCGGCCACGGTGCGGTTCGAGGTCAGCGCGGGACCGAAGTTGAATCCGCCGCATGGCGGCTGGAGCGCGCCAGGCGCGGAAGCGCGGTGCAGGTTCGCACCGAGTTGCAGGTAGCCGCTCAAGGGTTCGAGCACATGCTGCCAGGGACGCGTCGCGACCTTGTTGCGGACGGGGATGGTCTCGTCGCGTTGGAGTGCGCGGATGCAGTCGGGCACGATCCGGTCCAACGCCCAGTCACCGCCGCCGATGACATTGCCCGCCCGACCCGATGCCAGCTTCACCGGTGAATCCGTTCCCGAGAAATACGAGCGCCGATAGGCACTGACGACGAGTTCGGCCGCACCCTTGGACGAGCTGTAGGGATCGTAGCCGCCCATAGGATCCTCCTCGCGGTAGCTGTGGACCCATTCCTTGTTTTCGTAGCACTTGTCCGTGGTCACGGCGACAACCACGCAGGGTTGTTTCGCGAGGCGGATGGCTTCGAGAACGTGGACGGTGCCGAGGACGTTGGTCGCGTAGGTCTCGACCGGCTGTTCGTAGGAAAGTCGCACCAGCGGCTGGGCTGCGAGGTGGAAGATGAAGTCGGGCTGCGCGGCCTCCACGGCCTGTCGCACGACGGACAGATCGCGGATATCTCCCATGCGATGATGGAGGCGACCAGCGAGTCCCAGTTCATCGAAGAGCGCCGGCGTGGTCGCAGGCGCCAGCGCCAAGCCAGTAACGTCTGCACCCAGCGCGAGGAGCCACTCAGCCAGCCACGAGCCTTTGAAACCGGTGTGGCCGGTCAGCAGGACCCGTTTCCCGCGGTAGATGTCGCCGAAGCTCGTCATCACCAGACTTTCCAGGGCGCTTTGCCCGAATCCCAAAGACGATTGAGCAGGAGAAACTCCTGGTAGGTATCCATCGGCTGCCAGAATCCGGCGTGCTGGTAGGCCATGAGCTGGCCTTCAGCCGCGATCTTGCGGATGGGCTCCTGCTCGAACATCACGTGGTCGCTGTTCCCGATGTAGGAGAAAATCTTCCGGGAAGCCACGAAGTAACCGCCGTTGATCCAACCGCCCTCGGTCTGGGGCTTCTCGTTGAATTCGGTCACCTCCCCGCCCGGCTTCATGCCCAGCTCGCCAAAGCGTCCGGGAGGATGCACCGCCGTTACCGACAATAGCTTTCCGTGCCCTCGGTGAAATTCGACGGCCTTTTGGATATCCACGCTTCCGACGCCGTCGCCGTAGGTGAAAAGGAACTCCTGGTCGTCGCCGAGATACTTCTCGATCCTGGCGATGCGCCCGGCCGTCATCGTCTCCTGGCCGGTGTCGGCCAAGGTCACGGTCCAGTCCTCCTCGTCGTGGTGGTTGTGGATCGTCAACTGCGGCTCATGGCCGAGCTTCAGCGTGACATCACTCGTCATCCACAGGTAGTTGCGGAAGAAGTCCTTGATCACCTCGCCCTTGTAGCCAAGACACAGGACGAACTCCCGGTGCCCATGGGCGGCATAGGTTTTCATGATGTGCCACAGGATCGGCCGGTCCCCGATCGGCACCATCGGCTTGGGCCGATACTCCGTCTCCTCGCGCAAACGAGTCCCTTTGCCACCGCATAGAATGACCACTTTCATTGATAAAATTGCAGACCAACCTTCCACTGGGGATGCCGCCATGGGCAAGCCTGATTGAAGGCCGCTTCTTGGTCCCGTCTGCGAAGGTCCCGCCGATGCACGCGGCTCGCCATAAGCGAACGTCCCGAACGGGACCGGAGCTAGCGGAGATTCGAACGACCAAGGACAATTGCGTCAACGAGCGGATCGTTCCCGTAGGCCGCGCAAGGGACTCGCCAGCAGCGCGTCCACCCGTTCCAGCAGGATTCCGGACAGCGGGTCCCGCGCGTGGGGTATCCTGTTTTGGGCCCGGTCCAGGAAGACTCGCGCCTCAACGAGACGGCCCACCTGCAAAAGATGCCAGCCCATCAAGGTGACGATCGACTTGTTGTCGGGATCCAATCCCAGGGCCTTCGACATCATTTCTCCCGCTTCGTCATGCCGCCCCAACCAATCCAGGCACATGGCCATCCGGGCCCATGTATACGGGTCGTAGGGAAACAGCCGACTCGCTGCCGTGAAGTGATCCAATGACTCCAGGGCGAGCGCTTCGTGGCCGTCTACTCCCTCGAAACTCCGCATCCGCAGGTTTTCCCCAAGCACGTAATGGGTCTCGGGATTGGACGGTTCGGCCTCGATCGCCTTCCGCAGCCATTCCGCGCCCTGCCCCGAACCCTGGCCCGCCCGGTTTGCCTCGGCCAACCAGTAGGCCTCAGCCGAACCAGTTCCCGCCGACCGGACCAATACCGTCCCGGCCAGAACAGCCAAACTGCCGCCCAGAACACGCCAAACCAGACCGGATGACGCCCCCTCGGTCGACCGGGAGTAACGGAACGATCCGGCCACGATCGCCAGAGCGACCGCGGTTCCGAGGGAGTAGGCGGGGATAAAAAAACCGAACTCGACCACTGACTGGGCCGCAACTGCGGCCAATCCGCACCCCGCACCCACGACGAACGCGAGGCGGCTGCTGTTGGGAGACGGATTGAGGGTGGTCCCATCCCGGACAAGATGCGGCCACGTCCGCCAAAGCCCCCAAGCCAATGCCCCAACGAAAAGAACCACGCCAATTGCTCCCGCCACGCCCCAATCGGCCAACAGTTGCAGGTAGTCGTTATGCGCCCGTCGTGGCCGGGTCTGTAGCCAGAGATTTCGGTGTTCACGGAAGCGCACGTCGAAATGATCCGGCCCAGCCCCGAACCACGGGTCCTGTTTCCAGACGCCGACCGCGGCATCCCAGATCATTTCGCGGGTCTCCTTCGCGTCCTTCCCCACGTAGGGCGTCAGCTCGGAAAAACGTTGCCTTAACGAATCCGGCATCTTTACGGCGAACACCCCCACCAGAACCAACAACAATAGACCGGCAACCACGACCCAACGTTTCCTGATCGCCCAGACGGTGATGCCCCCGAGCACGACCAACGCAACCGCCGCCCCGACGATTCCTCCCCGCGAAAGCGTCGCAAATATCCCCAAAGCCATCACTCCGGCCGCGTAGGCGACCAGGATGCGCATCCAATGCGGTTCCTTGCTGAACATCGCCACCGCCAGGGCCATCGGAAGTGCCAAGCCGACAAGCCCCGCCAGATGGTTCGGATTAAAAAGCGTGCCGGATCCGCGCGCGCCGTATTGGGCGTGCTGCGGAAACCCAAGCACGGTGCCGGGCTTGGCCGACCATTGGTAGATGCCGTAGGCGGCTTCGAGTGTGGCCAGGAAGATCATCGCGTAGACCAGGACCTTCACGGGTCGCTGGCCGCTCAGGCTGGTGGTCACCATCGCGAAGACGAGATAGCAGATGCCCACGCGGATGAGTTCCTGCCGGGCGACATACTCCACATCGGCATACCAATACCGACCGACGGCGTAGGCCATGAAGAGGGTGGCCGCCCAGAACGCGGGTGGCAGGACGAGCTTCGGGCGGCGGGCGACCGCGAGGCGCACGGCGAAGAAGACGAGGCCCAAGACCATCAACCACTGCAGGACCACCCTCGCCCACAGGTCCACGCCGCCAAACGCGATCGCGGCGAACCACAGTGACGCCACGACAACGCCCAGCATCCCCTTCTGGCACCATGACTCAACTCGGTCCCTATCCATTTATCCCGCCAACCTAGAAGGCGATGACCGCGTCCGTCACGTTTCCATTTCGCAGTCCCCTGATGTTTCGTCCTCCTCCTCGTTCGCCCCGGTAGGGCGTGCCCGCGTGGCAACGCCTCCCGCCAAGCCGCTCGTTCTCATTCTCGTTCTCCTCCTCGTCGTCCCAGGTAGAGCGCAGGCTCCTGCCAAGCCGCTCATTGCTCTCCTCGTTCGCCCCGGTAGGGCGTGCCCGCGTGGCAACGCCTCCCGCCAAGCCGCTCGTTCTCCGCCTCGTCCTTCCACCGTAGGGCGAACCCGCGTGGCAACGCCTCCTGCCAAGCCGCTCATTGCTCTCCTCGTCCTTGTCCCCTGGTTATGGCGAACCCGCGCCGTCTCCTGAAAACCATCCGGCTCCAGCGGAGCCGACTGTTTATAGCCTCAATTCCGCCCGAAACGCCGCGATCCGTAGGAGCGGTCTGATCGGGCCGCGGCTACGGAGCCTGGAGGGAATCAGGCTACTGCGGATGCCATAAACAGGGCGGTCCTACGGGCTTTTCGGCGACCGGACCGGCGGTTACGCCGCCGGCGGCGGATTGGCGATGGCTTCGCGTTTGGCGGCGATGGCGTCGAGGATCTTCTGGGCCAGCTCGGGTTTGTCGACGAGGGCCTGGCGCGCGGCTTCCTTGCCTTGGCCGATCAGCTCGCCGTTGAACTGGATCCAGGCGCCCTTCTTGTCCACGACCCCGAGGCTGAGGCCGACGTCGATGATGCTGCCTTCCTTGTTCACACCGTGGTTGTAGATGATCTCGAACTCGGCCTCGGCGAAGGGCGGCGCGACCTTGTTTTTCACAATCTTCACCTTGGTGATGTTGCCCACGACGGTGCCGGTGGCGTCCTTGATCTGGTCGCGGCGGCGGATGTCGATGCGGACGGAGGCGTAGAACTTGAGGGCCTTGCCGCCGGGCGTGGTCTCGGGGCTGCCGAACATGACGCCGACCTTTTCGCGGAGCTGGTTGGTGAAGAGGCAGGTCGTCTTGGACTTGCTGAGAAGGGCGGTGAGCTTGCGGAGGGCCTGCGACATGAGGCGGGCCTGCATGCCCATGGTGGCCATGCCCATCTCGCCTTCGAGTTCGGCCTTGGGCACGAGCGCGGCGACCGAGTCGATGACGATGACGTCGAGCGCGCCGGAGCGGGCCAGGGTTTCGCAGATGGTCAACGCTTCCTCGCCGCTGTCGGGCTGGGAGACGAGGAGGTTGTCGAGGTCCACGCCGAGCTTCTTGGCGTAGCCGGGATCGAGGGCGTGTTCGGCATCGATGAAGGCGGCCGCGCCGCCCGCTTTCTGGGCGTTGGCGATGATGTGGAGCATCAGCGTCGTCTTGCCGGAGGACTCGGGGCCGTAGATCTCCACGATGCGGCCACGGGGCACGCCGCCGACGCCGAGGGCGATGTCGACCGCCAGTGCGCCGGTGGGAATGACCTCGATCTTGTTTCTCAAGGACGCCGCTCCAAGCCGCATGATGGCTCCGTCGCCAAAGGCCTTGGTGATGGAGCTGATGGCGGCTTCGAGGTCGCGCTGCTTTTGCGGGGTGAGCTGGGAGGGTTCGACGGCGACGGCCTTCTCGGCGGCTTTTTCGACGTTCTTCTCGGAAGATTTTGCAGGCATGATGATCAGTCTGGACTGTGGTGGAACCGGATGGGTTATGTGGCCCTTAAACGAGCGGCAGATGCCAGTCAATTCAAGCGCCGTAGCGGTTCCGCCCGCAAAGTGCCGAAGCGAGACGGACAATGGCTGTCTGTTCGATTGGGTTTTCGGTCGACGGGATTCGATCGGTCGACCTTTGGCCGGCGCTTTTCCCATGACTGCTTTGGGGTGGTCTTCTGGCCGATGGGGTTCTCCAAAGGAAGGGTGTTGCCTCGCATTCGCTCCATGCCGATAAACCCTCTCGTGATTCACGACCCAAGCGCGGCGAGGGATACGTTCCGCCGGATCGCCGCCAACATCGCCACCGTCGTCAGCGGCCAATCGGACACGATCCGTCGGCTGCTGGTCGCCCTGGGCAGCGGCGGCCACGTGTTGCTGGAGGACTATCCCGGCACCGGCAAAACCACGCTCGCCAAAGCGCTCGCGCGCTCGATCGACGCCGAGTTCAAGCGGCTGCAATTCACGCCCGACCTGCTGCCGTCGGACATCCTCGGAGTCTCGATCTACAACCAGCGTGAGCAGCAGTTCCAGTTTCACGAAGGGCCCGTCTTCACCAACATCCTGTTGGCCGACGAGATCAACCGCGCTTCGCCCCGCACCCAGTCCGCGCTGCTGGAGGCGATGGGCGAAGGACAGGTGACGGTCGAAGGCGAACGCCGCGCGTTGCCCGACCTGTTCTTCGTCATCGCGACGCAGAACCCGGTGGAGTTCCGCGGCACTTATCCATTGCCGGAGGCGCAGATGGACCGGTTCGGCATGGAGTTCACCTTGGGCTACGTCACGGAGAACGAGGAGGTGTCGATCCTCTCGGCCCGACAGACGGTGAACCCGCTCGATTCCCTGAAACCCTGTTCGACACTGCGGGAGATCGTCGCATTGCGCGCCGCCGCCGCGGACGTCCGGGTCAGCGAGGAGTTGAAGCACTACATCGTGGCGCTCGTCGCGGGCACCCGGACCTTTGCCGGAGTGAACCTCGGCGCCAGCCCCCGCGCGTCGTTGGCGCTGATGAAAGCCGCGCAGGCGGCGGCGTTGCATGACGGCCTCGAGTTCGTCACCCCGGATCTGATCCGTGAACTGGCACCGACCGTCATCGCCCACCGGTTGGCGCTCGATCCGCAGATGAAGTTCTCCGGGTTGACCGGCGTTTCCGTGGTCAACGACCTTCTCAAGAAGGTGCCCGTCCCCAAATAGGCCACGCCCCATGGGTGTCGAGACCATCAAGCGCCTGATGTTCCGCAGCTACCGGACGACTCCGGAGATGCCGGAACGTTTCCGAAGGCGTTTCACCCTGGCGGGCATCTTCGTGTGGTGCGCCATGCTCTTCGCGCTGACGCTCGGCGCCGACACGACGCGGACGATGGGCTACCAGATCTTCACCGTGCTCGGGGTGATCATGCTGATCAGCCTGTGCTCCACCTTCCGCTTCAAGCCCCGGCTGCGCCTGCGGCGGCTGATGCCGCGTTTCGGAACCGTGCAGCAACCGTTGCGTTATTCGATCCGGTTCCAGAACGACGGCAAATACCCCGAGAAGAACCTCATCCTGATCGAACGGCAGCGCGATCCCCGGCCCACGTTCACCGAGTTCATGCACGCGCGGGAACCGGGCGAGGAGAAACGGAACGCGTGGGACCGCTTCGTCGGCTTCCATCGGTTCCGTTGGCTGATGGAGCGCAAACGCAGCGCGAAGATCCGCGAGATGCCGCTGCCGGACCTGCCGCCCGGACGTGAGACCGACGTCACGATCGAGATCCAGCCGCTGCGTCGCGGCCGGCTCAATCTCGTCACGTCGATCCTGGCGCGGCCCGATCCGTTCGGCCTCGTGAAAGCGCTGCACCGGGTGCCGCTCGCCGACTCCGTGCTGATCCTGCCGAACCGCTACGCGCTCCCGCCGATCGATCTGCCGGGGCAGATGAAGTATCAGCCAGGCGGCGTGAACCAGGCTTCGTCCGTCGGCGAATCGGAGGAGTTCATCTCGCTGCGCGACTATCGTCCGGGTGATCCGCTCAGGAACATCCATTGGCGCAGTTTCGCCCGCACCGGCCGGCCGATCGTGCGGGAATTTCAGGACGAGTTCTTCGTCCGCACGGCGCTGGTGCTGGACACGTTCGGGACGGATCTCGACGTGTTTGAGGAAGCCGTCTCCATCGCCGCGTCCTTTGCCGTCGCGCTGGACACGCAGGAGGCGCTGCTCGACCTGCTGTTCGTCGGGACCGCCGCCTACAGCTTCACCGTCGGCCGGGGCGTCGGCCAGACGGAGCGCGTGCTGGAAGTGTTGGCCGAAGTCCAGATCAGCCCGGAGAAACCCTTTTCCGACCTCACCAAGCTGGTGATCGGGCACGGCACGCAGGTCAGCGGGTGCGTCTGCATCCTCTTGTCGTGGGATGAACCGAGGCGTGAATTTGTCGGCAAGCTCCTCAGCATGCAGGTTCCGACCATCGTCCTCGTGCTGGTGCCGAAAGGCGCGGAGACCAAGCTGGAACCCGGTCCCATGCGCGTCAGTCCGGAACGCTTCAAGGTCATTCCCCTCGATCGGATCCAGGAGGTTCTCGCGACCCTCGGCCAGCGTTGATTTTCCGGGGCCGGTGATCCCTCCAAACAAAAAGGCGCCGCGTTGCCGCGGCGCCTTCAGATCCATCCGGTTTGCCGGATTACTTCACGACCGACGCATGGAACTCGGTCCAGTCATCGATGTTGTTCAAGTCGACCGCGCCCGGGTTGACCGAGCCGTCGTCCGCGAGGCCGGCCGCGTTGAGAATGCCTTGGCGCACGTCGTCCTGGTGGATGTAGCCCATCACGGCGGCGTTGCTCTTGTAGATGGTCGCCTTGTCGAGCTTCACGCCGGGACAGGCCTTCACCCAGGCCTCGAACTGCGCGTAGGTCGGCTTCTTCGAGTGGATGAACTCACGGGCCTTGTCGGAATCGACGCCGAGCGCGCCGAGGACCATCTGGTCGTAGCCGGCGCCGATGTCCTTGTAGCCGTCGGCCAAACGACCGAGTCCGCCGAGAAGGGCCTTCTGCCAGACGCGCGGGAGATGGATGACGCCGAGGGGGCCGGCGGTGCTGGAGCTGATGAGGGGGACGATTTTTTCCATGTGGATTCCTTTGGTTGAAAACTTGGTTCGCGCTAACAGTTGCGGCCCAGCGTGCAGTTTGTCTAACGGGAAAAATGCCATCGCCGAAAACAGCGGCCGAGTTGACGGAGACGAGCGTGGTGGGTCCGGACACCCGCGAGCGGATCGTCCGCGCCCATGACTGCGCCGCGCTCGGGTTGCACCACATCGCCCACGTCGGTGTGGCCGATGCCGCCGCGCCCTACCGGATGGTCCGGACCAATCTCCGGGGCAGCTACCTCCTCGCGTGTTTCGGCGGCGAAGGCCGGATCCTCCTCGACGGACGTTGGCAGGTTTGCCGGGCGGGCATGGCCTGCCTCGCTCCGACGCATGTTCCCCATGCGTTCCACGCCGTGCCGGGCAAGCGCTGGAACTTCGCCTGGGTCCGCTACGAACAGCCTTTGGACCAGAAACCCCTCATCAACTCCGCCTCGCCGGTGATGACGCGGTTCGACGGGCAGGCTTTGGCTTCGGCGGTCACCGGGCTCTGGCACGAGGTCACAGCGGGCGGCGATCCGGCGGCGTTGCACCACTGGGTCGAACTCGTCCACGGCTACGTCCT
>CANJSG010000055.1 GCA_947476875.1 Verrucomicrobiota bacterium | reverse complement strand
TCCCGGACCGGAAGCGGCGGACAAGCAGCTGGTGTTCGAAACCCATCGGGGCGTTTTCATCGGCACCAAAGTCAGCACCATCGAGCAGACCTACCTCGAACTCTTCGTCGATGCCGGCGTTGCCAGTGCCGTCGAACGGATCCCCTTCATCGAGATCCAATCGGTGCGGATCGAGTCCATCACCTAGTCCCCAGCCGCCATGAATTCCCCGGGTTCACCCCTGAAGGTTGTCTTCATGGGCACCGCCGACCTCGCCTGCTCAAGCCTGCGATCCTTGCTGGCGTGGCCCGGGTGCCAGGTCGTGGCCGTCGTCAGCCAACCGGACAAACCCAAGGGCCGGGACCTCCAACTCGTTGCCACCCCGGTCAAACAGGTTGCCGAAGCCGCCGGTGTTCCGGTCCTGCAGCCGGCCAGGGCCCGGCTCCCGGAGTTCCTCGATCAACTGCGGCTACTCGCGCCCGATCTCATCATCGTCGCCGCCTACGGCCAGATCCTTCCGCAGGCGCTGCTCGATGTTCCCCGGCTGGGATGCCTCAACGTCCACACGTCGCTGCTCCCGCGCCACCGGGGCGCTGCACCGATCCAGTGGGCCATCGCCGAGGGCGACGCCGTCACCGGAGTGACCATCATGAAGATGGACGCCGGCCTCGATACCGGCCCAATGCTGAGCACCGTCGAAACCGCGATCACCGCCGGGGACAATGGCCAATCCCTCCACGACCGGCTCGCACAACTGGGCGGCGAACTGCTCGTGAGGACGATCCCGGACTACGCATCGGAACGCATCATCCCCCGGCCGCAGCCGGCCGAGGGAATCACCTATGCCCGCAAGATTACAAAGGAAGACGGGCGGATCGACTGGAGCCTGCCCGCCGCGACGATTTGGAACCGCATCCGCGCGTTCACCCCATGGCCCGGCGCCTTCACCCAACTGCCCGGAACCACCGAACGAAGTCTCCTGAAGGTTTTCCTCACCTCAGCCGAAGAACCGTCTGGAGCGCCGGGAGCCATCCTCGCGGCCGATGACTCGGGTCTTCTCGTGGCATGTGGAACCGGCAGCCTGCGTGTCCGGGAGATGCAGCGCGAAGGCGGCAAACGGCTGAAGGCGGGCGACTTTCTCCGGGGGATCCAACTGGTTGCCGGCCAAAAGCTGGGTTGAACGCATTCCGGCGGATCGGATCTCAAATCGGGCTTCTTCTCCCGCCGGCTCTTCGTAGACTCCGCCCGTGGAAAAATCTGCCCTCGCACGCTGGCGGACCGATTTCTTCGCCGGACTCGCCGTCGTGCTGCCGGCGTTGATCTCGGTCTGGCTGGTCGTCTGGATCTTCCGGAACATCTCGTCGTTCACCGACGCGCTGCTCTTCTTCCTGCCCCGGAGCGTCACCCACGCCAACGAAGGCCGGGGCGAAGTGCTCTGGTATTGGAGCCTCGTCGCCATCGGTTTCGCCGCTCTTCTCATCGCGTTGGCCGGACGCGCGGCCAAATTCTACATCGGCCGCCGCTTCATTTCGGCTGCGGACCAACTGCTCCTCAGGGTGCCGCTGATCAACAAGATCTACGGGACCGTGAAGCAGGTGAACGAAGCCTTCGCCAGCGAGAAGAAAAGTTCCTTCAAGCAGGCTGTCCTCGTCGAGTTCCCGCAGTCCGGCCATTTCGCGGTGGGCTTTGTGACCGGCGACGCGCCCGCGGAATTCAGCCGGGTCACCGGGGTCAGGCTGGTCAACGTCTTCATCCCGACCACGCCGAATCCCACTTCCGGTTTCCTGGTCATGGTGCCGGAATCGAGCGTGCGGAAACTCGACATGCCGGTGGCCGAAGCCATCAAGTTCACCATCAGCCTCGGAGCCATCGCGCCGGACGCGCCGCCGAAATGACATGGAGGAGAAGGCCCACGGCATCATCCTGCGAACCCGTCCCTTGACCGAAACAAGCGTGATCGTCCATTGGTTGACGCGGGATCTTGGACGAATCGCGACGGTGGCCAAAGGGGCACGCGCCCAAAAGTCCTCGTTCCGTGGGAAGCTCGACCTGTTCTTCCGGGCCGACCTCAGCTTCGTCCGCAGCCGCCGATCGGAGCTGCACATCCTCCGCGAACTCGTGCTGCTGGAAAGCCATCCGGGCATCCGCACCGACTTCGACCGCGTGGCCTATGCCGCCTACGCCGCCGAACTGATTGAACTCGCAACCGAAACCGAGACACCGGTGCCGGAGTTCTTCGAGCTGTTCGCCGATTGGCTCGCCGCCTTGAACCGCGTTTCGCTTTCGCGCAGCGCCCTGCTCGCGTTCGAGTGGCGGCTCCTCGGACTTTCGGGCGTGCAACCCGACATCGTGACCGCACGTCTGACGTCCGGCGCCCGGGCGCTGGCGATGCGGATCGAATCGGAAAGCTGGGACGAAGGGCCGGACTCTGCGGCCGGCGTGGAAGCGATTCGCGAAGTGGGCCGCTGGTTCAGCGGCCACCTCTTGGAGCAGCTCAATCGCCTCCCGGATGCCCGCGCGCGGCTGGTGTTCCTCTGAGCGGGTTCGCGGGTCCGACTACTTCGCGGCGGGAGCCAGCTTCACCAGCGCGGCACCGCCGACCATGAGGAGGATCCCGACAAGCTTCGGCAGTGACACCGGTTGTTTCGGAACACCGAACGCCCCGAAGTGGTCGCACACCGTCGAGACCAGCATCTGGCCGACAATGATGCATACCAGGGTCAGGGCGATGCCGATCCGCGGAGCCGCGACCACCGTCGTCGTCACGACGAGGGCGCCCGAGAGTCCGCCGGCAAACCAAGCCCAGGGCGCGACCGTCTTCATCGAAACTAGGGATGGGACCGGCACCCTGAACACCACACAAAGACCCAGCAGGAGAACCATTCCCGTCGTGAAAGACACCAGCGCCGCCGTGATCGGACTGCCAAGCGAAGTGCGCAGGGCCATGTTGGCCCCCGCCTGGATCGGAAGCGACGCGCCGGCAAGAAAACCAAGGAAGATCCACCAGTTCATGCGCCCGACGCTACCGTCGATTGGGCGGCTGCGAAGGCCAAACCACCGGCCTTGACGCAATCAGCATCAAGCCCTCGCACAGCGCTTGGTCCGTTTCACGCCCGGGTTTCGGGTTGGACATTCCCTGCACGAGGCGGTTAATCACCCTCTGTTCCCGGAAATGCCCTTCATCGCAGGCGAATACCCTGCGCGGACGTGCGTCGAACCGGGCGAATCCAGCACACTCGATCGAACATGAACACACCCTCCAACGAATCTCCCCTCAATCGCCGGGGCTTCCTGAAGACGTCGGGCGCCCTCGCCGCCGGCGCGCTTGCGGGCGGACTCTCCGTCGAACGTTTCGCCCACGCCCAAGGCTCCGACATCCTCCGTGTCGCCCTCGTCGGTTGCGGCGGCCGTGGAACCGGCGCCGCCAGCCAGGCCCTCAGCAACACGTCCGCCAAAACGCGCCTCGTCGCCGTGGCCGACGTGTTCCCGGACAAGATGGACGGGACCTTGAACGACCTGAAGAAGATGCACGGCGACAAGGTCGAAGTGCCCGACAGCCGCAAGTTCGTGGGTTTCGAAGCCTACAAGCAGGCCATCTCCTCGTGCGACGTCGTCATCCTCGCCACCCCTCCCGGCTTCCGGCCAATGCAGTTCGAGGAAGCCGTCCGCCAGGGCAAACACGTCTTCACCGAGAAGCCCGTGGCCGTGGACGGTCCCGGCGTGCGCAAGTTCCTGGCCGCCGCCGAGGTGGCCAAGCAGAAGAACCTCAAGGTCGGCGTCGGCCTCCAGCGCCATCATCACCCCGGACACATCGAGGTGATGAAACGCATCCATGACGGCCAGATCGGCGACGTCATCGCCACCCGCGCCTACTGGAACGGCAACACGCCCTGGGTCCGCACCCGCGCCCAGCTCGAGAAGACGGCCGGCCGCAAGCTGACCGAAATGGAATACCAGATGCGCAACTGGTATTACTTCGTGTGGCTCTGCGGAGACCACATCGTCGAGCAGCACATCCACAACCTCGACATGATCAACTGGGTGAAGAACGGCTACCCGGTCAAGGCCCGCGGCAACGGCGGATGCGAAACCCGCAAGGGCCCCGACTACGGCGAGATCTTCGACCACCATGTCGTCGAATTCACCTATGCGGACGGCTCGGTCTGCTTCAGCCAGTGCCGCCACCAGCTCGGGTGCTGGAACGACGTCAGCCACCACGCCATCGGCACCAAGGGCAAGGCCGACCTCGAGCGCAACGTCATCACCGGCGACAACGCCTGGCGTTTCCAGGGCCGCGCCAAGGACCCCTACCAGCAGGAACACGACGACTTGTTCGCGGCGATCAAGAACAACACCCCCTACAGCGAAGCCGAGAACGGCGCCAAGAGTTCGCTCACCGCGATCCTTGGCCGCATGTCGACCTACACCGGCAAGGAAATCTCCTGGGATGAAGCCCTCAATTCCAAGCTGGACACCATGCCGAAGAACCTCGCCTGGGACGCCGACCCCCTGGTGAAGCCGCTCGACTCCGGCCTCTACCAGCTCGCCGTCCCCGGCAAGACCCAGTTCGTCTAGCCAGTCCTTCCAAACAAAAGGCCCGCGTCCCACGACGCGGGCCTTTTTGTTTTCCACCGACCGCTCCCAAGAAGCGGATCACGGTTTCCGCGGGCCTGAACCCGCAGACACACCGAGGTCTCCGGTCACCCTGAGCAACTGATACTGCGCTTTGTTGTGCCGGCTGATGGCATTCAGCCGATCCAGGCGAAGCCGGGTGAACTCCTGCTCGGCAAGGATCGTTTCGGCGACGACGCCGATGCCGAACTCGCGGCGGCCCCGGGCCAACTGAAACGCCTCGTCGGCGGCGGCCATAGCGGACGTGAGTCGTGCGAGCTTCTCACCTGCAGCAACGGCCGCCGCGAGCGCGTCCGCCACCTGGCGCGCGATCTCTTCCTGGACCTTGGACGACACCAACTCGGCCGAGCGGAGGCGGGACTCCGCCAAACGCGTCCGGCTCCGGTCGAAGATCCCTCCGGGCCCGATTCTCCAAGACAGCGTTACCTGGTAGTCCTGGGATTCCGCCGCGCTGCCATGGGAAACCTGGTTGCCGCCTTCCAACCCGCCGACAAACACCTGCGCGCCGAGCGTCGGGTAGAGCGGGCCGTAGCGGGCGCCTTTCCGGGCTTCGGCAGCCGCTTCGACGTTCGCCTGCGATTCGAAGATCTCAGGACGGCGACCAAGCGCCTTCCGGATAAGTTCACCGAGCGGCGAGTTGGTTTGCACCATCACGACCGGCGTGAGTTCCGTCTCCTGGGCGAGCAACTGGATCCGTGGATTGATCCGCAAAATCTGTCCAAGCCGGGTCGAAGCGAGGGACTGCTTTTCGATCGCGGCGGCAAAGTCGGCCCGTTGCCGTTCCATCTGCGATCTGACCCGCAGCACGTCTCCACGAAAGGCGAGCCCGGCTTCGCCCGCTTTCTCGAGTTGGCGGGAATACTCTTCGGACAACGTGACGTTCTCCCGTGCCAACGCCACGCCGGCCTGCGCCTCGGCACATTCGAAGTAGGCCGCGACAGCCGACGAGAGAGTCTCCTGCAGCCGCGCTTCCGCACCGTGGACGGCCGCGCTGGACAACCGGCTCGCGGCCAGCTTCCGGTAGATGGATTCACCGATGTCCAACTGGAGCATCAGCGACGGTCCAAAGCTCGCGCTGTCGCGAGACACATCGATCATCCGCCCCTCGACGTTCTGGATGCGGTTGTCATGGGCGCGGTAGGAAATCCCCGGTGAAAGCCAAGGAAAGAACTGCCAGGTCGCGGCCTCATCGGCGGCCTTCGCTTCGGTCATCTTTTCGCGCGCGAGACGGATGTCCAGGTTGTCGGCCCCGGCCAGACGCAGCGTGGTGGCAAGATCGACCCGGACAGGTTTGTCGACCGCTTCGGCCGCGCCCGCCGCGAATCCGGCCAAGAGCAATGCTCCGAGGCACAGGAGCATTCCCGCTTTGGTGTCAGACAACATTCTCACTTCGCCTCCACCAGTTTGATGGACGCTCCGTCCGCAAGGACTCCCTTCAACGCGATCGCCATCGATGTCCCTTCGGCGACGCCCTTGACGATTTCAATCCTCGCCCCGTCGTTGAAGCCAATGGTGACGGGCATCTTCTTCACTCTGTCGCCCTCCACGACGAACACGGAGGACACGGCCTTTTCCGTCAACACGGCCGCGCTTGGAACGCTCCACACGCCCGCATGGGTCTCAACTCCGACGCGGACCGTGGCATACATCCCGGGACGCAGGACCATGTCGGCGTTCGGAAAATCGGCTTCGCACTGGAGCGACCGCGTCGACTCGTCGAGGGCATATCCATGGCGACTGATGACGCCACTGAACATCTTGCCAGGAAGACCGTCGACGCTGACGCGGACAGGTTGCCCGACCTTCACCAATGACGCCTCGCTCTCCGGCACCGCCACCTGCACACGCACGGTGGAGAAATCCATCAGCGTCAGCACGGCGGCATTGCCCGCGGCATTGCCGAACGTCGCTGCGGGAATGAACGCGCCCGCATCGACGAACCGGGCGGTCACCACGCCACCGAACGGCGCGGGAAGCCGGCTGTAGCCGAGGAGCATCTTGGTCCGCTGCAACCCCGCTTCCGCAGCGACGACGCCGGCTTCTGCGGTCGTGAGCCGGCCTTTGGAGGAATCAAGCGTCTGGGCCGGCACGAGGTCCGGGGAGGACGCGGCCGCCTTGACCAATCGGTCGGTCTCGAGCTTCGCCGTGGCCGCTTCGGCTTTGGCCCGTGCGAGATCGGCGGCGTAGCGTGACAAATCGGCTTCGAGTTCGGGCGCCTCGATCTCCGCGAGCGCCTGCCCGGCGATGACCTTGTCGCCGCGATCGACGGAGATGGATTTCAAGTAGCCGGGAATCTTGGCGTAGAGCGTGGCCTGTTGATTGGGCCGGATATTGCCGGGAAGCGTGACGAACCGGGAGATGTCGGCACGTGCCGCCTGGACTACGCGGACTTCGATCGGGTCAGCCGCGACGGCTTTGCCGGCGGTTCCTCCGAGCATGGACAGCGCCGCGGCCAAGACGCCGACTCGTTGAGACAATCGATTCTTCATGAAATGGGGTTCCGTCACGTTGCCTTGGAAGTGTCCGGATCGTCGGGATCGAGCGACGGCGAATGACCCGTCTTGGGTGCGAGCGCGACATACATCGCCGGCAGGACAAACAACGTCGCGACCGTCGCCGCCAGCAAACCGCCGACGACGGCCCTTCCGAGCGGTGCGGTTTGATCGCCACCGTCCCCGAGTCCCAGGGCCAGCGGCAACATGCCGGCGATCATCGCGGAACTCGTCATCGTGATGGCCCGCAAACGGCCGGACGAACCTTCGACCGCGGCCGCCAAGGCTCCGTGAACGGCGGCGCTCCCGGCTTTTGCCAATGCCTTCTGAGCGAAGGTCACAAGCAGGATCGCGTTCGCGACGGCCACGCCCACCGCCATGATGGCGCCCATCGCGGACTGGATGTTGAGCGTGCTGCCCGTCAGCCAAAGCGCGAGGACCACCCCCGCAAGCACGGCTGGGACGGTCGACATGACCGCCAGCGCAAGCCGCGCCGATTGGAAGTTGGCCGTCAGCAGAAGGAAGATCGCGACGATCGCGATTCCAAGCCCGCCGGTAAATCCATCCACCAACTGGCCGAGCGGAACCGACTGGCCGCGGACATCGATCTTCGCCCGCACATCCGCCGGTGCCCCGGCCGCCGCGACAGCCTTCCGAACGGCCACCATGGCGGAGCCGAGATCGGTGTCGTGCAGGTTCGCCGTGACGCTGACGACCCGCAGCATGTTGTAGCGCTCGTAGGTTCCCACGGCGGTGCCCGGCGTGATGTTGGCCACGTTCCGCAGCAGGACGGTGCGCCCGGTGTCGGAAGCGACAGGGACATTGCCGAGATCTTCCAGGCTCTGCGTGCGCGACTCGGGAATCTGCACCTGCAGGTTGTAGCTGATGCCGGTCGCCGGATCGGCCCAGAAGTTCGCGACGGTGAACCGGCTCGAAGTCGTGGCCGCGACGAGCGATCGGGTCACGTCGTCCACCTTCACGCCGAGCAGGCCGGCGCGTTCGCGGTTGATGTCCACGCCCACGGTCGGGAAGTCCAAAGTCTGTGCGATCTGCACGTCGCGGAGAAAGGGGATGCGCTTCAGCGCTTCGACGAGCTTCTCCGCATGGGCCTTGCTCGAAGCGATGCTGGGTCCGCTGACGGCGACTTCGATCGGCGTCGAGGAACCGAAGCTCATGACGCGCGAGACGATGTCCTGCGGCTCGAACGACAGCCGCACGTCCGGCAGTTCCTTGCCGAGGACTTCGCGGAGCCGCTCCTTGAACGCGCCGATCTTCCGGCTGCGATCCCGCTTCAACTGCACGGCCAACCAGCCTTCCTCCGGACCGCCGTTCCACAGATGGACGAGGTTCACGGGGAAGCTCGCATTGTGCACGCCCACGAGGCCGATGGAGACTTCCACCTGGCCGTCGCCGCCGGCTTCACGGGCGATGGTGGCGAGAATCTTCTTGGCGACCTTCTCCGTGATCGCGACCTGGGTCCCGCTCGGACCACGGAAGCGCAGCGCGAATTGCCCCGTATCCGTGGCGGGAAAGATGTCCGTGCCGAGCCGCTGGCCAATCATCCCGACCACTGCGACGGCGACGATGAGGTAGATCGGGATCACCAGCCATCGGGCTTTCACAATGCCTCCGACGAGGCCCGCGTAGCTCCGCTGCGCCCGGCTGAAGGCGCCTTCAGCCTTGGTGTGGTTTCCGCGACCCCGCAGCAGCCAGACGCTCAGAATGGGCACCAGCGTGCTCGACAGAATGAAGGACGCGAACAACGCGAACCCGACCGCCAGAGCCAAAGGAACAAACAGCGCCTTGGCCGCGCCCACCATGAAGAACGCCGGGACGAAGACCGCCAGGATGCACAGCATGGCGAGCAACCGGGGAATCGCCGTCTCAGTCGTGCCGCTGAGCGCCGCCCGTCGGAGATCATCCCCCTGCTCCATCCGTGCATGGATGTTCTCCAACGCGACCGTCGCTTCGTCGACCAGGATGCCGACCGACAACGCGAGGCCGCCAAGGGTCATCAGGTGGATGTTCTGGCCGGAGATCCAGAGGCCGAACGCCGCCGCCAGGAGCGAGATCGGGATGTTGATGACCACGATCAACGCGCTGCGCCAGTCCCGAAGAAACAACAGCACCATCAAGCCCGTGAGCAATGCGCCGAGGCCGCCTTCCTTCAGCAGGTCACTGATGGCGCTCTTGACCACGGGTGACTGGTCGAACGCATAGGCGACCTTGATCCCGTCCGGCAGGATCTTCTGGAACTCGGGGATGTTCTTTTTGACGAGCTCCACCACGTCGACGGTCGAAGCGTCACTGCGTTTGGTGACGGGCAGGTAGACCGTGCGGCGCCCGTTCGCCAAAGCGTAGGACGTGGTGACATCCGCCCCGTCCTCCACCGTGGCCACGTCGCGCACGAAGACGGCACTGCCGCCGGAACGCCGGATCGGGACGCCCTCGAGATCCTTGATGTTCGAGACGATGGAGTTCACGGGAACCATCGGATACTTGTCCCCGAGGTTCATGTTGCCCGACGGGCTGATGACGTTGCCCCTGGCCAGCGCCTGCACGATCTCATCCGGCGAAAGCCCGTAGGAACGCATCCGGTCGGGGTTCACGTTCACGATGATTCCCCGCGAACTCCCGCCGAACGGCGGCGGCGCGGATACGCCGGGCAAGGTCGCGAACGCGGGCCGCACGCGGTTCAGCGCCTGGTCCTGCATCTGTCCGAGGGTGATGTCCGGATTGTCGGTGGAGAAAACCAGATACCCCACGGCCACGCTGCCCGCATCGAACCGCATGATGAACGGCGCCGGGGTGCCCGCCGGCATGAAGGCCCGGGAGCGGTTCACGTAGCTCACCGTCTCCGACATCGCCTGCGACATGTCGGTGCCCGGGTGGAACTGCAGCTTCATGATCGAAGCGCCCTGGATCGACTTGGACTCCACATGCTCGATGCCGGCGATGTAGAGGAAGTGATACTCGTAGCGGTAGGTCAGGTAGCCCTCCATCTGCGCGGGGTCCATGCCTCCGAAGGGCTGGGCCACGTAAATCGTGGGGATTCCCAATGGCGGAAAGATGTCCCGGCTCATCCGCTTCAGGGCGAAGACGGCGCCAAGGCACACGGCCAGCGTCAGGACGATCACCGTGACCGGCCGGCGCATTGCGATTCGAACAAGATTCATGGGCTGCGATCTACCGACCCTGCGAAGAACGGGACGCGGGAACGAAGAGGTTCCCTCCGGTGGTCCCCATGGCTAACGGTTCAGCCGGTCACGGTGCAAGCGCGACCGCCATCAACTCGCCGCCGGCCTTGATGCCGTCGCGCAGGAAGAGGACGCCGTTCGCGAAGGCCGGATTACACCAGTTCGCGCTGCAGACCTGCACGCGTCCGAGCTCGGCCAGGGCCTTGGGATCGGCCTTGAAGAGGACCAGTTCGCCGCTGTCGGAAAGCATGAGCACGTTTCCTCCGAGCCGGATGAAACCGGCGTGGGCCTTGTCGGCGCTGCTGGCGACGAGGCCCTGCTGCGACCAGGCGAGTTTGCCGGTCGCGGCGTCGACGCAGACGATGTCCTTCTTGGGTCCGAGTCCGACGATGTGGCCATCCACGGCCACCGGGCTCGAGAAGTTCATCGCGCCGTCCTTGTTGAGCCACGCCTGCTCGGCCTTCAACGACGCGCCGTCCTTCGACACTTTGATCCCGATCAACCCGACCTGGTGCGATGAGACGACGACCATGTCGCCGACCACGACGGGCGTGGTGACGTGCCTGGCGAACGCAGTCTTCACCGGGAACCTCCAGAGAAGTTTGCCGCCCTTCACATCGAGACCGATCACTCCGTCGGCCGTAAAACTCACCAGTTGCCTGACGCCCGCCACCGTCGCGATGAACGGCGCCGCGTAGCCGGGCACATCGCTCTCCGACGCCCACACGACCTTGCCGGTCTTCTTCTGGAAGCAGACCACGCTCCCGTTGGTGCCGCCCACCTGGACGAAGACGCGGTCGCCATCCACGAGCGGCGATCCGTTGTTGCCATGCCGCACGGCGCCGGGCGCGGTGCCTTTTTCGCCGATGAACTTCGCGCCGAAGTCCGAGAAGTTCGTCCGCCAGACGAGTTTGCCATCCGCGACCTGCCGGCACTGGAACTCGCCCTGGGACGACTGTGCGAACAGCAGCGAACCATCGAGCACCGGAGTGCACCTTGGGCCGCGGGGTCCCTGCGAATCCTTGAACGTGCTGTCGAGCGTTTCCTTCCAACGCCGGGCCCCGTCCTTGGCGCTGAAGAGGTGGATCGTTTCCTTGTCGTCCTGGTTGTCGAGGAAGAGGACGTGATCGCCTTCCACCACGGGCGACGAGAATCCCGGCCCGGCCGGAACCTTCCACAGCACCTTCGCCTCCGCCGGGAGCTTTTCGATCCATTGCGACCTGTCGGCAACGGCGCCCGTGTTCTCCGGCCCACGCCAACGCGGCCAATCGGCGCCGGACACATTATTGGCCACCACGAGGGCCAACACGATGGGCGTCAGCAAACAAGTCTTTGCAGATAAATTCACGTGCGGATTCGGGAGACAACGGCGCACTCGGTCAAGCCTGGTCGCAATCCGGGCCTTGCGTCGGGCGAAGGTGGTGACGTTGACTCCACCGAGTGCACCGCGTGGGCCGAAGCGGCCCGGCTCCGAGTGGAGCGACAAGGCCACGCCTGACCATGAAGACAAAACCATTGTTCGCCCTCCTGGGCGCGGCCCTCACGACCTCATCCCTTCACGGGGCCGATGCCTCGATCGAGGAGCGGCTGCGCAAACTCGAGACCCAGGTCGACGACCTCCGTCGGGAGAACTCCGCCTTGAAGCAACAGCTCGGCTGGGACGGCAAATCCGGCCTCCCGCTGGTGAAGCCCAACGGCAAGGAGAACAAGCTCAAGCTCGGCGGCTACCTCCAGGGCCAGGGCGAGTTCGGGAGCGCGCCGGACTCGCGCTACAGCGGGATCAACGACCGTTTCCTGCTCCGACGCGCCCGGGTCAACATCGCCGGTTCCTTCGCCGAGAAATTCGACTTCAGGGCCGAGGTCGACATCGGCAACAACGCCATCTCCGCCACGCCATCGGCCAATTGGAAACCCGTGGCCACGGACGTCTTCATGAACTGGAGCCGCTTCGATTTCGCCAATGTGAAGTTCGGTCAGTTCAAGACGCCCTTCGGCTATTCCCAGCTTCTATCGGATACGAAGACCCCGTTCATCGAACGGTTCCTCGCAAACGACCGGATGACCGACAGCCGCCAGATCGGGGTCGCGGTCTGGGGAGACGTGGTCCCGGGGCTCCTCAACTACAACTTCGGCGTCTTCAACGGCGGTTCGGTGAACACAGGAGCCAACGACAACGACAACTTCATGTATGCTGGCCGCGTCAGCGGCACGCCGTTCACCGGGACGCTTCTGGGCCAGGAATCGGCCCTCCTGGTCGGCGTAAACGCACTCCGGGACCACGGCGTGGGCGCCTCCAAGACCGCATTCGGCTTCACCGGAAATTCATTCAGCGGAAAACGCTACGGGGTTGGGGCCGATATCCAGCTCACCCTCGGCCGCGTCGAACTGTCGGGCGAATACCTCTTCAACCACTTCACCCCGGACGACGCGGTCCCCTTCGCCAAGGTCGACGCGCGAGGTTTCCAGGTCTCGGGCGGCTACTACCTCGTGGCGAAAAAACTGGTCACGCGCATCCGCTACGATTCGTTCGATCCCAACTCCGATCTGCCCGGCAACTCCACGGACACGTGGACGGTCGGGTTGACCTACTTCATCAAGGGCGACGATCTCCGACTGGACCTGAACTACGTGCTCGGCAACGCGGCGGGACAGCCCGACGACAAAGGCCGCCTGATCGGCCGGGCCCAGCTGGTCTTCTGATCTGGCCGCAGGCAGGCCGGGCTGCGCCCCGACCAAACTTCCAATCGCCGCACGGACCTTCAACTCGCCACGCTCCGTCATAGCCGCGCCAAAACGCATCTGGACGGCGCTCGACGGCTGGCCGTAGGTTCTGCCCTCCAAAACACGCAGGAAATGCAGCCGACCATCAACTTGCGGGTCCGTGAAGCCGTGCCGCTCCAGACCCCACGCACCGTGAAAGCCGAACTGCCCCTCACGGAGGCCGGCGCCCGCACGGTCATCGAGAGCCGCGAGACCATCAACCGCATCCTCTGCGGCGAGGATCCCCGCCTTCTCGTCGTCATCGGACCCTGCTCCATCCACGACCCAGTCGGCGCGATGGAATACGCCACGCGGCTGGCGAAGATCCGGGACGAAGTGTCGAAGACGATGTTCATCGTCATGCGCGTCTACTTCGAGAAGCCCCGCACGACGATCGGTTGGAAGGGCCTGATCAACGATCCGCACATCGACGGTTCGCACGACATCCAGACCGGCCTCAAACGCGCGCGCCGCGTCCTGTTGGACATCAATTCTCTCGGCCTGCCCGCCGCCACCGAGTTCCTCGATCCCATCTCCCCGCAATACGTCGACGACCTGATCAGCTGGGCCGCCATCGGCGCGCGCACCACGGAGAGCCAGACTCACCGCGAAATGGCGAGCGGGCTTTCCATGCCGGTCGGTTTCAAGAACGGCACCGACGGCAGCCTCCAGATCGCGATCGACGCGATGCTGTCCGCCCGCACGCCGCACAGCTTCCTCGGCATCGACCAGGACGGCATCACCAGCATCATCCGCACGACGGGCAATCCCCTCGGCCACGTGGTGCTGCGCGGCGGACGCGCCCGGACCAACTACGATCCTGAGAGCATCGCCGACGCCGCGGTGCAGTTGAAGAAGCACAGCCTCCCCACCGGCCTCATGGTCGATTGCAGCCACGCGAATTCGCTGAAGCAGCACGCCAAGCAGGAGGAAGTCTGGCAAAGCGTCGTCGCCCAGCGCAAAGCGGGCAGCCCGGCGCTCATCGGGGCCATGGTCGAAAGCTACCTCCACGAGGGCAACCAACCGGTGCCGGCGAATCCCGCCGACATCAAATACGGCATCTCCCTGACCGACGCCTGCGTGAATTGGGAAACGACGGAGCGGATGCTGCGGTTCGCGGCCGAACAGCTCGGGTGAAACGGCGCGTCGGCGCATCGTTTTGGCTCAGGGCTTGAACGGAGTCGTCGCTTCCCTAGGCTCCGGCCATGCCCAAGCCAATCGTCTCATTCGGGGCCGCGCTGTTCCTCGCATGCGCGACCCAAGTTCTCCTCCCCGCTTCCTCGCGCGCCGCAGTCGCCCCTCGCCCGCCCTCCGCGCCCGGCACGCCCGCGCTGGTCGCAGCCGGTCCCGATGCGGAAAAGCTCGCCAAGGCCGCCGCGAAGAAAAAGCCCTCGCCCGCCGATGCCGCCTCGAATCCGACGCAGGGCGCGCCGGGAGCCAACCCGCCGATGATGGACGGGAATTTCCTCATCGGACCGACCTACGTGCGCGCGGCTGAGCTGACGGTGAATTCCAACGTGCCGCAGGGAAAGGTGCAGCAGTTCGGCATGGACTCGACGAACAGCAAATACTTCAACCCCGGCATCGCCCGAAACGTCTTCGGCACGGTGGACCCGAAGAATCCGAAGACGCTGATCGTCGAGACCCACCCGATCAATTACCGCCGCACCATCACGGTCTACGTCCCCGCGCAGTATGTCCCCGGCACGCGCGCGCCCTTCATGGTCACGCACGACGGCCCGGGCATGGGCCGCCCGGATACGACGCTTCCGCGCATCCTGGACAACATGATCGCCCAGCGCCGTCTCCCCGCGATGATCGTCGTCATGGTCGCCAACGGCGGCGGCGACGCGCAGGGCCATGAACGCGGACTCGAATACGACACCATGTCGGGCCTGTTCGCCGAGTTCATCGAGGCCGAAGTCCTGCCGCTCGTGGAGAAGAACTGCGACGTGAAGCTCACCAAGGATCCCGAAGGGCGCGCCACGATGGGCAACAGCTCCGGCGGATCCGCCGCGCTCATCATGGCCTGGTATCATCCCGAGTGGTATCACCGCGTGCTCACCTACTCCGGCACCTACGTGAACCAGCAGTGGCCGTTCAACCCGGAGACGCCCGGCGGCGCGTGGGACTTCCATGCGAAGCTCATTCCGCAGAGCAAGAAGAAGCCCCTCCGCATTTGGATGGAAGTCGGCGATCGCGATCTGCTGAACCCGAATGTCATGCGAGACGACATGCACGACTGGGTCGAGGCCAACAACCGCACGGCGGCCGTTCTCCGGGCCAAGGGCTACCACTATCAATACGTCTATGCGCTCAACGCCGGCCACGTGGACGGCGCCGTCCGGAACCAGACGCTCCCGCACGCGCTCGAGTGGCTCTGGCTGGGTTATCCCATCGACAAGGCGCCGAAGAAATAGCCGCGCGGTCTGAAATCCGAAGACGGAAGGCCAAAGGCCGAAAGAAGGCCCAAGCTCGAGCACGACGGGATCGTTCGGTGCATTGTGGTCGCAGCTTCAGAGTGACGTGCCGCCTGAACGACTCAGGGCTTCTGGCTTCCTTTGGCCTTCGCGCTTCGAATTTCATTTCGGCAATCCAACCGCCCACTCCCGGTCGAGTCCCGCAGCTTCTCCGGCGGTCCACTGCACGAGGCGCGGTTCCTTCGCCGCATCCAGCCATCGAACGATCGTCTCGATGTCGCCGCTGGCCATGGCCGTGCAACCGGACGTCGTCGCGCCGGGCTCTTTCCAGATGTGCAGGAAGATGCACGAACCACCGCCACCCACGCGCGGGCTCTGGTTGTGTGCGACCACCACGCCGAGCCGGTAGAGATCGTCGTCGCGCTTCATCAACTCCGCGCTCTTCCACGGCGCGCCACCCTTCGGCTCGGGAATGATGCGGTTGTAGTCCGGCGACGCGGCGTCATCCACGCACCGCAGCGATTCCGTGCAGTGTTCATAGGGAATCTTCAACGCCGTCATCGTGTTCGCCGCCGCATAACCGAAGGCGTTCATCAGGCTGAAGATCCCGGCCGGACTGCGGCCGTCGCCCTCCTTTTTGATGCCTCCCTCCGTCGCTTGGGGAACCGGATGCAACCCGCGGCCCCAGGCGAGGCCCGCCCGTCCGATGGAAATCGCGATCGGCGTTCCCGCCTTTCGCCACACGTCGGCGGTTCGTTCACGGTCGAAACGCTGGAGCAGGCCGGTCGTGCTGTTCCACGTCGGCACGGTCACCACGAGAAGTTGCCGTGAATCACCAACGACGTCGGCCACGGTGGCAGTGGAGGAAATCACCAGGCTCATGAGAAGGACGACGGACGAAAGCAACAAGCGCACGGCCCGCTTTCTCCGGCCCGCACGAACCCCTGTCAATGACGCGCGCGCCCGCCGCGTTCAGATGCGCAGGAAAATCTTCCGCCGCCACATCCACAACAGGATCAGCCACAGCACCACCAACAGGGCCCCGCCCCGCAGCAACGGTTCATACGCCGCGCCGAGGCTCTGGAAAAGTCCGTCGGGCAGATGCGTGCGGATCGCGCCGCCGAGGAAGCCCGAGAACAGGTGCTCCATGCAGTAGGCCGCGATGGAATTCATCCCCACCACCATCAGCGGAAACGTCCAAGCCTTCCATCCGCGCCAGTCGGTCACCGTGTAGAACGTGGCGAGGAACAGACAGCACCAGCCGCCGCTGAAGAGCGCCCAACTCGGCGTCCAGATGCGTTTCACCACCGGGCACAGTCCCGACGCCCCGAGCAGCCAGCCCGCACCCAGGAGCGCCAGACCCGCGATCCCCAGCCACCGCACCTTGGCCGCCGGCAGCCTGTCGCTCTTCAGCACGCCACCCGCGATCAGGCCCAGGATCATCGTTCCCAGCGTCGGTATGAAACTCAGCGTGAGATACCCGCCGCCATTCGCGACGAAGGGCTTCACGCGCGGGAACAGGTTCATGAACCACTGGTCGAAGGCCGAGGCGGCGTTGGCGTTCTTCTGCCAATGCGCCGCGAACCCGGTCAGGCCATGGTCCTTGAGAAATTCCGATCCCACCCCCACCGCCGCATAGTCGAAGTCCGCGCCGGGCAAAGGACGCAACGCGAAGAACAGCCAATACCCCGTGAGCACCAGCCCCAGCGCGATCCATTGATCCCGCACCGGCCGGAAGCCGAGGAAGAACAGGAACACGTAGCCCAGACCGATCTGCGTCAACGTGTCCTCGAAGGTGAAGTTGGTCATCGGCTTCCCGGTCGAGCGGAGAAAGATCCCCAGACCGATGAGCAACAGCGCGCGGATCACCGCGTGCGAAGCCAGGCCAGCCATCCCCTGCCCTCGCGCCCGCCGGCTTGCGATCGAGAACGGCAGCGCCACCCCGACCAGGAACGAAAACGACGGCTGGATCATGTCGTGCAACGAACACCCGATCCACTCCACGTGGCTCTGGTGAAAGGCCAGCACACTCCAGAATCCCGAATCCGGCAACGCCCGCGCCACCGCCGAGAGCCGCAGCACCTCCCCCATCATCAGCAGCATCACAAAGCCCCGATAGGCATCGACCGACACGAGCCGGTTGGATGCGGGAGGAGAAGCAGTCGCGCTGGGATTCATGCCGCCAGCCTGCCGAAACCCCGGGCGGACTCAAGAGCCCCTACGCCCCGAGGCGGAGCCTAACGAAGCAGTAGGTGAGGAAGGCCGCGATGGCGAGAAGGCCGATGACCAGCCTCAGACGCGGTCGCTTCGTGCGGTGGCCACAGGGCCGTTCCAGGCGAGACGCTGCGCCACCCAACGACTGTGGCCGTCCTTGCCAACGGGACGCCTGCAAAAACTGAGATGCGCCGGCATTTCGCCGTTGCCCTTCAGATTTCGGATTTACCCGGGAACGGAGTCTCCTGTTAACTACCCAACCCTATGAGCAAAACCGCTCTCCTATTCGCCGGACAAGGCGCCCAGACCGTCGGCATGGGCAAAGACCTGGCCGAAGCGTTTCCCGCCGCCAAGGCGTGGTTCGACCGCGCCAACACCGCCCTCGGCTACGACCTCGCCTCCGTGTGCTTCAACGGCCCTGAAGCCGCGTTGACCAACACGGAGAACGCCCAACCCGGCATCTACCTCGTCAGCTGGATCGCGCTGGAACTGCTCAAGGAACGCGTCCCCAACCTCGCCTGCGACGCCACCGCCGGATTGTCCCTCGGTGAATTCACCGCGCTCGCCGCCGCCGGGAGCTTCAGCTTTGAAGACGGCCTCCGCGGCGTCCGCCAACGCGGCAAGTTCATGCAGGAAGCCTGCGAGGCCACGCAGGGCGGCATGGCCGCCATCATCGGCCTCGACGAGGCCGTAACCCGCGAAGTCTGCGCAACGACCGGCGTGGAATTGGCCAACCTCAATTGCCCCGGCCAGATCGTCATCTCCGGCGCGGCCGACAAGATGACCGCCGCGTGCGAACTCGCGAAAGCCAAGGGAGCCAAACGCGCCCTACCCTTGCCCGTCGCCGGGGCCTACCACTCCACGCTCATGGCCAGCGCGCAGCCGAAGCTCGCGGCCGAGTTGGCCAAGATCTCCGTCCAAACCCCGCGCGTGCCCGTCTACTCCAACGTCACGGCCGGGCCGCACACCACGCCCGACCACATCCGCGCCACGCTGGTGAGGCAGGTCACGTCGTCCGTCCGTTGGGAGGAATCCATCCGCGCGATGCTCGCCGCCGGCTACACCCGGTTCATCGAACTCGGACCCGGTTCCGCCCTAAGCGGCTTCATGAAGCGCATCGACAAGACCGCGACGATCTACAACGTGTCCGACGTCGCCAGCTTGGAAGTGACGGTGAAGGCGCTGGAAGGCTGATCCGTAGGCGGCCGCCTACGGGCCGAGGCGGGCTCGGAAGAACTGCGAACCGCTTCCAGCAGGGAGCATGTAGGGCACCGTCCAGCGGTTTGTGGAGAGACGGTTGGTCACCATGGGGATCCAACTGCCGATGCTGGGAGCCGAGTCGAGAATGACGATCTGCCCAGCCACACCGTTCACACCGACGGTGACTTGGTTGCCCGAACGAACCACGTCGAGTGTTGGCCGCGCGAACGATGAAACCACGTTCAAGATCTCCGGTGCGTAGAGATACCGAGAACGTCCGCCGCCCGTGATCTTGGCGTAGATCGCATGGAAACCAGCAGGCGAGTTCGTTGAGTCAATGGTCACAGAAGCTGTGGAAATGCCCATGCTGTTTGGGCCTTGTGAGTTGAAAGGAAACTCACGAATCAACCGGGAGTTGGAATTCAGCGGATTGAGGTCGTCATCGCTGTAGAAGCCGATGGTCCCGGATCGAACGATGTTGGTAGCCCAGTGATAGAAGACCTTCAATGAAACTGATTGGCCGTAAGCGACCAAGTTGGTGCCTGTGAGGTTGAGTTTCACAACGTTTGGCCAAGTCCCGGAATTGGCCGTCAAAGCCGTCCGGTTAAACGCCTGGCCGGCGCCGAAATCCCAGAGTTGGTTTAAGCCATCGCGAACCTGGGCCGTGGCTGAACCAGCGGGCCGATTAGTGCTGGAGCGATCTCCCGAACCAATGCGGCTGTAGAAATAGCCCGCATAAACCCCTTGTCGCTCAGATACGGCATACCAATTCTAAAGTTCGGAAAATCCTAAATTCCCCTGCAACTCAGTGTCTGAAGCGGGAACTCTGAAATCCAATGTTCCATGATACCAGAGGTGTGTGTCGCTATGCTCGCTATCATAGCCGCCCGC
>CANJSG010000054.1 GCA_947476875.1 Verrucomicrobiota bacterium | reverse complement strand
GTAGGGGAAGTTGTTGCCGACGTTGTTGTGCTGCGGCGGGAAGTAATAGGACTCCGGCTTGCCTTCCTGCCCCACGAGTTTCGCCTGCGCCTTCGACTGGTGCATGTGGTGGGGAATCGGCCCCATGTTGTCGAAGAACTTCGAGTAGACGGGCCACTTGCCATATTTCTTCCAGATGGCCTTGCCGACGAGCGTCGCGCCGGTGTCTTCCACGGCCTGGGCCAGTGTGAAGCGTTCCTTGCCCACCACGCAGTAGTTCAAACCTTCGTCCGCCGCGCGACCTTCGTTGGCCGTGACGGTGGTGCTTGCGAACCAGCGTTCGTCGATGCCGCCGCGGTTCAGGCCGTAGGCGTAGGTGTCGTCCGGGTGGAGCTTGATGCGCAGGCCGGGCTGGAGGAACGAGCGCGGCACCCAGGCGGGCGCGAGACGCAGCAGGCCGCCGGTGCGGGAGAGTTCAGCGCCGACCTTGGCGGCGGTGTTCTTCTTGATGGTCTTGAGCTGTTGGACGGTGTTCATGAAGTCGTTTTCGTGGTCTGTGAAATCGGCAAATCGTAGGCAGAGCGCGGAAAAGCGGGGAAGCGTTTTCGAGAGCGCCGGCGGTCAGGCGGCCGGTTTTTTTTCGGCCGGCGCGTAGCCGTGCTGGGCATTCAGCGTGTCGCGAAGCGTGACGAGAGCCGCGGCGGCGGCGGCGCTTTCCGCCTCCTTCTTGCTGCGCCCGGAACCGCGGCCGAGCTCCTTGCCGCTGTGGGTCACGGCGGATTCGAACGCGCGGTCGTGATCGGGTCCCGTCGTCCCGAGCAGCACGTATTTGGGCGGCTCGGGCGACTGGGCCTGGAAAATCTCCTGAAGCTCACCCTTCGGGTTCTCGATGTTGGGGGCGATGCTGAGCGTCGGAATGATGTCGTCGTAGCAGGCGAGGACGAACTTCTCGACAGGGTCCAACCCTCCGTCGATGAGCATCGCGCCGACGAGCGCTTCGAAGCCGTCGGCGAGCACGGACATCTTGGCCCGGCCGCCGCTGCCCTCCTCGCTCCAGCTCATGATGATGTATTTGCCGAGCTCTATGCGTTTGGCGCGGTCGGCGACGGTCTTGGCGTTGATCAGGCGCGCGCGTGTCTGGGTGAGCGAACCTTCGTCGACCCTGGGGAACTTGTCGTAAAGGATCCGCGTCAGGACGAGCCCGAGCACCGAGTCGCCGAGGAACTCGAGACGCTGGTTGTGCGGATGGGCCGTCCCGATCTCGTGCGTCATCGACGGATGGGTCAACGCGAGGTTGAGCAGTTCCGGTTTGCGGAACTTGTAGCCGATCTGGACCTGCAGGAGTTCGGGTTTCGACACGGTGATGGGGATTCGGTCAACGGCGACAACGGCTCACTTGGGCAGCCACTTCTCCCAGTTCTTGGCGAAGACCTCGACGTTGTCCTTGCCCACGGCGGTCAGGGGCGAGTTGTCGACCGAGGCCTTGGTCGGCTTCTTGAGGTGGAGCTTGTTCACGAGGTGTTCCACCGACTTGTAGCCGTAGCCGTAGACATCCTGGGAAAGGAGCTGCTGCACGTGGCCGCTGCGGACGTAGCCGAGCTGTTGCGGAAGGGCGTCGACGGAGACGCACTTGACCGTGCCGGGCGGCCACTTGAGCGCGTTGTCGGTGAAGAGCGGCCAACCTCCGAGCAGGCCCCAGCCGGTGATGTCGGGATTGGCCTGCATGACCTGCTCGATCTTGGCGACGGCGTCGGCGGGCGTCTCCTTGTGGTAGTAGATGTCGAGGAGCTTGATGCCGGGATGCTTCTTGGCGGCGGCGCGGAAGCCGGCGGCGCGCTGCTGGAGATTGGCGGCGTTCGGATTGCCGTCGATGGCGGCGACGACGCCCTTTCCCTTCAAAAGCCTGGCCAACTGCTCGAAGGTTTCCTCGCCGCACTTGAAGTCGTCGATGCCGAGGGCGACGAAGCGTTTGCTGTTCGGGGCGTCGCCAGAATAGGTGACCGTTGGAACGCCCTGCTCGGACGCCTTGTTGATGGCGTCGGTGAGTTTGTTCGCGTCGGAGCAGCTCACGATCAGGCCGTCGACGCCGGTGAGCAGGAGCTGCTCGATGGTCTGGGCCTGTTTCTGGGCGTCCTCTTCGTTGGGCGTGCGCCAGTCGATCTTGATCTTGATGCCGTGCTTGGCGCCGAGCTCGCGGGCGGCGTCGAGCGCGCCGACCTTGGAGGCCTCGAAGAAGGGATTCCCCTGCGACTTGGCGATCATGCCGAAGGTGTAGGACTTCTGGGCGAACGCGGCGGGCCCGACGGCGAATACGGCCAGACAGGCGAACAGGCGGAGCAACGGTTGCATGGTCCGAGTAAACGCGCCGGACGGGTCTGGTTCCAAGTTCCAAGTTCCGCCGAACAAGCTTCACGCTTCACCTCCGGCAATCGCTCTTTCACAGTCATCCCATGAGTTTTCTCGGCATTGAGATCGGTGGAACCAAGCTCCAGATCGTCCTCGGCGACGAACACGGAACGATCCACCAGCGCTTCCGGCGAACGGTGGCCAAGGAACTGGGCGGCGCCGGCATCCGCGCCCAGATCGAAGCGGTGTTGCGCGAGGAACTGAGATTTTCGGAAGGTGGGCAGAACCGCGCTGCGGTTCTGCCGTCGGCCGCAGCGCGGCCGACGCCACCCGAAGTGGCCGCGATCGGCGTCGGGTTTGGCGGGCCGGTGGATTGGGCCACGGGGCGGATCGCGAAGAGCCACCAGATCGAAGGCTGGTCGGGTTTCGACATCGCGGGATGGCTGCACGACCTCACCAAACTCCCGGTGCATGTCGACAATGACGCGAATGTGGCCGCACTTGGTGAAGCGCATCATGGCGCGGGGCGCGGGGCGAACCCGGTGTTCTACATCACGCTGGGCAGCGGGGTCGGCGGCGGTTTGGTGGTCGATGGGCGAATCTTCCACGGAGCGAAACCGGGCGAATCGGAGATCGGCCACGTGCGGTTGGACAAGTCGGGCGTGATCGTCGAGGAGCGGTGCTCGGGCTGGGCCGTCGACCGGCGCATCCGGGAAGCCGTCGCGCTGCATCCGCATGGGCCGCTGGCAAGACATGCCGGGAATCTGACCCCCGGCGAGGCGCGCGCGCTGGCACCGGCACTTGCGGAGAACGATCCGCTGGCGCAGGCGATCTTGAGCGAGTTCGCCGACAACCTGGCCTTCGGGCTGTCGCACGTCGTCCAGCTGATGCACCCGGAACGCATCGTCCTCGGCGGCGGACTTTCGCTCGTCGGCGAACCGCTTCGCGACGCGGTGGCGACGGCCTTGCCGCGCTACGTCATGGAGGTGTTCCACGGCGGACCAACGGTGGTGCTGGCGGGATTGGGCGAAGACATGGTGCCGATCGGCTGCCTGGCAATGGTCGCGCAGCGCATGGGGAAATGATCTTCCTCCACGAAGGACACGAAGCAGAATTCGGAGCGCCGAGCTCCTGCTCGGCTCAAAGGCCTTTCGGGCGGGGAAACATCGAATACCCACCGGCTTGGCGGGGACTCCCGGCCTACGAAACAAAAAGGCCATCCGGTTAGCGGATGGCCTTCGTAAGAGTTGTTGGAACCGCTCAGGCCTGTCCGCCCATGCCGAGGAGGAACATGATGTTGCTCGGGGTCTTCTTGAGCTTGCCGAGGAGCAGTTCCATGGATTCGACCGGAGGCACGCCGGTGAGCGCGCGCCGGAGCATGCTGACGCGACTCAGTTCGTCGGGATGGTAGAGGAGCTCCTCTTTGCGGGTGCCGGAACGCTCGATGTTGATCGACGGGAAAATACGGCGATCGACCAGGCCACGGTCCAAGTGGACTTCCATGTTACCGGTGCCCTTGAACTCCTCGAAGATGACTTCGTCCATCCGGCTGCCGGTGTCGACGAGGGCCGTAGCCATGATCGTGAGTGAACCGCCTTCCTCCAAATTGCGCGCGGCGCCGAAGAAGCGCTTGGGCTTGTGGAGCGCGTTGGCATCGACACCGCCGGACAGGATCTTGCCGGAGTGCGGCTGGATCGTGTTGTAGGCGCGGGCGAGACGGGTGATGGAGTCGAGAAGGATGATGACATCCTTCTTGTGCTCGATCATGCGCTTGGCCTTCTCGATGACCATCTCGGCGACTTGGACGTGGCGCTCGGGCGGTTCGTCGAAGGTCGAACTGATCACCTCCGCGCCTTTGCAGGTGCGCTCCATGTCGGTGACTTCCTCGGGTCGTTCGTCGATCAGGAGGATGAAGAGGTAGCAGTTCGGATCGTTCTTCAGCATCGCGTTGGCGAGCTTCTGCATGAGAACGGTCTTGCCGGTGCGCGGCGGCGCGACGATGAGGCCGCGGGTGCCCTTGCCGATCGGACAGACGAGGTCCATCACGCGGGTGCTCAGCTCGGACGCGTCGGTCTCGAGGAGGAAACGCCGGTTGGGAAACAGCGGCGTGAGGTTCTCGAACAGCGTCTTGTCCTTCGCCTTGTCGGGATCTTCACCATCGACCTTCTCGACCTTGAGCAGCGCGAAAAACTTCTCCTTTTCCTTGGGCGGACGGATCTGGCCCTGGATGAGGTTGCCGGTCTGGAGATCGAAACGACGGATTTGCGAGGGCGAGACGTAGATGTCCTCGGGGCAGGGCAGGTAGTTGAAGCTCTGCGAGCGGAGGAAGCCGTAGCCTTCGCCGAGAACTTCCAGGACGCCCTCGGCGTAAAGCATGCCGCCGCGTTCGGCGTTGCGGGCGAGGATGTGGAAGATGACCTCGTGCTTCCGCATGGTGCCGAAGTTCTCGATGTCGAACTCGCGGGCCATGTTGTTCAGGTCGCCGATGGGCATGGCCTGAAGCTTGGCGATGTTGAGGTTCACGCCCGGCTTGCGCTCGGCGCGGATCGCCTGGCGTGCGGGAAGGTTCGCCTCGACTTCGGGAAGGTCGATCGGCCGGCGCGGTGCCTCGGGATGAATCGTTTCGGGACCGTATCCGGTCTCGGGCTGAGGGCTCGGCTGCTGGGGCTGGGGAGCCTGACCTTGCGGGGCCGACCGGGGATCCCGTGGGCCGCGTTGATCACGGGGCTCGAAACGGCGCTGCTGGAAATTCTGTCCACCCTGTTGTCCTTGCGGCGGCCGGCCCTGCGGCCCCGGGCCTTGCGGCGGTCGTTGCCCCTGCGGGGGAGGTTGCTGCCCCTGAGGAGGAGCGGGACGGGCTGGCGTGGGTCCGGAACCGCCACCGTGAACGACCGCTGGAGCCGGAGGCCGAACCGCCGGTGCCGGCTGTGGCGCGGGGGCCGGAGCGGGAGCGGCCGGCGGAAACATCGGCTCACGCACAACCGCAGCGGAAGCAACGGGAGCGGGCTCCGGCTTGGCTTCCACCACCCGTGCGGCTGGCGGCTCTGGTTTGACCTCCGCGACACCTACAGGAGCGGGAGCGGGTGCCCGGAGCGCCACCGGGGCGGGCGCTTCGGCTGCCACCGGAGCCGCCGGTAGATCTGGTTGCTCGGTGGCCGGCGCTAAAGCTGCGGCTTTTTTGGCGGCTTTCTTGGGCTTGGCGACCGCTTTGGTCGCCGCCTTCGCGGAAGCAGCCGGGGTTACCGGTTCGGCGGATTCTTCGACGGCGGCTTTGCCGGACTTCTTAGGGGCGCGTTTAGTGGTGGCGCGGGCGGGCATAAAAAAGGGATTTACGATTCGTCAGCAGGCTCGGCTGAGACGTCTTTCAAGGGACGATGTTCAATAACCAGCTCGTCCGGGGGGAAAAACGGGGATGACGGCCCAAAGGCGTCTCTGCAGCGGTCGGAGAGTGCTGTCAGTTGCTCAATAAGGCAACGGGAACTTTGCGGTCAGCTCGCGCACGCGGTTCCTCACGGCATGGGCCGCGTCGACGTTCTTAATGTCGAGAAGGACCTCGGAGATCATGTCGGCGATGGCCGCCATCTCCTGCTCTTTCATGCCGCGCGTGGTCACGGCGGGGGTGCCGAGGCGGACGCCGCTCCCTTGGAAAGGTGAGCGGGTCTCGAACGGAATCGTGTTCTTGTTCGTGGTGATGCCGGCTTCGTCGAGGGCGAGCTGGCAGTCCTTGCCTGTCATGTTCTTCGCACCGACATCGACGAGCATCAGATGGTTTTCCGTTCCGCCGGAAACGAGGCGGAAGCCGTTCCTCTTCATGCCGTCGGCCAGAGCCGCGGCGTTCTTCACGATCTGCTGCTGATAGCCCTTGAAGCTTTCCTGGAGCGCTTCCTTGAAGCAGACGGCTTTGGCGGCGATGACGTGCATGAGCGGACCGCCCTGGATGCCGGGGAAGACGTTCGAGTCGATGTCCTTGGCATACTTCTCACGGCACATGATCAACCCGCCGCGCGGTCCACGAAGGGTCTTGTGCGTCGTGGTGGTGACAAAGTCGGCGTAGGGAACGGGGCTGGGATGGACGCCGGCGGCGACGAGGCCGGCGATGTGCGCGATGTCGGCCAGCATGTAGGCGCCAACTTCCTGGGCGATCTCGCCGAGGCGCTTGAAGTCGATGATCCGGGAATACGCCGAGGCGCCGACGGTGATCATCTTCGGCCTGTGCTCACGGGCCATGGCGGCGAGCTGATCGTAGTCGATGCGCTCGTCTTCCTTGCGGACGCCGTAGTGGACGATCTCGAAGAACTTGCCGGAAAAGTTGGCCTTGTTGCCGTGGGTCAGGTGGCCGCCATGGGACAGGTCCATGGTCAGCATCTTGTCGCCGGGCTTCAGCACGGAGAAATAGACCGCCATGTTCGCGCCGGAACCGGAGTGCGGCTGGACGTTCGCGTGTTCGGCTCCGAACAGCTTCTTCGCGCGGTCGATGGCGATGCGTTCCGCGTCGTCCACGTGCTCGCAGCCGCCATACCAGCGTTTGCCGGGATAACCTTCGGCATACTTGTTGGTCAGGACGGAGCCCTGCGTTTCCATCACGGCCGGGCTGGTGAAATTCTCGGAGGCGATGAGCTCGATGTTCTCAAGCTGGCGCTGGCGTTCCTGCACGACGATGTCGGCGATCTCGGCGTCGACCGAGCGAAGGCGCAGGCCCGGCGCGGCCTCGAATTTCGCCACGCGACGTTCATGACGACCGCCGGCGAAACTGCCGCCGAGGAATACATCGAGGATCTCGATGGCCTGCTGGGGCGAGGTTTGCCCGGCGCCGAGGCAAAGGATGTTCGCGTTGTTGTGCTCGCGGGCGAGGGAAGCCATTTCGGCATTGAAAACAAGCGCGGCGCGGGCGCCGGGAACCTTGTTCGCGGCGATGCTCATGCCGATGCCGGAAGTGCAGACGAGAAGGC
The DNA here is from genome assembly GCA_947476875.1 of Verrucomicrobiota bacterium. Classification (GTDB taxonomy): domain Bacteria; phylum Verrucomicrobiota; class Verrucomicrobiia; order Limisphaerales; family CANJSG01; genus CANJSG01. The sequence goes on along the minus strand of CANJSG010000054.1, from coordinate 13,087 downwards.
CGCATTGGGCTTTGCCGCTAACGACGGCTTCGGCGACGGCCTTGGCGTAGTCGGGATAGTCGGTCGATTCACCCGAATGGGTGCCGAGATCCTCGAAGACGACGCCTTTGGCCTGGAGATGGCGCTTGAGGGTTTCTTTGAGATGGAAGCCGCCGTGGTCGCAACCGATCGAGAGCATGGTTTTCTTCTGGGATGCCGGGGATGGATGATTCTGTTCGATGAAACGGAGAAGGGTCGAGATGCCCTGTTCGATCTGGTCGCGGCAGGCCACGTAGACGTCGAGTGGACCGCCGATCGGATCGCTGATGTCCTTCTCATACGCGTCGAGAGTGTCGTCGAATTCGCGGAGGAGGAACGTCTTGTCCGCCACCTGGGGATAAAGCAGGAGAATGGTGTCCACGTGCCCGTGGGTCATTCCGAAGATGTAGTCGGCTTGTTGGACCAGCTCCCGGGTCAGCATCTGGCTGCGCTGCTGGCCGATGTCGATGCCGATGTCGCGGCAGGCGCGGACCGAGTTATGGCTGGGAGCCTGGCCGTCCACTGCCCCGACCCCTGCGGAGAGCACACGGAAATCTCCCCGCTCGCGGACCTCACGACGGAAGATGCCCTCAGCCATGGGGCTGCGGCAGATGTTCCCGGTGCAGATGAAAAGGACGGTCTTCATTCCAAAAACTGGGCGGGCAAGGTGCGAGTCAGGTCCCTGAGCGTCAATTCCATTTCAGATCATCGCCGGGGCTTCACGATCTGGATGGCTCGGAGAAGGTCCAAGGCCCGCGCCAAGGCCGGATCCTGAACTACAAGTTTCTCCGGCTCGGATGCCTTGGGAATCGGGCCGGGGGCGGTCGGCAAGGCCAGATCCACTTCGTCATCCATCGGAGCCCCTTCGCGCTGCATGCGGACGAGGTCCGCCTCGTTCACCCTGCGGCGCGACCTCGCCGTTGCCACGGCACCGAGCCGCCGATAGGGGTCGTCGATCCAAATGGCTTCGGACTCCTTGGACACTGTCACCAAAATATCCGGCGACAACGGCCCGTCCATCAACTGCCCCGAGCCCAGCTTGACCGGTTGATCGGCCACAAAGACCGACTGCCCGCCGGAGAACTTCAGCTCCTTGAAGGCCCGGGCCCGTCCAGCGGTCTCGGAACCGAGGACGAGGCCAATGCGGCAGTCCCGCAACAGGCCGGCCAGCGCTTCGGCGGCTTCGCGGGTGGCGCCGTTGACCAACGCGGTCACCGGAATGCCGATCGAATTGGTCTTGATGCTGGAGCGGGCTTCCCCGCCGGGCCATTGCAGCAAGGCCTGTTCGACTGCGAGAAACCGGTCCGCCGTCGCCGCCGCCGCCGAATAGTCGCTGCCAGAGGCGTTACGCAGATCCAGCACAAGGCCACGCACCGGCGCATTGGTGCCGAGCGAACGGATCGTGTCGGACAACCGAGCAGGCAGGTCCGGTCCGACAACTCCCACACGCAGGTAGGCGAACTGCCCCTCGAAGACCCGGCTGCGCACAATTGCCGCCACATTGGACGGCGAACCAGAGTTCAAGCCGGGGATCTGCAGCCGGCCGCGAAGTTTTTCCACCAAACCTTCCAGCGCGGCTTTGTCCAACTCGGCTTTCGACACGCCCGGCAGGTTGGTCTGCAACTGGTCGTAGGCCTCCTGAAACGGCGGCAAAGCCTTCTGTGGATCGGCCGCAGAGGCAACCGGGGACCCGCCCACGGCCAACAACAACCCGGCAGCCACAGCCATTTCCACCACTGACAACTTAATCATGCGACGCAACGCTAATGCTTAATGGGCTTCGCTGCCAATTCTTCGTCTCGGTTCGCGGCTGGAGAAATCCCCCGACCAACGAGGCCAATGCCTTGCACAGGGAGCGCCGGAGCTTCCAAGAAATCTGATTCATCAAACGAAACCTGAATACAGCAAATTTACCAAGCCTTAGAAATTCTATTTCCACCTCATTAATAGCACCTTACGGTTAATAAATTGTTTTCCTATTTGTTTAATAGACTTATAGGATATTCGTTCAGCAGCGCATGAGCGAAAAAGCATCGCAACAACCGGTGGGCCAATCCAAAAAACGACAGGCCAACACCTGGCTGCGGGTTGTTCAGGAACAAGTTGAAGCCGAGAGTTTCGGTTCCGTTGAAATCACCGTGCATGATTCCAAGGTCATCCAAGTGCAGCGCACCGAGAAACTTCGTCTCGACCGCGCCCGCCAACTGTTTCCGCCTTCCGGACTACCGGCGGCATTCATCCCCAAGCTTCCCCGAAGACCCAGCGGACCGCCGCAGTTTTTGGATCCAAAAAAACGTCCGTTGATGAAAAACAGATCCAAATCCATCCGTGCAACCCTCGCCGCCGCCGGCCTCCTGGTTCTCGGCTCCACCGCTTCCTTCGCCGCCGAGGAGTCGGTCGCCGAACTCAGGGCCCTCATCCAACAATTGGACCAAAAGATCAAAGTCCTCGAACGCAAAGAGGAGCTGGACAAGGAGTCTTCCGCCGAGAAGGCCAAGACCACGGCCGTCGTCACCGCTGGAGCCAGCGGGTTCCAGATGCGTTCGGCCGACACCAACTTTGTCCTCAAGATCCGCGGCTACGTCCAAGCCGACGCCCGCTTCTACCCGGCTGACAACTCCTCCGGCACCAAGAACGACACGTTCCTCCTGCGCCGCGTCCGGCCGATCTTTGAAGGCACGCTCTACGACAAATACGACTTCCGCGTGATGCTGGATTTTCCGTCCGGAAACATGGTCACCGCGAACAATAACAGCTTCGTCCAAGATGCCTACCTCAACGCGCGGTTCTTTCCTGAATTCCAAGTGCAGATCGGCAAGTTCAAGGAGCCCGTCGGCCTAGAACGGCTGCAATCCGGGGCCAATCTGCTGTTCATCGAACGTTCGTATCCCAGCCAACTCCTGCCAAACCGCGACGTCGGCATCCAGATCCAGGGCGACCTCTTCAACTACACGCTCAACTACCAGATCGGCGCCTTCAACGGCGTGCCCGACGGCGGCAGCGGCGACACGGATGCCACGAACTTCGACGACGAAAAGGACATCGCGGCGCGGCTTTTCGCGATCCCGTTCCGCAACTCCGACAACGACGCACTGCGCGGTCTCGGCTTCGGCGTCTCGGCAACCATCGGCGACCACGAAGGCGCTCCGCGCGGATATTCTTCCGCCGGACAACAATCGTTCTTCGCCTACACCGGAACGGTCGTCGCCGACGGACAGCATTGGCGCGTCAGCCCGCAGGCCTACTACTACTGGGGTCCGTTCGGGCTCGTCGCGGAATACGCCGTCTCCTCGCTGAACCTGCGCAATACAGCCAACGGCCGTCAGCAGGAGCTCACCCACACCGGTTGGCAGGTTGCCGCGTCGTGGTTCCTGACCGGCGAAGAGAACTCCTTCAAGGCTGTCCAGCCGCTCAAGCCCTTCACCGTCGGCGGCGACGGCTGGGGTGCGTGGGAAGTTGCCGCGCGTGTCAGCCAACTCGACATCGACGACGACGCCTTCACTGGAGCCGGCCCGTTCGCCAATTCCGCGACGGCCGCGTCGGCCGCGACCTCCTGCGGCCTCGGCGTCAACTGGCACCTGAACCGCAACGTGAAGTTCTCCCTCAACTACGAACTCACCAACTTCGACGGCGGCACCAGCCCGCTGCTCGAAAATGGCGAACAGGCCCTGTTCGCCCGCGCCCAAGTCGCCTTCTAATCCATCACCAAAACCTCTTCCTAAAAATCCGATGAAACTCTCCCGTGTCGTCCTCGCACTCGCCCTGTCTTTGGCGTCCAGCGCCTGGGCCAAGGACATCAAGCTCCTCAACGTCTCCTACGATCCCACACGTGAACTCTACACCGAGTTCAACGCCGCCTTCTCGAAGCATTGGAAGGCCAAGACCGGCGACAATGTCACCGTCGAACAATCCCACGGCGGTTCCGGCAAACAGGCGCGCAGCGTGATCGACGGCCTGCCCGCCGATGTCGTCACCCTCGCGTTGGCCTACGACATCGACGCCATCGCCGACAAGTCGCGCCGGCTCCCGGCCGATTGGCAGAAGCGGCTTCCGAACAACAGCGCACCCTACACCTCCATGATCAACTTCCTCGTGCGGAAGGGGAACCCCAAGGGCATCAAGGACTGGAACGATCTCGTGAAGCCCAACTTATCCGTCATCACGCCGAATCCGAAGACCTCCGGCGGCGCGCGGTGGAACTACCTCGCGGCTTGGGGATACGCGCTGGAGAAGTCCGGCAACGACGAAGCGAAGGCCAAGGAATTCGTCGGAAAGCTGTTCAAGAACGTGCCCGTGCTCGACTCCGGCGCACGCGGTTCGACCACGACCTTCGTGCAACGCGGCATCGGCGACGTGTTGTTGGCTTGGGAGAACGAGGCGTTCCTCGCCATCAAGGAATTCGGCGCGGACAAGTTCGAGATCGTCACGCCCTCGCTCTCGATCCTGGCCGAACCCACGGTCGCAATCGTCGACAAGATCGTCGCCAAGAAAGGCACGGAAGCCGTGGCCAAAGCCTACTTGGAATACCTGTATTCCGACGAAGGGCAGGACATCGCGGGCAAACACTTCTACCGCCCGCGCAGCGAGAAGGCCGTCGCCAAATACGCCGCGCAGTTCCCGAAGCTGAAGCTCATCACCATCGACTCGTCGTTCGGTGGCTGGCGCGCCGCACAGAAGAAGCACTTCGATGACGGCGGCATCTTCGACGACATCTACAAGCCCTGAACCCGACGCCCCAATTCCTCCTCGCCATGAGCTCCGCGATCCTTGAACCGTCCCGCCCCGCCAAACGCCGACGCAGCCTCGAAGCCCTCCTCGCGCCGCTCGAACGGATGGCCGCCGTGTCCGGCAGCCTGCTGAAGCGCAGCGCCGGGTGGTTCGATGTCGATGGTGAGGACTATGAACTGCCGCGCTACGCGTTCCACGGACCGCAGGGCGGCGGAGACCCGCTGCGGATCGGCATCTTCGCCGCGATCCATGGCGACGAACCGGAAGGAGCCGCCGGCTTGATCTCCTTCGTCCAGCAGCTCGTCCGCAATCCCGCCATCGCCCAGGGTTACGTGCTGTTCCTCTATCCGGTGTGCAATCCCACCGGCTACGAGGACGGCAGCCGCAGCTCACGCCGGGGCCGCGATCTGAACCGCGAATTCTGGAACAACACCCACGAGCCAGAAGTGCTCCTGCTCCAGGACGAGATTAGCACGCACGGCTTCCACGGGCTGATCGCGCTGCACTCGGACGATACGAGCCATGGACTCTACGGCTTTGTCTCCGGCGCGACGCTGACCAAGAACCTTCTGGAACCGGCACTCAAGGCGTCCGAGCAGTTCCTGCCACGCAACGACGACGCGGTGATCGACGGCTTCAACGCCCGCAATGGCATCATCCGCCAGGGCTACCGGGGCATCCTTAAGGCGCCCCCGAAAGTCCATCCGCGTCCGTTCGAGATCGTCTTTGAGACACCGCAGCACGCGCCGCTGTTCCTGCAGGAGAAGGCCCTTGTCCTCGCACTGCACTCGATCCTCAACGAATACCGAAAAATCATCAGCTACGCCGCGAACATCTAGCCATGTCACGCAACAGCAGACGCAGCGTCCTGCCCGGCTTCGGATTGACGCTCGGCTACACGCTTCTCTATCTCGGAATAATCGTTCTGGTCCCGCTCTCGGCGGCGTTCATCAAGACGTCGTCGCTCACCTGGGAACAGTTCTGGACCACCGTGACCGCGCCGCGCGTCGTGGCCTCATACAAGCTGACGTTCGGCGTTTCGCTGCTGGCGGCGTTGGCCAATGTCGTCTTCGGCCTGCTCGTCGCCTAGGTGCTGGTGCGTTACCGGTTCTTCGGGCGAAGGTTTGTGGACGCGCTCGTTGATCTGCCGTTCGCCCTTCCCACCGCCGTGGCCGGCATCGCGCTGACGACGCTCTACGCGCCGAACGGCTGGATCGGCCGTTGGTTCGAGCCGTTGGGAATCAAGATCGCCTTCACTCCCATCGGCATCTGGATCGCGCTCACTTTCATCGGACTCCCCTTCGTCGTGCGCACCGTTCAACCCGTCCTCGAAGACTTGGACGCCGAACTGGAAGAAGCCGCCGCCAGCCTGGGAGCGAATCGCTGGCAAACCTTCTGGCGCGTCATCCTGCCGCCGCTCTATCCGCCGTTGATCACCGGCTTCGCCTTGGCCTTCGCCCGGGCCGTCGGCGAATACGGCTCCGTCGTCTTCATCTCCGGCAACATGCCGATGAAGACCGAGATCACGCCGCTCCTCATCATGACCAAGCTGGAGCAATACGACTACGCCGGGGCCACCGCGCTCGCCGTCGTCATGCTCGTGCTGTCGTTCTTCCTCCTGCTCACCATCAACGTGCTCCAGTGGTGGGGCAGCCGTTACCAGAACCCGAACTGACGCCATGGCCTCCGCCGCTCCCAGCCGCATCGCCCGCTCCGCCGCGTTGCCCGTGCGTTCCACGACGGAACCCGCATGGGTCCGCCGTTCCCTCATCACGGTCGCGCTTCTGTTCCTCGGACTCTTCCTGCTGGTTCCGCTCATCGCGGTCTTCGCCGAAGGATTGGCCAAGGGTTTTGCAGCCTACTTCAAGGCCTTCGCCGACGAGGCGACCTTGTCCGCGCTCAAGCTCACGCTCATCGCGGCCGCGATCGCCGTGCCGTTGAACCTCGTCTTCGGCGTGGCGGCGGCGTGGTGCATCGCCAAGTTCGACTTCCGTGGAAAGAACCTCCTGATCACCCTGATCGACCTGCCGTTCTCCGTGTCGCCGGTCATCTCGGGTTTGATCTACGTGCTGCTCTTCGGCGCCCAAGGGTTGCTTGGACCGTGGCTCATGGACCGGGACATCCAGATCATCTTCGCCGTTCCCGGAATCGTGCTGGCGACAATCTTCGTCACCTTTCCATTCGTCGCCCGCGAACTCATTCCTCTCATGCAGGCCCAAGGCCGCATTGAAGAGGAGGCCGCGCTCGTGCTGGGTGCCAGCGGTTGGCAGACTTTCTGGCGCGTCACCTTGCCAAACATCAAATGGGGCCTGCTCTACGGCGTCATTCTCTGCAACGCCCGCGCCATGGGCGAATTCGGCGCCGTGTCCGTCGTCTCCGGCCACATCCGCGGCCAGACCAACACGCTCCCGCTCCACATCGAGATCCTCTACAACGAATACAACTTCGTCGCCGCCTTCGCCGTGGCTTCGCTCCTGTGCCTGCTGGCGCTCGTCACCCTCGCGTTGAAGACGTGGGTCGAATGGAAGGGCGCACAGCTCCGTCCCGAACACGACTGACCCCTTTCAAGAATGAGCATCGAAGTCCGCGACATCACCAAGACCTTCGGCACGTTCCACGCGCTGAAGTCCGTGAACCTCGAAGTCCGCTCCGGCGAATTGCTCGCCCTGCTCGGACCGTCCGGCTCGGGTAAGACCACCTTGCTCCGCATCATCGCGGGGTTGGAGTTCGCCGATACCGGCTCTGGCCAGATCTTCTTCAACGGCGAGGACGTCACCCATCTCCAAGCCAGCCAGCGCAAGGCGGGTTTTGCCTTCCAGCACTACGCCTTGTTCCGGCACATGACCGTGTTCGAGAACATCGCCTTCGGACTGCGCGTGCGTCCGAAGGAAACGCGTCCCACCGACGCCGAAATCTCCCGCCGCGTCACGGAGCTGCTCCAGCTCGTGCAACTGGAACCACTCGGGAACCGCTACCCTTCGCAGCTCTCCGGTGGCCAACGCCAACGCGTCGCGCTGGCCCGGGCGCTCGCGGTGGAGCCCAAGGTTCTCCTGCTGGATGAACCCTTCGGCGCGCTCGATGCCAAGGTCCGCAAGGAACTCCGTCGTTGGCTGCGCCGCCTGCACGACGACATCCATGTCACCAGCATCTTCGTCACCCACGATCAGGAAGAGGCGCTCGAAGTCGCCGACCGCGTCGTCGTGATGAACGAGGGCCGCATCGAACAGATCGGCACGCCCACTGAGGTCTACGATCATCCGGCCAACACCTTCGTCTTCCACTTCCTCGGCAACGTGAACCTGTTCGGCGGCCGTCTGGCCGAAGGGAAAGTCCACGTCGGCGACACCACCATCCAAGTGCGAAACCCGGAGACCTTCGACGAGAAGCCCGCTTCGGTTTACTTCCGGCCCCACGATGTCCGCATCACCCGCCAGCCCGAAGGCCCGGGCGGCATTCCCGCCCGCGTGCGCCACGTCAACTCGGCCGGCCCCATTGTCCGCGTCGAATTGCAGAGGTTTGATGACCAGACAAGGTTCGAGGTGGATTTGAACCGCGAACAGGCGCGGTTGCTGAACCTCAAGGCCGAGGACGAAGTCTTCGTCCACCTGGAAAAGGTCCGCATTTTCACCGATGACAAGCAGCTCCAGGCCGACGACTACACCATCTGAAAAGGAGGCTAGATCGAGAAGTCGATCGAACGATTCGATTCGGCCATCGCCTTGCGGTCGTCGAGCATCTTCTGGAGGGAATGGTTTTCCAGAATGGCGGCCGTCGAATCCCTGACCTGCTTCATCGCCAAGCGCAGGGAACAATAGGCTTCCTGGTCGCAGTCATCGCAACGGGAGTAGGCCGTCTGGCTGACGCACGGGGTCCACGCCAACGGGCCGTCGATGTGCCGGATGATGTTGCCGAGACTGATCTCGGACGCCGCGATCCGCAGCTGGTAGCCGCCTTTTTTTCCCGACCGGCTCACCACGAAGCCCGCGCTCTTCAGGTCCACCAGGATCGCTTCCAGAAACTTCTGCGGGATCCGCTCCTGCGTGGCGATCTCGCGGATCTGCATCGGTCCGGGGCCCTCCCATGCCGCCAGGCTGATGAGAGCGCGGATCGCATACTTGGCTTTGCTCGACAACACGGCTGAGCATGAAACGGCCGCGGGGTCGCTGCCACGGAGAAATTCTCGCTTCCAAAGAAAGATCTTCCTGCTGCGCCCCCCAGTCCACGTCACCCGACACTCGGGTCGGCGCTGGACAGCCACGAAGCACGCTCCTAGCGTTCCTGTGGTTGCACGACGAGCGAACCCGCCGCCGCAAACACGAAACTCCTAAAGCCGTATGACACACCTGCTGAGACCTGGCGAACGAATCCATGTCATCCATCGCCGCCTGTTCGACAAGGACATCCGCCGGCACTTCATCGGCGAGGTGGATTTCTACGATGCCGGCCTGATCCGCGCCTCCGGCTACGTCTTCGCCATCGACGAAAGCCAGGGCCACAGCTTTACCCGTCGTCCGGACAAACGGTCCCGCATCCTCTCGCTCAACGACGGCAGCCTGATCGTGAACGTCATCCCGCTGCTGGTGAACATCGAGGCGGTCGTCTACGAACACCACAACGGCAGCCTCCGTGTGACCGACGGAAAGTGGGCCATGGACATCAAGGAATTCGGGCTGGTCTGAGCACGTTCCAGTTCAAGAGCGTTTCGCCGCTTCCTGCTCCGCGATGCCGGTGATCAGCCGTTGGAAGTCCTCGTCTTCGCCCTGGAGGAATGACGGCAGGGCGGCCCGGAAGTCCGGACGGCGGCACCATTCCCGCATGTAGTCTTCCCAACTGAGCCACAGACGCCGCGTCTGCTTGCTCATGTCGTCCTCGTAGACCAGCAGGTAGGACCGTTCGAAGAGCGAGACGAGGATGTTGAACAGGGCGAACTTCCGCTCCTCCTGTTCCTCCGTCAGCTTCACCTCGACCACTCCTCGCCGCAGGAGCTGGAGGTCGGCGTTGTCGAGGACGAGCTTCAGGAAGTTCGAGTATTCGTCGGACAGCCGCTGGTAGATCTCCTCCTCCTCGTTCTGCCGTTCCCGGCGCTGTTCCCAGATGAACACGCAGATGGCGAACGGCAGACCGACGACGGTCACGAAGTAGCTCATGAACTCGAACCACTGGAGCATGTCCCACGGCTCGCCCGGCGTTCCGTTCTCGCCCGACTTGGCAAAAAGCCTTATGGACGACACGGCGACAAACAGCGTGATGACGACGATCTTCCGCATGGCGACAAGGTGCCGTTGAAGCGAGGGGTGGGCAATGCCGCCCTTCACCTCGTCATCCTTCTCGCTCTCGTTCTCGCTCTCGTTCTCGCTCTCGTTCTCGCTCTCCTTCTCTTACCCGGGTTCGTCTTCGAGAACGAGAACGAGGTCGAGAAGGAGCAGGATTTGCCGTCTCACCGCACCTCCCCGCTTGCCCGGAGGCCGCAGGCCGAATCACACTCCCCGCATGAGTAAGTGCCTTGTTACCGGAGCCGCGGGATTCATCGGCAGCCACCTTGTCGACGCCCTCATCGCCCGAGGGCACACCGTCGTCGGTGTCGACAACCTCAAGCTCGGCCGGCGCGACAACAACGCCAAGGCGCTCGCCACCGGCCAGTTCAAGTTCTACGAAGCCGACGTCAACGACCTCGCCGCCATGCGCCGCGCGCTCGAAGCCGAAGGCGGCGACGGAGCCTACGAGATGGCCTGGCACCTCGCGGCCAATTCGGACATCCGCGCCGGCGTCACCAATCCCGACGTCGACCTGCGCGACACGTTCATGACCACCTTCAACCTGCTGAAGGTGATGAAGGATTTCTCGATCAAGCGCATCGCCTTCGCCTCCACCTCCGCCATCTACGGCGAACACCCGGCCCGTTTGTCAGAGGACATCGGACCGCTGTTCCCGATCTCCAACTACGGCGCGATGAAGCTCGCCTCCGAGGCCATCATCTCGACCGCGCTCCAGACGATCCTGACCCGCGCCTGGATCTTCCGTTTCCCGAACGTCGTCGGCAGCCGCTCCACCCACGGCGCGATCTACGACTTCGTGCAGAAGCTGAAGCGCAACAAGGCCGAGCTCGAAGTCCTCGGCGACGGCACTCAGGAGAAGCCCTACTTCCACGTGGCCGACCTCGTGGAAGCCATGCTCTACATCGTCGACACGGCGGCGGAGCATCTCGCATTCTACAACATCGGCACCTCTGATTCGCTCACCACCGTCCGCTACATGGCCGACGCCGTGGTCAAGCGAGTCTCCCCCGGAGCGAAGATCAACTACACCGGCGGCAGCCGCGGCTGGATCGGCGACGTGCCGCGCTTCCAATACTCCGTCGAGAAGCTCAAGCGCCTCGGCTGGAGCCCGCGCCTCACCTCGAACGAAGCCGTCGACCGTTCCGTGAACGAAGTGGCGACCGAGCAGGGGCTGTGAGGAGGGATGAAGGATGAGGTATGAGGCATGAACCTAAATCCGGTGTAACAATCGGATCCGGCGCCCCGAAGGGGCATCACCAATCCAGCCCAGGGGAACGCCCTGTGTTTTTTGCCCCTAGAACGATAAGCCCTGAAGGGGCGGCACAAGGGGACGATGTTGTTCCGCCCTTTCAGGGCTTTTTGACCGTTGGCCGGGAGACCCAGGGCGTTGCCCTGGGCTGGATTATCTCAGACCTTCGGCCTGAATTACCCGCGTCCTGAGCTTCATCCCTCATACCTTTCCCCATGTCCCATCAGTCCATCATCCTCGCCGGCGGCATGGGCACACGGCTCCGCGCGCGCCTCGGCGATCTGCCCAAGCCGATGATCCCCTTCGCCGGTCGGCCGTTGCTCGAATATCACATCGAGCTCTGCCGGAAACACGGCTTCACCGACATCCTCATCTTCTCCTGCTACCGGGCTGACATCATCGAAGCCCACTTCGGCGACGGCTCGAAATTCGGCGTCCGCATCCGGCATGTGGTGGAACGGGAACCCCTCGGGACGGCCGGCGCGGTGTTGGATGGCTTTGATCTCTTGGCCGACCAGTTCGCCGTGCTCTACGGCGACACGATGTTGAACCTCGACCTGACGCGGTTCCGTCAGGCCCACGAAAAGGCCAATGCCGCCGCGTCGCTCGTGCTTCATCCGAACGACCATCCGCTCGACTCGGACCTCGTCGAAGTGGACGACACCGATCGTGTCACCGCCTTCCACAACCGACCGCATCCCGTCGGTGTCTGGCGCCAAAACCTCGTCAACGCCGGGCTCTACATTCTTGAGAAGAGCGCGCTCGAATCGTTCCGCGATTGGCGTGCAGGTGGCGGCAGTCGCGCTGCGACTGCCGATCAAGCCGCAGCGCGGCTTGATCCACCTCCCATGATCCTCGACTTCGGCAAAGACCTCTTCCCCGCGATGCTCCGCAACGGTGCGCGCCTCCTCGGCTACAACACGCCCGAGTTCATCAAGGACATCGGCACCCCCGAACGCTACGACAAGATCGCGGGCCAGCTCGCGTCCGGCGTCATCGCCCGCAGCTCGCTCGACGTCCAACAACCCGCCGTCTTCCTTGATCGCGACGGAACGTTGGTAAGGGAAGTCAGCCGCGACGGCTTGCGCACGGCGGAGGAGTTGGAGCTTCTTCCCGGAGCCGCCGATGCGGTCCATGCGTTGAACCTCGCCGGCTACCGCACCGTCCTCGTCACCAACCAGCCCGTCGTCGCGAAGGGCTTCACCTCCGATGCCGAACTCCGCCGCACGCACAACAAGCTGGAGACGTTGCTGGGGATGGAGCACGCGTTCCTCGACCGTATCTATTTCTGCCCGCATCACCCGGAGAAGGGATTCCCCGGCGAACGGCCCGAGCTGAAGATCGCCTGCGATTGCCGCAAGCCCAAGACCGGCATGGTCGAGCTGGCCGTCCGCGACCTGAACATCGACCTGACGCGTTCGTGGTTCATCGGCGACACGACCACTGACATCCAGACCGCCAAAAACGCCGGCATCCGCAGCATCCTCGTCGGCACCGGCTACGGCGGCGGCGACCAAAGGCACGCAGTCGCGGCGGACCACACGGCTCCGGATGTTAAGACGGCGGTGGAACTGATTCTAAAGACCGACCAGCGAAACCAGTGAGGACACCATGCTGAAAGAATTCTTCGAGAGACGCCGCATAAAGAAGGTCTTCAGCAAAGTTGCCAGTCGGAATGTGGTTGAAGCGCTCATGAAAGACCTGGGAGAGCCGTTAACAGCCCGTCAAAGAACGGGTGTTTTGGAGCGGCGTGACGGATGCGTATGATGGCTTGGCCTGGGATGGTCCGGAGAAAGTTGTGGGAGAGCGGCGGACG
>CANJSG010000053.1 GCA_947476875.1 Verrucomicrobiota bacterium | reverse complement strand
CCTGAGCGCGCCTTCGGCCAATTGGATCCGGGTTTCGCCTTTTCCCGACATCACGGGCGACGGCCGAAACACGTCCCGCGAATCCGCCCCCGTCGCCCCGGGCAATGCGCCGTTCGCCTTTAACGGGCGGCTGGCCAACTACGGCGACGCCGCCTACTTCAAGTTCTTCGCCGAACGCGGGAAGGCCTTGGAAGTGTCCGTCTACGGACGCCGCCTGCGTTCGCCGATCGATCCGGTTCTCGACGTCCTCAACATGAAGGGCGAAGTCCTCACATCGAACGACGATGGCGCGGGAGTCGATGCGGCCGTGCGTTTCGTGCCGCCTTACGAGACGAACTACTTTCTGCGCGTAACCGACCAACTCAAGCGCGGTGGTCCCGGCTTCGTTTTCCGCGCCGAGATCACGCCGTCCGAACCGTCGCTCACGCTGACGATGCCACCGGCCGGCCGGAACGATTCCCAGACGCGTCAATATGCCGCCGTGCCGCGTGGAGGGCGTGTCGCCACCCTGCTTGCCGTCCGGCGCCAGGATGTGGACGGGGCGCTCACGCTCGAAGCCGCCAACCTTCCGCCCGGAGTGACCATGAAAACCGCCGCGTTCGGTCCGCGGCAGGACCAGACCGTGGCTGTGTTCGAAGCCGCGCCCGATGCCGAACTGGCGGGCACGTTGGCCGATATGTTCGTCCGTTCGACGAACGGCGTGACCGCCGGCTTCCGCAACGACCTCGAGTTCCTCTACGGCCCGAACAACACCGCCTACTACGCCACCCGCTCCGAGCGGTTCCCCGTCGCCGTCACCGAGGCTTCGCCTTACAGCCTACGAATCGACGCATCCAAATCACCCCTGGTTCAAGGCGGGACTCTGGACCTGCGGATCATCGCCGATCGCAAGCCGGGTTTCGACGAACCGATCAATCTGAAGATGCTCTGGAATCCTCCGGGCATCTCGTCGCAGCCGGAGATGACCATCCCGAAAGGCCAGACCTCGATCATCTACCAGGTCAGCGCCAATGCGGGTGCGGAACTCAAGGCGTGGAAGATCGCCATCCTCGGAACGGCCACGGTAGAAGGCGGCCCGTTGCACGTCTCGACCCAACTCGCCCCGCTCGAAGTCGCCGAACCGTTCCTGCTCGGCAAAGTCGATACCGTCGCCACGGAACCTGGCAAAACGGTGAAGATCGTCTGCAAGCTGGAACACAAACGCCCGCTGCCCGCCGGGGCCAAACTCCGCCTGCTCGGACTCCCTGAGAAGCTAGGCGCCCCGTCGCTTGCGTTGACCAAAGATCAACCGGAGGCCGTGTTTGAGCTGAAGATCCCCGAAGATCTCGCGCCCGCTTCGTTCCGGCAGCTCAGCTGCGTCCTTGAAGCGACCGTCGACGGCGACCTCATGCGCCAGACGGTTTCCACCGCCGGAACCCTCCGAGTCGTTCCCGTGAAAAAGACCCTTGCCGATGCCGGGACGACGATAAAACAGGCCAAGACAAAGTAGCCCATGAAGTTCGCCTGCCCCCATTGCCAGCAGCGCCTCGAGGCCGGCTCGACGCAATCCGGCCTCGAGATCAACTGCCCGAGCTGCGGCCAATCGCTCCGAATTCCAGCAGACTCTGAACCCATCGCTCCAGTCGCCAGTCCGCGCCGCCGATCACGCCTGCCATTGTTTGTAGGCATCGCAGTCGCACTCGCCATCACCGCGACTCTGGCTGTCGCGTTGGCCGGCAGGCCTACAAAGGACAAATCCCCGACCGCTCTCGGAAAGGTGCGCGACAACATCCGCGGCCTGTGGCTCGGATGGTTTCCGGAGACGCCCGCCACACTGTCCGTGTTTCCGACGAACATCGCGTTGAACAACGGCCGTGATTGGCAAGGAATCGTCGTCCAAGCCGGCTACTCGGACGGCTCGACGCGCGACGTGACCGCCGCATCGAAGCTGCGCCTTGAAGATCCTAAGATCGCCCGGATCGACCAATCCACCTTGTTCCCGCTCGCCGACGGAAGTTCGACGCTCAAGGTCCGCTATGCCGGATTGTCGGTCGAAGTTCCAGTCGTTGTGGCGCAGTCGAGCAACCGGCCGCCGATCAGCTTCGCGATCGATGTCATGCCCGTCCTCAGCAAGGCCGGCTGCAACAGCGGCGCGTGCCACGGCACATCGCGCGGCAAGGACGGCTTCCATCTCTCGCTCTTCGGCTACGATCCCGACGGCGACTACTTTCGCCTGACCCGCGAGTTCATCGGCCGACGCATCAATCTCGCGGTGCCCGAAGAAAGCCTGCTGCTCCAGAAAGGCGCAGGACAGGTGCCGCACACCGGTGGCGAAAGGTTCAAGACCAACAGCGCGCTCTACGCACCGGTCCTGGCGTGGATCCGTGACGGCGCGAAGAAAGATTCCACGAACATCGCCCGCACAGTTCGCGTCGAAATCCTCCCGCAGCAGACGGTCCTGATCGGCGCCGGCTCGAAGCAGCGCTTCAGCCTCCGCGCCCACTACTCCGACGGTTCGGACCGCGATGTGACTTCGCTCGCCGTCTTCCTGAGCAACAACGATGTCGCCGCAAAGATCTCCGACGACGGCATCGTCACCGCAGGCCAGCGCGGCGAAGCCTATGTCACGGCGCGGTTCGAGGAGTTCACCGTCGGTTCGCAGGTGGTCGTCTCGCCGCCGGCCGCCGGGTTTGTCTTCCCGGAGACCACCTCGAACAACTACATCGACGACCTCGTCCACGCGAAGCTCAAGAAGCTGCGGGTGATTCCGTCCGAGATCTGCGACGACGCGACGTTCATCCGCCGCGCCTACATCGACATCATCGGCCTGCTGCCGGGCGCGGACGAAGTCCGCGCGTTCTCCTCATCGACCAGGAAGGAGAAGCGCGAGGAACTCGTCGACAAGCTGATCGCCCGCGAGGAGTTCGCCGACCTTTGGGTCATGAAGTTCGCGGAACTCCTCGCCATCCGCTCGCGCAACGACGAGGTCAGCACCAAGGCCGCCCTGTCCTACTTCGACTGGCTCCGCGAAAGGATGCTCACCAACCAGCCGATGGACCGCGTCGTCCGCGATCTCCTGACAGCAAAGGGCAGCTCCCTCACGGACCCGGCGGTGAACTACTACCAGATCGAACGCGACACGCTGAAGATCTCGGAGAACGTCGCCCAGGTGTTCATGGGCATGCGCGTCCAGTGCGCCCAATGCCACAACCATCCGTTCGACCGCTGGACGATGAACGACTACTACGGTTTCGCCGCGTTTTTCCCGCAGATCGGCCGAAAGCAGGGCGAGGATCCGCGTGAAACCATCGTGTTCGACCGGACGGATGGCGACGTGAAGCACCCCGTCGGCGGCAAGACGGTGAAGCCCAAGTTCCTAGGCGGAGAAGTTCCCGAGATCGCCAAGGGCGAATCCCGCCGCTCCGTCCTCGCGAACTGGCTGGCTTCGCCGAAGAACCCGTTCTTCGCCCGCAACCTCGCCAACGTCGTCTGGGCCCACTTCCTCGGACGCGGCATCATTGAACCGGTCGACGACATCCGCGTGAGCAATCCGGCCGTGAATCCCGAACTACTGGACACGCTCGGGAAGAAGTTCACCGACTACCAATACGACTTCCGAAAACTCGTCCGGGACATCTGCGTTTCCCGCACCTACCAGCTCTCCACCCGCCCCAACGATTCAAACGCGCACGACGACCGCAACTTTGCCCGCGCGTCCATCCGGCGGATGCGCGCCGAGGTGCTGCTCGACAGCATCAACCAGGTCGCCGAAACGCCGGACAAATACCAGGGCCTGCCCCGAGGCGCCCGGGCCGTGCAGATCGCGGATGGCAACGTCGCCAACTACTTCCTCACCACCTTCGGCCGCGCCACCCGCACGACCGTTTGTTCCTGCGAAGTAAAAACCGAGCCCAACCTTTCCCAGGCCCTCCACCTCCTCAACGGCAGCGCCACCAACGACAAGCTCCAGAACTCGCCGGTGGTGAAACGCCTGATCAAGGAACTCAAGGAACCGGCCAAGGTCATAGACGAGCTCTACATGCGCTGCGTTGGACGGACCGCCACCGAGGACGAACGCGGCAAGTTGATGGCCTTCGTCGACAAGGCCAAGTCCAAGGACCAGGCGTTGCAGGACGTCTTCTGGTCGCTTCTCAACTCGAAGGAATTCCTCTTCAACCACTGACGACGCGCGATGCCGCCCCGCCCCCTCACGCTTTCGTTCGCGATCCTGATCGCCGGAACCCCTCTCGCGTTCGCGCAGGAAAAGATCACCTACCAGGAACACGTCCTCCCGGTCTTCGAGAACAACTGCAACAAGTGCCACAACCCGGACAAGAAGAAGGGCGACCTTGATTTGACTACGTTCGCGGGGTTGATGCGCGGTGGCGGCTCGGGTCTGGTCGTTGTTTCCGGTGATCCAGATGGCAGCAAGTTGAACCGCGTCGTGAACCACGCCGAAGAGCCGGAAATGCCACCGAAGAGCAGCAAGCTCCCGGACAAGGATCTCGGCCTGATCAAACGCTGGATTGCCGGCGGACTTCTCGAGACATCGGGCAGCAAAGCCATCGCCGCCAAGAAACCCTCCATCGACCTCAGCGTCGGTGCGTCGGCCCAGGGCAAACCCGACGGCCCACCGCCCATGCCGCTGCAGTTCCTGCTCGATCCAGTCACGTCGTCCGCGCATTCGACGGCTCCCACCGGAATGGCCACCAGTCCGTGGGCGCCATTGGTCGCGATCACCGGGCAGAAGCAGGTGCTGCTCTACCACACCGATACACTGGAACTCATGGGCATCGTCCCGTTCGGCGAAGGTTCGCCTTCCGACGTAAAGTTCAGCCGGAACGGCAAACTTCTCGTCATCGGGGGAGGCATTCCCGGCAAGTCCGGCCGGGTCGTTCTCTGGAACATCGAAACCGCCGAACGCATCACCGTCATCGGCGACGAATACGACACCGCCCTCGCCGCCGATCTGAGCCCGGACCAGTCCAAGGTCGCGCTCGGTGGGCCCGGCCGGCTCGTGAAGATCTACAGCACCAAGACCGGCGAACTGCTCCACAAGATCAAGAAGCACACCGACTGGGTGACCGCGTTGGCCTTCAGCCCCGACGGCGAGAAGCTCGCCAGCGCCGATCGCAACGGCGGCATGAGCGTCTGGGACCCCGACAACGCCCAGGAACTTTTCGTCCTCGCCGGCCACAAGTCCTGCGTTACCTCCGTGCAGTGGCGCAACGACGGCAAAGTCCTGGCCAGCGCCAGCGAAGACGGGACGGCCAAGCTCTGGGAAATGACCGAAGGCAAACAGGCAAAGACTTGGACACCCCACACCTCGGGCGTGCTGGGTTTCCACTGGGGAATGGACGGGAAGTTCGCCAGTTGCGGACGCGACGGCCAAGTGGCGATCTGGGATGCCAACGGCGCGAAGACCAAGTCCGCTGCCGTCACCAACGACCTGCCGGTCCGCGCCGTTCTCACCCACGATAGCCAGCGCATCGTTGCCGCCGATTGGCTCGGCAATGTCACAGTGTTCTCGGCAAAAGACGCCAAACCCATTGGCACGCTTTCACTCAATCCCCCAGCCCTCGCGGTCCAGATTTCCGACGCTGAAAAACAGCTCGCAGACGCCAGAGCCAAGTCCGGCGACATCGTTGCCCCCGAGGCCACCCTCGCCCGCCTTTCCGCCGCCAAAGTCTATGGCGAGATGCAGCGCCTCCGCGACGAACTCCTCGCCCAGCAGGCCGACCGCGACAAAGCCGGCGCCAACGACAAACGCACTGCGGACAAGCTGACCACAGAGATCACCGCCAAGGAAAAGCGGCTTGAGACGCTCAAAGCAAAGCTACCCGCGAAGCTCTAGACAACATCCCGATGGCCGCGAAGCCTGAAATATGATCGGAACAGTCGTCGATGGTTCGGACTTAGAAGTCCGTTATTAGCCCGTTTTTTTGGGGCTACTCGGCAGCGGCCCTCTTGGCTTTGGCCTTCGCCGGTTTGGCGTCCTTCTCATCCCAAGGCCAGGGCAGGACTTTCGATTCCTTCGCCCATGCCTCCCACTTCGCCACGAGTTCCTTGGCCTTGGCCGGTTGTGATGCCGCGAGGTTCTCCATCTCGGTCCGGTCCACGGCGAGGTTGTAGAGTTCCCACGAAGACCGCGGTCCCTTCGAGACAAGCTTCCAATCACCGTCGCGGATCGCGCGGTTGCCCTCGTGTTCCCAAAACAGGGGCTTGGTCCTCTGCAGCGGCTTCGCGGAAAAAGCGGGCCGCAAGCTGGTGCCTTGGACCGGTGTAATCGTCTGGCCGGAGAACTCCTTCGGGTAGGCGGCTTCGGCGAGGTCGATGGCCGTCGCCATGATGTCGACCAACTGCCCCGGCGCCGAGTTCAGGCGCCCGCGCTGGTCGGCCGGGATGCCGCTCGGCCAGTGTGCGATCAGCGGGGTGCTGATGCCGCCTTCGTGGGTCCAGTGTTTGTATTCGCGGAAGGGCGTGTTGCTGACGTTGGCCCACGCCTGTCCGTAGGAGATATAGGTGTCGGGTCCGCCGGGCATGACCCCGGTGCCCACACGGACGGGCCATCCGTCGCGGGTCTGCTTGGGCTGGCTGTTGAACTGCTGCTCATCGGGCGCCATCGGCGGGAGCGACGGTTTGTCGGCCCGTGCGGTCGCATTGGCCCCACGGCCCATCGCTTCCGCGCAGCCGCCATTGTCCTGGAGATAGAGGATCAGGGTGTTCTCCATCTGCCCTTGGGCTTTGAGCTCCGCGAGGATCCGGCCAATGCCCTGGTCCATCGAATCCACCATCGCGGCGTAGACTTCCATGCAGCGTTCTTCGAAGGCTTTGTCCTTCACCTTGTCCCAGTCGCCGGCCAGCGGCCCGGGTTTCCACGACGGGTCGACGACTCCCAGTTCTTTCTGCTTTGCCCACCGCGCCGCGTGGACCGCCGCGTAGCCTGCGCTATATCGGCCTTTGTATTTGGCTATGTCGGCTTCCCGCTCATGCATCGGCCAGTGGGCGGCGGTGAAAGCGGTGTAGAGGAAGAACGGCTTCGCCGCATGGTCGCGCGCGTGGTCGCGGATGAACTTCACCGCGTGGTCGGCGATCGCGTCCGTGTAGTAGAACTCCTTGGGTCGATACTCCGCGTCGTTGGCCACGGTGATGAGCTTGTTTTCGCGCACGAGCGAACTCGGATCCCAAAAACTCCCCGCACCGTGGATGGTGCCATAGAAGTGGTCGAACCCGCGCTGCAGCGGCCAGTTGCCGGTGTTGGCCAAGGCGGCCTGCGACTGGCCGGGCGTCACGTGCCATTTGCCGACGGCATAGCTGCGATAGCCGGCCGGTTTCAGGGCCTCGGCGATGGTGACGCAGTTCCGGTTCAAGGATCCCCGGAAGCCGTCGAGGTTACGGTCCTCCATCATGTGGCCTATCCCGGTCTGGTGGGGATGCAGCCCGGTGAGGAGCGAGGCCCGCGTGGGACAACAGCGCGCAGTGTTGTAGAACTGGGTGAACCGGACGCCGTTCCTGGCCAGCGAATCGAGATTGGGCGTGCTGATCTCTCCGCCGTAACAGCCGATGTCCGAGTAGCCCATGTCGTCGCTCAGGACGACGACGATGTTCGGTCGCTGCGCCGCACCGGACGCATGGGCCAGAACGCACAAGGCGGAAATCAGGGCGAGGACGGTTTTCATGATGGGGTTCAACGATGGTCCGGAATTGACCACCAGCCGGCTCGAACATGGTGGCAGAGGAGTTCTGCCTCCGCGGAAAAGCCGTAGCAAGGACTCAGGATGAAACGCGCGACAGACCGCGGCTTCCATTCTGAAATGGTTTCAGGCTACAACCCCCGAGACCCTTTCAGGCCGAATGAAACACCCTCTTGTCCCCGTGGCTCTTTGCTATGCGGGTGGCATTGTCCTCAGCGACCTCGTTCCCATCCCGCTGTCCGTGCTCGCGCCGATCGCATTGGTCGGCCTTGTCGGCGCTTTGGCGATTGAAACGGGACGGCTCGCATGGAGTTGGGTGCTGGCGTTTTTCGTCGGAGCGGTCGCGATGGCCGTGGCGTCGCGACCCCTGTCCCCGATCGATCTCCGCCAGCTTCTGCCCGGCGGTCAGCCGGTGATCGCCACCGTGGAAGGCATTCTCACCGAAGCGCCATCCGTCCGGGTTTTCCTCCAGGACGACGAAGAAATCTTCCGTTCGGTGGCGGTCATGTCGGTGACGGCTCTCTCCCTGAAGGACGGCGAACAACCCGCGTCCGGCGACATCATCCTCGCGACGCGCGGCAATCTGGAAGGACGTTTCCTCGCCGGCCAATGCGTCCGCATCACCGGCGTCCTCCAGCCTCCGCAGGGTCCCCGTGCTCCCGGCTTGTTCGACTACCACGAACACCTGCGGCGGCAGGGCATCCATTTCCAGCTGAGGGCCGAAAGCGAAGCCGACTGGAGCCTGGCTCCCGGGAATACAGTCACCGCCCCAGGCTGGTCCGAACGATTCATCCGCTGGGCCAAACTCGCCCTTGCCCATGGACAACCGGACGACGGCTCGCTCCGTCTCCAGTGGGCCATGACCCTCGGCTGGAAGGCCGCTCTGACCGACGAAGTGGCCGAACCGTTCATGCGCTCGGGCACGTTGCACATCTTTGCCATCAGCGGACTCCATATCGCCCTCATCGCGGGCATCCTGATCCAGCTGGCGAGCGTCGTGCGGATCCCTCGGCATCACTGCTGGCTTGTGGTGATCCCGATCATCTGGGGTTACACCGTCGCCACCGGGCTCCAGGCGTCCGCCATCCGGTCCACGATCATGATGACCGTGATCATCGGTGGATGGGCCCTGAAACGCCCGCCGAACCTGCTCAACTCGCTCTTCACCTCCGCGTTGATCATCCTCGGCTGGCAGCCGCAGCAGCTCTTCCAGGCATCGTTCCAATTGTCGTTCCTCGTCGTTCTCAGCATCGCGCTCCTGCTGCCGCCCGTGGAGAAGTGGTGCCAGCGTTGGTTCGATCCCGATCCGCTCCTGCCGCGGGATCTGCGCCCGGCCTGGCGACGCTCCCTGGATCTCCCGGCGCGGTGGCTGGTGACGTCGATCGCAACATCGGTCGCGGCCTGGCTGGGTTCCCTGCCTCTCACGGCCTTCTACTTCCACCTGCTCACCCCGGGCAGCCTCGCGGCCAATCTGCTCGTCGTGCCCGTCAGCAGCCTCGCGCTCGCCTCGTCGGTCGCGAGCCTTCTCACCTACGGTTGGGCACCGTGGCTTGCGGAGCTCTTCAACAACGCCGGCTGGGGCCTGATGAACCTGATGGTCTGGCTCAGCCAATGGTTCGCCAACGTCCGAGGCTTCGCATGGCATGTGCCCGCGCCCACAGTCTGGGAAATCGTCTTCTACGTCGCGGCGGTCTTCCCGCTGCTCAACGGCTGGTTGAAGGACGCCCACCGTCGCTGGTTGCCGATCGCAGGCTCGGCCGCATTGGCCGTTTCACTCGCCCTTCGTTGGCACGATGAATCTACCTTCACCCGGCTGACCGTCCTTCCCCTGCACGGCGGACAGGTCATCCACATCGATGCCCCCGGCCGATCCGGCGACCTGCTGGTCGATTGTGGCAGCACGAACAGCTACGAGTTCCTACTGCGCCCGTATCTCAAGGCGGCCGGGGCGAACAGCCTCGCCCGTCTCGCGCTGACCCATGGCGACATCCGGCACCTCGGCGCAGCGCCGGAGTTGGTGCGGCAGTTCCCCGTGGGCCGCGTCGTCACGAGCGCGGTCCGGTTCCGTTCCCCATTCTATCGCAGGTTCCAAAACGAACTCTCCGCGAAGCCGGGTTGGGAACAGACCGTCACGGACGGAGACGAAGTGGCCGGCTGGCAGGTGCTCCATCCGCGTGCGGCGGACAAGTTCGCCCAGGCGGATGATGGCGCGCTTGTCCTCCGTGGTTCCCTGGGAACGACCCGCTTCCTCCTGCTCTCGGATCTGGGCCGCGACGGACAACGGCTCCTGCTCGACCGCCACACCAATCTCCAAGCGGACGTCGTTATCATCGGTCTTCCCGCCAAAGGCGAACCGCTCAACAACGACCTGCTGGCCGCGATCAAGCCCACTTTGATCATCGTAGCCGATGCGGACAGTCCGGCGTCGGAACGCGCACCCAAGGCCCTGCTTGAAAGACTCGGCTCCTCCGGAGCGTTCGTCATTTCCACCCGCCGGCGCGGAGCCGTGACCTTCAAATGCCCGGCCGGGACAAGCATCGCCAGGGCGATGGACGGCCTCGAATTGAAACTGTCCCGACAACCATCTCCCGGGACCTTCACACCACAATGACCAGGTCGGGCATCCACAGTTTGATGGCCTCGACACATTTTGTTGACATGTAGACTATCGGCTCATATACAAATTCCCGTGAACGCGACCGAGTCCACGCCTGGGCCCCACCACGAAGCGCTCCTCCAGCTTCTCCGCACCTCCGAATCCATCTGGAACGCCTCCCGTTTCTTCTTCGACCAGTGGGACCTCAGCCCGAGCCAGTTCAACATCCTCAACGTTCTCCGGGACTATCCCGACGGCACCACCCAGATCGAACTCAGCCGGACACTGATCATGCACCGCTCCAACGTCACCGGCATGATCGACCGGCTTGAGCAACGCCGTCTCGTCGCCCGCCGCGACAATCCCGACGACCGGCGCGCCTACCGCATCGTCCTCACCAAGGACGCCCACCAACTCCTCGGCGAAGTTCTTCCCGCCTACTACGCCGCGGCCGAGGCCGTGTTCTCAGGATTCTCCCAAAAACGGTCTCGGGAACTGACCGACGAACTCGCCGCGATCGAACGCGGCGTTGCCAGCTTCACCAAAACCCTTCCACGCTGATCGCACCATGAAGAGCCCACGCAACTATCCGCTCCTGCTCTCCGGCCAGTTCCTCGGAGCCTTTGGCGACAATTTCCTCCTCGCCGGCATCCTCGCGCCGCTGACCTTTCTCAAGAACGCCGGCACCATCACCGAGCAGCAGGTCAACGGCACCAACACGCTTTTCAGCATCGTCTTCTTCGTCCCGTTCATCCTGCTGGCCCCGCTGGCCGGCTTCCTGAACGACCGGATGCCAAAGACCACCTGGCTGCTCGGCGGCAATCTGGTGAAGCTGCTGGGAGTGATCGTCGGCTTCGTCGGCATCCAGCTGCACGCCGCCAGCCACGATGCCGCCATGCTCTGGCAGGCCATCGGCTACACCATCGTCGGCGTCGGCGCCTGCCTCTATTCGCCGGCGAAATACGGCGTGCTGCCCGAAGTGTTGCCCGCCGAGAAGTTGGTGAAGGCCAACGGCACCGTCGAGATGCTCACCCTCGTCGCCATCCTCGGCGGCCTGGCCGGCGGCGCGGTGCTCTACGACAATTTCCGTTCCCTGACCGTCTGCTACGGCGCTTCGGCCGCCTGCTACGTTCTCGCCACCATCCTGAACGGACTCATGGACCGGACGCCGTCCAATGCCGCCGCCCGGATCGGCGACAGCGTCCAATCGTTCTTCCGCCATCTCGGCGCGCTCGTGACCCATCGCCGCATCGGCCGGATTCTGCTTGGCTGCGGCCTTTTCTGGATGGCCGGTGCATTCATGCGGACCAATCTCCACGCCTGGGGCATCTCCATCTTTGAAGGCGCCGGCATGGCCGCTGACAAGATCACCAACGAACGGTTGGCCATGCTGAAGATCGGCCTCGTCCTCGGTATCGTCTCGGGAAGCCTCCTGGCCGGGAGCCTACACGGAATCGGCGAACTCTCCAAGCAGTGGCTCTACGCGCTCGGTCTCGCCGTCGGCTGCGCCCTGCTCGGCTTGTTGCACGGCGGCGCGGGGTTCTGGGTCATCGTTCCGGCGCTCGCGTTGGCCGGGATCATGGCCGGGCTGCTCGTCGTTCCGCTCAACGCCGCGCTCCAGCACGAGACGGATCCGGCCGCCCTCGGCAAGACCATCGCCGTGCAGAACGTCGTGGACTACGCCGGCATGTTGGTCGGTGCAGGCCTGCTCGGCGTCATGACCAAGCTCAACTGGTCGGCGCACCAGGCCTTCCTCGGCCTCGCCGTGGTCGTCGTCGTCCTCACTCTCGGAATGAAACTCACCACCCCGAACACCGCGCCCAAACAGGCGTAAGGCGACCCGCGCGGCCGCCGGCAAGGAAACTGTGAACACGGAATCCATCCCAACTCCCAGCAAGGCTTCCCCGGTCGATCGCTTCGTCTCCCGCACCACGGCCGAATTTCAAGGCTGGCCGTGGGTTCGCATCGCGGCGTTGGTCGTTCTCTCGGCCACGGGCTTCCACCTCGCCTTCGCCTTCAGCTTATTGGCCTGGTTGATCGTGCTGCTTCCATTCGGACTGATCGGGCTCTCGCAGCTTCCAAAGTGGCGCATCGCCTTCTATGGAGGCATCGCTGTCGGGCTTTGCTGCTACGCGCCACGGCTGATCTTCTTCTGGACCATCTTCAAGGCCGCCGCGATTCCGCTCTGGGTCATCCTCAGTCTTTGGCTGGGCTTTTTTGCCGTCCTTCTCCGCTTCGTTTCCCTGCGACTCCTCACCGGCCGCAGCCGAGCCTGGCTCCTCCTGATCGCGCCCGTGCTCTGGACCGCGCTGGAGTTCTTCCGCAGCGAACTCTACTGGCTCCGGTTCGCGTGGCTGACACCCGGCATGGCGTTCGATCAATGGCCGGACCTGATGGGCGCGCTCGGCAGTTACGGGATCGGTTTCAGCGCCGCGGCCATTGCCGCAGCAGCTTCAATTGTCATGGCCCGATCCCGCGGCAGGATCGCCACTCCACGCACGATTCCGGCCCTGCTCACCGCATTTCTCCTCGCTTCAGGAAACCCAGCCTTCGCCAAGACCGTCCAGATCGCCGGAGCGCAACTGGAGTTCCCAACGCACGACGAAGTGCTCGCCACCTTGAACAAGTTGGTGGCCCGCTATCCCAAAACCGAGCTGATCGTTCTCAGCGAATACACGTTCGATGACGCGCCGCCGAAGTCGGTGCTCAACTGGTGCCGCGACCACAAACGCTACCTGATCGCCGGGGGCAAGGACCACCTGCCCGACGGCAACTTCTACAACACCGCGTTCGTCGTTTCCCAGGATGGCGAGATCGTTTTCAAGCAGGCCAAGAAGCAGCCCATCCAGTTCTTCAAGGACGGCAAGCCCGCTCCCACGCAACGGCTGTGGCTCTCGCCCTGGGGCCCCATCGGCATCGCGATCTGCTACGACTTCAGCTACAGCCGCGTGATTGACGAAGTCGTCAGGCAGGGAGCGCAGGCGTTGATCATCCCCACGATGGATGTGGTTGATTGGGGCCAAACCCAGCATGAGACCCACGGCCGGCTCGGTCCCATCCGCGCCGCCGAATATGGAATCCCCGTCGTCCGCGTCTGCAGCTCCGGCAACTCGCAGATTGTCTCAGCCAGCGGACGTGTGGAGCACGCGATGCCGTTCGACGGCCAGGGCGAAATGTTCGCCGCAACGCTGACTTTGGCGAACGCCGGCCAGCTTCCGGCGGATCGTTGGCTCGTCCGCGGCTGCATCGCGGCAGCGGCGCTGCTGTTTCTCGCCAGCTTCCTGACACCCATCCGACCAAAGACCGATTGGACGATTCCTTCTCCTCTCCCACCTTCGAACCCATGAAACGTCTTCTCCTGCTGCTCGCCCGTTGGGGCTACGGATTCGAGGCCTACCAGACCGCCTCCTTGAAATCGCCCGGGCCCGTGCTGCTCATCCCCAACCACGCGTCGTGGCTCGACTGGTTCTTCCTCTGGCTTGTGCTCGATGCCGACTGGAAGTTCGTCACCTCGTCCACCACCGCGCAGACGAGCTGGCTCCACCGGAAGATCATGATCAACCGGCGCACCTTCCCCATCGACACCGCGTCACCCTATGCCGTGAAGCGCATGGCGGAATTCCTCAATGGCGGCGGCCGTCTCGTCCTGTTCGCCGAAGGGCGGCTCTCGCGCACCGGCACGTTGATGAAACTCTTCGACGGCACCGGATTTCTCCTCCACCGAACCCCGTCCAAGGTCATCACGTGCTACCTGCGCGGAGTGAAGCGCCTGCCCTTCTCGCCGAACAAGGAGCAGCACCTGTGGTTCCCGAAGGTCACCGCCCACTTCAGCGATCTGCTCACGCCGCCCAAACACCATGACGTCAGCACCTCCATCGCCCGCACGCGCATGACGACGTGGCTACGCGACCAGATGGTTGAGCAGCAATTCGCCATCGAGATGGAATTCGGTCCCAAGACCGTGCCCGAAGCGGTGGCCGAAACGGCGGAGATGTTCCCCAAACGCACCATCCTCCAGGACGCGACGTTGACCGAGCTCTCCTACCGCAAGCTGCTGGTGGGCGTGCGCGTCTTGGCGGACCGGCTGGCCAACGCGCCAGGTGGCGGCAGTCGCGCTGCGACTGCCGACTCTGTCGCAGCGCGACAGAGCCCACCCCGCATCGGGCTCCTCCTCCCCAACGTCAACGCCATGCCCGTCTCCATCATGGCCGCGTGGTGCTTGGGCAAAGTTCCCGCCGTGCTGAACTTCTCCACCGGCCCGGCCGTGATGCTCCAATGCTGCCAGCTCGCAGGGCTCAGGCAGGTCATCACCTCGCGCCTCTTCGTCGAGAAGGCCCGCTTGAACCTGAAGCCTCTGGAAGAAGCCGGCATCCAGTTCCTCTACCTCGAAGACGTCCGCAAGGGCATCAGCAAAGGCCAGAAGCTCGCCGCACTGTTCCGCAGCTTCTTCGGCCTGCGCAGTTGGTTCATGGCGCCGATGACTTTCAACCTCGCGCCCGACCTCACCGCCGTCGTCCTCTTCACCAGCGGTTCCGAAGGCGTGCCCAAGGGCGTCGAGCTCACCCATCGCAACCTGCTCGCGAACATCCGCCAGATGCTCGCGATCACCGACATGCAGGACACCGACCGCATGTTCAACTGCCTGCCGCTCTTCCACAGCTTCGGCCTGACCGTAGGCGCCTTTCTCCCGCTCGTGCGTGGCATGTTCTGCTTCGTCTATCCGTCGCCGCTCCACTACCGGATGGTTCCCGCAGCGCTCTACGACCGCGACTGCTCCGTGCTGCTCGCGACCAATACCTTCCTCAACGGCTACGCCCGCCGCGCGCATCCCTACGACTTCCGCAGCATGCGTTACCTCTTCGCGGCGGCGGAAAAGGTCCAGCAGACCACCTACGACACCTGGGCGCAGAAGTTCGGCGTGCGCATCCTCGAAGGCTACGGCGCGACCGAATGCAGCCCGTGCGTCTCCGTCTGCACCCCGCTCACGCCCAAGCACGGCTCCGCCGGCCGCATGATCCCCGGCATGGAATGGAAGGTGGAGCCGGTGGAAGGAGTCGGAGCCGAGGCGCCAGGGAGCGGGGGTGCGGAGGAGAAAGGGAGCCAGCAAGAACTCTCCCCAGCTCCCCAGCCCCCCAGCTCACCTGCGTCGGCCACCGGCCGACTGCTCGTCCGCGGCCCCAACGTGATGAAGGGCTACCTCAACCCGGACGCCAACGCCAAGTTCCAGGCGCTCGGCGGCTGGTATGACACCGGCGACATCGTCCGCATCGACGACGACAAGTTCGTCCACATCCTCGGCCGCCTGAAACGCTTCGCGAAAATCTCCGGCGAGATGGTCAGCCTCACCGCCGTGGAAGACGCGCTGGCTGGAGCCTTCAAGGACGAGTTCGGGGCCCGCTGCGAAACCGCCGTCGTCGCCGTGCCCGACGAGGACAAGGGCGAACGCCTCATCGCCATCGCCAACGAACCCAAGCTGACGCTCGACCACCTCCGCACCGCCATCAAAGCCAAGGGCCTGACCAACCTCTGCGTGCCCAAGGAGATCAAGTCCGTGAAGGAGATCCCCAAGCTCGGCACCGGCAAGGTCAACCACCGCGAACTGCTGGCGCTGGTAAAAGAAGCACCGAACCAACCATGAAACCCTCGGACATAGACCAGATCGTCGGCGCCGGATTGATCACACCGGCGCAGCGAGACGCCATCGTCACCCACTTCAAGCTGGACCGGCAGACAGACAAACTGATGGTGATCCTGTCGATGATCGGCGCCGTTCTAGTGACGTCAGGGATCGTGCTGGTGATCTCGGCCAACTGGAACTCCATCCCGCATTTCGCCAAGCTGGCCGGCGGTCTTTTGCTCATGCTGGGCTGTCATTGGGCCGGGAGCCGACTGAGGAAGGACGACCGCCATCCCGTCATCGGACAGGCGCTGCACCTCATCGGCTCCGGGCTGTTCCTCGGGAATATCGCGCTCCTCGGACAGGTCTATAACCTCAGTTCGAGGCCGCCGAACGCGATCCTGCTCTGGTTCGTGGGCATCGCCCCGTTGCCATGGATTCTCCGCTCGCGCGCCCAGTTGATCCTGGTCCTGTGCGCCTTCGGCCTATGGATCGGCATGGAGATCGGCGAACGCGACAGCGTGATCCATTTCGACGGCGAGGCCCGCCAGTTCCTCTTCTTTGCCATGCTCGGGGTGACCTTGGCCGGTCTTGGAATGAGGATCGCTTCCAGCCGCAATCCGCAGTTCGGTTCGGCCATCGAGAAGTTCGGCCTGCTGGCGCTCCATATCGCATCGTATCCGGTGACGCTTGGGTTCCTCTACGGCCAGAGCCCGGTCGCCCCCGGTGGCTGGATGATTTCCGGCATCGTCACCGCAGCGGCCATCTTCCTGATCTGGTCGTCCGCAAGGTCCTCGACCGTGCTTCACGACCGCCAGTGGCGCATCACTTGGGCACTCGCGTTGTGCGGCGTGATCGCGCTGTCATGGATGGGGCTCATCTATCAGATGGAACGAAACTGGGATCGAGGCGGCGTCCATTTCGGGCCGCATTGGATCGGAGTTCCGGCGCTCTTCACCCTCTGCCTGCTTCAGATCCAGGTGGGGCTGCTGAGACGCAGCCCTTGGCTGATCAATCTGGCGATGACTTTCTTGGCCCTGCACATCGTCACCGCCTACTTCCAACTCTTCGGCACGATGGGGACGACGGGACTCATGTTCATCTTCACCGGCCTTTTCCTGGTCACCATGGCCTTCGTGCTTGAGAAACGCCGCCGGACTCTCATCCGCCGGATGAACTCGACACCGCCTTCCATCCAACCCGCCTGACAACTCATGAAATCCAATCTCCTCCTCATAGTGCTCGGGTTCCAGACGGCTTGGTTTGTCGGCATGGTCACGTTGCAGGAGTTCCGTCTCCGCACCGGAACGGTCGTCCTTCTCGAAACAGTGCCCGTGGACCCACGCGACCTGTTGCGCGGCGACTACGTGACGCTGAACTACAAGATCAGCACCCTGCCAGCCTCCCTGTTCCAAGCGCCCTTCACCAACAAGGCCGCGCCCGGCACTCCCGTGTTCGTCTCGTTGACCAGACACGGCGAATTCTTCGAAGCCGAGCGCGCTTCGTTCCAGCCGCTCGATGCGACGAAAGGCGGCGCTGTTCTGATGGGGCGTGTCTCGTCGCGTTTCTGGTGGAACGACAACCCGACAGCCAACCAGACAGTCCGGGTGGACTACGGTCTCGAACAGTTCTTTGTCCGCGAGGGCACCGGCAACCCCACGGGCAAGGTCACGGTCGCAGTGTCGGTCCCCAGCTCGGGCAACGCCGTGATCAAACAGGTCTATGTCGGCGGCAAACCCTACGCCGAAGCCATGGAGCACGAAGCGCGCTGAATGAAATCAGCTGCTGCGAATCGGAAACGCTGGCTGCGCCGGCTAGGCATAACGGTCGTGATGGTCGCCGCGCTGCTCGTAGCGTCGTGCGCGATGTTCTTTGAAGGGCCTTATCGCGCGGTCACTTCTGCGCCGAAGCAGCCGATGGTGGTCGACGTGCATTGCCACTGCGCAGGCATCGGTGGGGGCAACAGCGGATGCTTCGTCTCGAAGAACCTCCAGAGCAGCTACAAGTTCGGCATCTACCTCAAGGCCTTCGGCGTCACGCGGGAACAGCTCCTGGCCGAAGGAGACGGCATCACAATTCGCAGGATCTCCGAACACGTCGGCCGCAGCACCAATGTCGCGGCCGCCCTCGTCCTCGCCATCGACGGCGTCGTGGACGACCAGGGACGCCTCGACACGAACCGCACGGAGTTCTACGTGCCCAACGAGTTCGTCCAGCGCGAGACGGCGAAGTTCACCAACCTCTTCTGGGGCGCGAGCATCAATCCCTACAGGCCCGACTCCATCCAGCGACTGGAGTGGGCCCACCGCAACGGAGCCAGGCTCGTGAAGTGGCTTCCATCCATCATGCTCATCGACCCGGCGGACGAACGCATCGCGCCCTTCTACAAGCGGATGGTCGAGCTGGAGATGCCCCTTCTGTCGCACACGGGACAGGAACGCTCCTTCACCCATGCCCGCGATGAGCTGGCCGATCCCGTGCGGCTGGAACTGCCGTTGAAGCTCGGTGTCACGGTCATCGCCGCGCACATCGCGTCCACCGGCAGCAACGACAACGAACGGGACGTCGACCGCCTCGCAAAGATGATGGCCAAACATCCAAAGCTTTATTCCGAAATCTCGTCGCTCACGCAGGTGAACAAGCTCGGTTACCTCAAGGAGGCGCTGCTGCGTCCGGAGTTCCAAGGCCGCCTGCTCTACGGAACAGACTTTCCGCTCATCAACACCGCGCTGGTTTCACCCTACTTCTTTCCGCTGAACCTTAAGGCCGGCCAGATGGCGGACATCGCCGCCATTGAGAATCCCTGGGACCGCGACGTGGCCATGAAACACGCGCTCGGCGTTCCCGACGACATCTTCCACCGCACCGCCGAAGTGCTGAAGCTGGCTCCGAAGTAGGCGAAGGATTTTCTTCCACGAAGAGCACGAAGGATTGAGCCTCAACGAAGTCGGCAGTTTGTCTTCTTCGTGCTCTTGTTGCCCTTCGTTCATGAATTCTCTTCCCGTCCAAAAGCGAAAGGGCGGAGCCGAATCTCGGCTCCGCCCCGGCGTTTAACTTCAAACTTGGAACCTCGAACTACTTCACCCGCGCCAAAAGCCACGGGAGCAGCTCGGTGATTGGCAAACGCTCCTGCCGGCCGTCGTCGCGGTGGCGGAGGGTCACGGTGTTCAGGAGCTCGGGTTTCTCGCCCAGCGTGTCGAAGTCGATGGTCACGCAGAACGGCGTGCCGGCTTCGTCCTGGCGGGCGTAGCGACGGCCGATGGCCCCGCCTTCGTCGTAGTAGGCGTTCATGTGACCTCGCAGGGACTGGAAGACTTCCTTCGCCTTGGCCACCAGCTCGGGCTTGTTCTTGAGCAGCGGGAACACGCCGACCTTCACCGGCGCGATGCGCGGATGGAATTTCAGGATCACACGGGTCTCGCTCTTGCCCTTGTCATCGGTCGTGGTGACTTCGGAGAACGCGTTGGCCAACAGCGCGAGGATCAACCGGTCCGTGCCGGCGGACGGCTCGATGACGTGCGGGATGTATTGGCCCTTGGCCAGACCGTCGGCGTCTTCCTTGGCTTCGCGCTCGGCCTTGGCCGGTTCCACACCCGTCTTGAGCATGTATCTCAGGCGATTGTCGTAGTAGCGCTTCGACAGCTCGGCCTGTTTCTCGGGAGCAAGTTTGCCCCAGCCGGTCCGCAGATCCTCGTCGAAGACGCCCATCGTCTTGCCGGAATGCCGCTCGTGCTGGCTGAGATCGAAGTCGCTGCGGGCGGCGATGCCTTCCAGTTCCTGCGTGCCGAAGGGGAACTTGTAGAGCAGGTCCACGCAGGCGCGGGCGTAGTGCGCCAGCTCCTCGGGCTTCTGCCAATACTCCTCCAACGTGTCGCGCGACAGACCGATGGACTCATAAAAGGCGATGCGTTCCTCGACCCAATACTGGTGCCAGAGCTGCCAACCCCAGTTGGCCTGCGGTTCGCCGGGATGGCCCTTGGCGGCGGGCGTGGCCACGGCGCCGGAGACGGCCTCGACGGCTTCGTCGGGCTTGATGAAGAACTCCAGCTCCATCTGCTCGAACTCGCGCGAGCGGAAGGTGAAGTTGCGCGGCGTAACCTCGTTGCGGAAGGCCTTGCCCATTTGCGCGATGCCGAACGGCACCTTCTGGCGCGAGGTTTCGTGGACGTTCTTGAACTGGGCGAAGATGGCCTGCGCCGTCTCGGGCCGGAGGTAGGCGACGTCCGCCTCCGTGGCCGTGGGGCCGACGTAGGTCTTGAACATCAGGTTGAACGGGCGGGGCTCGGTGAGGAGGGAGCCATTCTCGGGATTGAAACGCTGCGAGTTCTCGACCTTCTCGGTCCGCTCACCAAGCAACTCAATATTCTCCAAGCCGCGTTGCTGATAGAACTGTGTTGCCGTTTTACGCGCGCTTTCAGGCGGCTTGCAGGCAGGGAGCAAGACTGAAAAAGCGTCGGTCACCTGCTTTCCCGAAACAGAATCCCTTGCCCCCGCGTAGT
>CANJSG010000052.1 GCA_947476875.1 Verrucomicrobiota bacterium | reverse complement strand
TGAAAAGTAGCTCATCATTTGCCCTCCAGTTGCTTTAATCTGAGACCGGTGACCACCAAGCCGAGGGCGACCTGGCCGCCGTTGTTGTCGCGGGTCGTGAACTCCGCGCCTTCGATCTTCAAAGCCATGGGTGACCTCTCCACTTCATAGAGGAACCGGGCCAGAGTCGACATGCTTCCGGCCGCATCCACGCGGCATTCGAGCAGCGAATACTCGTCGCCGGATCCGCGTTCCGACACGCCGTGTTTCCACATCGGCTTGGTGGATGTGACGGTAACCCGGCTGTCCTGGGACCATTTGTTGAACGATCCGATCAACTCCTGCTGGGCTTGGGACACGTCGAACGAGAGCGAATTCTTGCGCACCTCGTTCCACCGGTCGCGGGTATCCTTCTCGCGTTTGAGCATTTCCCTGCCCTGCTCGATGTCTTTCCGGAGCTTCGCGATCTCGGCGGAGCGCGTCTTCCAGCTCTCGGTGAGAGGTGAAACGACGACGGTATCGAGAAGGTAAAGACCCACGACGCAGCCGGCGGCGATCAGGAGGGATTTCTGACGGTTTTCCGGCTTCATGGTTTGGAGGCGTCGCCCCAGTTGAAATTGAAGGTGAACTGCATGGGATTCAGGCCGCGGATGACGTCGACATTGACGTCGGAGACCATCTTGTTGCTGGAGCGGAGTTTCGCGACGGTTTTAAGCAGGGCGTCCTTGTCGCGGGTCGTGCCGGAGCACGTCACCGTCACGAGGTTGCGGGCATCGCCGGACTTGCGGATATCGATCGATTTGGCCGAGACAACTCCGTCTTCAGGAAAGGCCTCGGTCATCCGCTTGAGGATGGTGAGGGTGGTCATCGACTCGTCATACCACGGCCGGAACTTTCGGGTCCGATCCTGCAGTGCCCTCAGTTCGGTGACCTTGGGCTTCATGCCGATCTTTCCATCCCACTCGGACCTGAGCCGATAGAGCTGGACCTGCTGGAACACGAACATGAAGAGGACGATCAGCGCAACGGCGCCGGCCGTGAAGCCGACCGATGCCAGGCGGCGTGATGAATACCGCGACGCCATCTGCTCGAGAAAGGTCGGCTTGGGCGCAAGAAACTCGAAGGGCATCGGCTTCCGGCCGAGGAACTGGGCCGCGAGGCTCAATTCCCCGGAGACACCGCCGGGAGCGGCGAGCAGCATGCCGAACTGGGGTCCCGGGTAGATCGTGACCTGCTCGATCGCGAGGCCGAGGGCGCGGGTCCGGGGCTGAAGGCCATCCGCCAGTTGCCGGGCGGCAGCAGGGGTCCCGATGATCTGGACGACACGCAGGCTTTCGCGGATGTCCGGCGCGAGCTGGCCCATCGTGACGCGGAGTTCGCGGAAGATCAGTTCGGATTGAATCCGCTTTTCGGGATCTTCGGTATCGACGACCCCCTCCAGGGTCCGGAGAGCGACTGGAGCGCCGCCGACCGAAATCAAAAGGCGCGCCGTGGTTTCGCCGACGACCAGCGTGACGGTCCCATGTCGATCGTCGCCCATCGCACCTGGAAGCGAGGTGATCGCGATCGAGAAACTCGCCGGTTTCAGTTCTGCGGCCGCCAAGGCGGCATTCAATCTGGCGAGCTGTTGACGGGGAACCCCGATCTGGGTCGCGTAGTTGTCGCCTCCCGGGGACTTGTGCTGGACGGTGGCGATCTGGAGTTCATCCAAGCCATAGGGGAACCCGCGCTCGGCTTCGATCTGGAGGAACTCCGGGACGTCGGCGGGCTCCATTTCCGGAACAATGGAGTGCACGATCAAGGCCCAAGCCTGCGGCACGGCCACGACGCAGCGGCGTTCCTTGATGCCACCGGCGTCGAGCAGGTTGCGGATCTCGCGGCCGACGAGATCGGTCTCGTTGTGGAGAAGGTCGAGGGACAGCGGTGAGCTGATGGTCTTAAGCACGGACGCGGAACCGTTCGTGCGGTTCAGCAGCACCGCTTCAAGCCGGCCTCCCTCGAGCGAGAGCCCCAGCACTGTGGACGGTGGTTTTTTCTGGATCCATTTCATTGGCGTAAAGTCGTGGCGAGCCGGATGTCCTGGCGGACCTGTTTGCCGAGCGCCCAGCCGAGCCGGGAGAGATCCTCCCGGAACAGGATCTTGGGCACGTTCTCAGTCGTATCGAAGACGAAACGGGTCCGCGAATAGCCCCGGCCATGGTGGCCCAGCGCGGCGATGTCGGCGGAAAACTGGTAGCTTTGGCCGGTCAGGTAAGGCCCGGCCTGCACGATCTGCGCGGTGCTGAGGAGATCCTTCACCCAGGCGACGGAGTTGACCCGTTTCGAATTGGACTGGCGCTGCGCGACGAGGGACGGGGCCAGGTCGACGCCAATCCCCGGGATGCAGGCAAGGACGGCTTCGCTCGCCGTGTTCACGTTCACGAGGCCTTCGACAAAGGCCCCGCTGGTCGCCGTGATCTCGGCCTCCACGAGGCTGAACTCGTCCGCGCTCATCCCGCTCCGCGAGTAGAATTCCAGCACGCTGCGGATCGGATTGTTGGTGGGCCCGAGCGCCGAGATGATCGCGGTGGCCCGCTGTTGCGAGATCTTGTCGGTGAGCAGAGTGGTCAGCCCACGGCGATTGGAGATGCTGACCCGGTTGGTGCCGGTGGAGGTGGTGTTGGGCTGCCGGCTGTAGACGGTGACATACTCGAAGAGCCCCGGGTTCAGGCGCCCGTCCCGGTTATCCGGCGGAAGAGACGTGTCCCCGTCGTTCTCGTTCCGGTCGAGGACCCCGTTCAGGTTGAGATCCTCGCCGTAGAGCAGCGTCATGGTCGATTGATAGACCAGACGCAGCTCATCCACGGTCTCGAAGTTGGCGTTCTTGCATTTCCTGGGAGGGACGAGCCTCGCGTAGGATTCGTCCTCGGCGCCGTTCGTGGTGACGGTGCTGTTGGTGTCGCGCCAGTCGATGATCGCAGCCGCGAATTCGGCCGTCATTCCGGGCAGGATCGCCAGCATGTCCGCGGTCAGGTTGGTGGCGTTGAGGTTGAGCTTCGAAGCCTCGTCGACGAGGCCGAACTTCGGGACGTCCAACACCTGCGACGACGTGTCGTTCCGGCCGATGATCCAGAAGGCGGGAGCGCCCGCCTCGTCGGTTCCGACCGGGACATTCTCCGACGAATAGAGCGCCGGGTCCGGGATCGTGCCGTTGGTGCCGTATTTGGAGAGGACGTATCCGACGTAGCGCGCCGCCCCGTCGATCGCATGTTCGGCTTCGAGGGCGGCCACCCGGTTGTCGCCGGCGCGGAGCTCGAAGCCCATCGACTGCGCGAAGTAGAGCGCGAGCACGACGAGCCCGAAGGAGATCCAAAGGACAAGAATCAGAACGGAACCGCTCTCCATTGACCGGTTCGTCCGGGACGGGGCCAGGTTCACGCACCACCTCCGGTCGCGGTGGTCGTCACGTTGGTCCGGGCCTGGACCATCACCGGGACGATGAACTCGATCGGAGCCGCATCCTGCCGGCTTCGGTCCTCCGGGGTCAGTGTGATCTGGACTTTGACGGCCAGCGGCAGATTGGTGGCCGTGGTGCTGTCCCATGTTTCGGCCCAGCTGGAGCCGTCGTAGAACTGCATGGTCAACTGGGCGACCCCCGACATGAGGAACTGGGGATCCGGCATGGCGACCGTGATCGGCAGAAGGTCCCGCGTGACCCCGCGCATCAGGTCGCTGCCGGCGGCGTTGTTGGTCGGAACGGCAAGGTAATAGGCCACCCTCTGAACTGCGGCGAACTCGGTGTTCTCATCGATGATGCCGGTGTTCGTGTAGATGTCCGGACTGGTGCGCACGCCGAGCACGGCGGACACGACGTTCATCGTGTTGGTCGGAGTGCTCTGGAACGGTCCGCCAAAGCTGCCGCCGGGAAGCATGATGCCGGTCAGGTCCCGTTTGATGACCGCGACCGCATGCTGGATCGGGAGCGCGGCCTCGATATTGGCCGAGGTCCGGTTTCTCAGCTTCAACGCGCCGAAGTAGACGCCGTTCACGGCCGCCAGAACGATCCCGCAGACGATCAACGCCAGCATCACCTCCAGCAGGGTGAACCCTGCGAGGCAGCTGACAGACAATGTTCGTCGTTGAATCACCTGGTGGAACCGGAGGTTGAGGTTGAAAGCCCCGAAGTCGAAAGAGTCTCCGGATCGAAGAGGGTGGTCAGGTTGACTTCGTATTCCTTCCCGCGGGCGTTGAAGACCACGTTCAGGGTCACGAGGTTTATGGGCGCCACCGTCCAGATCTCGGACCTCATGGACCACTCGTAGCGGCGCATGCCCTCTTCGGCCACGCCGGTGGCGGACGCCTGCCGAAGGCCGTCGGTCACGATCAGTTCGTTGAGCATCCGGTCGGCGATCCTCGCCGCAGCCACCTTTCGTTCAGCGACCTCGCCCGCCAGGCTGGCGACCCGCACGGCTTCGAGAGCCACCGGGATGACGATGCCCATGAACACCAGGGCCGCCAGCACCTCCACCAGCGTGAAGCCGGCGCGGGCGCGCGCCTTAGCGCCCGGCGGTCTGGTAGGTGTTGGTCTGGATTTCATAATTGATCCGGTTGCGGTTCGGGGCGAGCCACGCCTCGTTCCTCTTCGCGTCGCGGAAAATGACGGCTTCGGGAACGTAGTCGCTGAGGAACGCATCCGGGGTGAACCGGATGTTGATCTGGGTGCCGGCGGTGCTCCGGGACAGTGCTTCGGCCGCGTCGGCGGTGCTGGCGGTTCCGGTCGCTAGCGCGGAACGAACGACCTCGATCTCGAGGCCGTCCTCCATCACGAACTCCTTCGCCAGCGGATCCTCCTCGTCGCGTTCCACGGCGGAATCCTCGATCCCGATCCCGTATTTGTGCTCTTTCTCGTCGACCCAAAGGACCATCGGCAGCCCCTCGGACACCGCCCGGCTCTGCGCGTGCCGGGTCAACGCCAGGAACCGGCGAGCCTCGGAATCAAGGATCCGGCCCTTGAAGAATGAAGACAACGCCGGACCCGTGATCGAGACCACGACCACGAGGAGCGTCATCACGAGGATCAACTCGATCAGCGTGAAACCGCCGGCGGACCGGGCGTTGGGCCCGGCTTGGATTCCGACTCGGTTGGGTTTCGTAAGGATCATTGCGGATGCCAGCGTGACAGCGGGCTGCCGACCAGCCCGGCCAAGCCGAACGCCTAGCGTTTCGTCGTCCAGTTCGCGATGTCGTCGTCACCGCCGACACGACCATCGGGCCCCATCGACATCAGGTCGAAGCCCGACGGATTGTTTTTGCCCGGGCACTCGTAGATGTAGGGATTCAGCCACGGATCCAGCGGGATCTCGTTCTTGTTCAGATAAGGGCCTTTCCAGCCGGTGACGTCACGCGGGGCTGCGATCAGATCCTGGAGACCGTCCTTGCCGCGGGGATAGGATCCGGTGTCGACCTCGAAGGAATCCAGCGCCGTGGTGAAGGATGAAATCTCGGTCTTCGCCGCGGCCTTCTTGGCGTCGTCGGTGCGTCCGGAGAATTTCGGCACGACGATGGCGGCTAGGATGCCGAGGATGACGAGCACCAGGAGCAGTTCGATGAGCGTGAAGCCCCGCCGAGTCGCCAAGCGGGTGGAACGGTGGGTGTTGAGGTCCAGTTTCATAGGTCTATGACAGCTTATTTGATGTGGTCTTGAATCGAGAAGATCGGGAGGAGCATGCCGATGAAGATCACGCCGACGAACGCGGCGATGAAGAACAGCATCATCGGCTCGGCAAGGGCGACGGACGCCTTCAGCTGGCGGTCGAGATCGCCCTCGGTGACGTTGGCGATGCGGACTAGCTCGCTGTCGAGGCGGCCGCTTTCCTCGGCGACGGAGATCATCTCCAAGGTGGAACCCGAAAAGAGCGAACGGCATTCACCAAGGCTGGGCCCGAGCGCCTTGCCTTCCTTGACGCGTTCGATCGAGTTCGAGACGGCATCGACGAGGATCTGGTTGCCGATGGAGCGGCGGGCGACGTTGAGGCCATTGATCAGCGGCACACCGGCGCCGAGGAGCGTTCCCAGCATCCGGCAGAAGCGGGACATGGCGAACTGCGACGCCAGGGGTCCGATGACGGGAGCCCTGAGGATGAATCCCTCCCAGACGCGGCGCCCTTTCTCCGAGAGAAACCAAGTCCGCACGAGGTAAAGCGCGATCGCGATGCCGGCGAGGACGAAGAGCCCGTAGGCCCGCATCAAGTCGCTCAAACCGACGATGATTTCCGTGATCAACGGCAGCTTGGCGCCGAACCCGGCGAAAATCAGCTTGAAGCGCGGGATGAAGAAAACCATCAGGAACACGAGCACTCCCAACGCGAGGACCAGCAGGATGATCGGATAGAGCAGCGCGGTGAGCACCTTGCCCTTCATCTCCTTCTCCCGGGCCTGGAAGTCGGCGATCTGGGCGAGCACGACGTCGAGGAATCCGCCTGTCTCGCCCGCCTCGACCATGGCGATATAGACGCGCGGAAACGTCGTAGGCGACTGCGCCATCGCGTCGGCCAAGGTCATGCCGTCCACGACCCGATCATAGACGCCCTTCCACTCCTCGCGCGCATACGGCGTGGCCGCTTCACGCTGGAGGATGACCAGGGCGCGGCTCAGCGGCACACCGGCCGCGAGCAGACTCGAGAGAAGCCGGGTGAAGTTTTCGAGGATTCGCGGAGTGATTTTTTTGCCGCTCCCGAGCGAAAAGCTCAACTTGGCGGGAGCAGCCGGCGCTTTCGATGTCGAGGCTGGTTCCTTGGCGGCCCCTTTGTCCGCCTTCAAGGTCTTGGTCGCGGCAGGCTTTTCCGGGGCAGCCTTCGACGCCGGCTTAAAGGCCGGAGCTTTGGCGCCCGCACCATTTCGTTCCGCGAGTTTGATGGGTCGAAGACCCAACGTCTCCATCTGGCGGAACGCATCCTGACGGCCGCCGGCTTCGAGTTCGCCTTCCGTGGTGCGACCGTCGGTCTTGACCGCCTTGTAGAGGAACGTGGCCATGGGGTTTGTCAGGCTTGCGGGACGGACACCATCGGCGAGGTGTCGCCGGAGACATCGCCGACTGCGGAATCCTTGGTGACGCGGAGAACTTCCTCGGCGGTCGTGACTCCGAGGCGGACCAGTCGCCAGCCGTCTTCGGACAAGGGGCGCATCCCGCCCTTGCGCGCGACGACGCCGATCTCGCCGCTGGAGGCGTTGCGAAGGATCAACTGGCGAATCTCGTTGGAGGTGTCCATCCACTCGAAGATGGCGCGTCTGCCGTGGTAACCGGTGTTGCGGCACTCGCGGCAGCCGACGGCGCGGAAGACGCCGGTGTCTTTGGGAAAGCCGAGCTGGGCCTTGAGCGAAGCGGTCGTCGGCGTCATGTCCTCGGCCTTGCAATGCGGGCAAAGGACGCGGATCAGGCGCTGGGCCAGGACGGCTTCCAGCGAGGACGCGACGAGGTAGGGTTCAACGCCCATGTCCACCAACCGGGTCAACGCGCCGGGCGCGTCGTTCGTGTGCAGCGTGGAGAAGACCAGGTGGCCGGTCAGCGACGCCTGCACGGCGATCTGGGCGGTTTCCTTGTCGCGGATTTCGCCGATGAGCAGGACATCGGGGTCGTGGCGGAGAATCGCCCGGAGGCCGCGGCCGAAGGTCAGGCCCGACTTCTCGGAGACCTGGATCTGGTTGATGCCCTTGAGCTGATACTCGATGGGGTCCTCGATCGTGATGATCTTCCGGACCTTGTCGTTGATCTCGTTGAGCGCGGTGTAAAGCGTGGAGGTCTTGCCGGACCCGGTCGGTCCCGTGACAAGGATGATGCCGTGGGGCAGGCCGAGCACACGGCGGAAAGATTTGAGTTCGCGGGGGTCGAGCCCGAGTTCGCCCATGCCGCGGAGCGTGGCGCTCTGACGCAGCAGACGCATGACCACGGCCTCGCCGTGGAGCATGGGGATGACGGAGACGCGGATGTCGATTTCGTTCTCGTCGAGCCGGATCTTGATGCGGCCGTCCTGCGGGAGGCGCTTTTCGGCGATGTTGAGGTGGCTGAGGATCTTGACGCGGGAGACGATGGCCGGCTGGAAGCGCTTGATCTGCGCGGGCACCGGGATCTCCTGGAGAACGCCGTCGATGCGGTAGCGGATCTGGAGTTCGTCCTCGAAGGGTTCGAGGTGGATGTCCGATGCGCGGAGTTCGATGGCGTCGCGGAGGACCTGGTTGACGAAGCGGATGATCGACGCGTCTTCGGCCGCGTTGTCGAGGTTGGTGTCCTCCTCGTTCTCGTCGTCGACGACCTGGAAGGATTCCTCCTCGCCCAGGGTGTCGATCGTATCGGCGCCGACGCCGAGGCGTTTCTTGAGCTCGCGCTGGATGGCTTCGGCCGGTGCCAGCACGGGCTGGAGGCGCAGACCGGTCATGGTCTTAAGCGCATCCAGCCCCTGCGTGGCGAATAACCGGCTTGTGGCGATCTCGACGTGGCCGTTGACCCGGCGAAGCGGCAGCAGCTCTTCCTTCAGGAGGAGCCGGGCCGGGAAGAGCGAGAGCACTTCCTTGTCGGGTTCACGATCGTC
The DNA here is from genome assembly GCA_947476875.1 of Verrucomicrobiota bacterium. Taxonomy (GTDB): domain Bacteria; phylum Verrucomicrobiota; class Verrucomicrobiia; order Limisphaerales; family CANJSG01; genus CANJSG01. Next base: position 11,981 of record CANJSG010000052.1, on the reverse strand, counting down.
GAGAGCGGTGAAGGTGAGGCCGTATTCTGCGGCCAGCCAACGGAGAACCTGGTCCTCCGACACGTCGCCGCCTTCCGCCGTCGCCTTCGGATACATCAGGGCATCGGCGGCGGAGAGCTGGCGGGACGCAACCATCCGGTCCAGCAACTCTTTCCGGGCGTTGTTCGTGTCGGTGGCGCTCATGGTCCTTCGAAGTCGGGGAGCGGACTTACTTGAGGAGGCCGAAGGTGACGGCGACCGCTTCCTGCCGGACGCTGAGAACCTTCTTCAATTCAACCTGTGCGGTCTCGAGCTTGGATTCGGCCGCCTTGTTCGATTCACGGACCTTGGCGAGCAGGGTCTTGATCTGTTCGGCCGGGGCCTTGTCTTCAATCGCCTTCTGCAGCGCTTCCATGTCGGGATTGGGCGTGCCGCCAAACCCACCGCGCCGCTGCTGGCCGCCGCCGGCGTTGGCATCGGCCGGAGCACCACCCGGGGTGCCGCCAGCACCGCCGCGACCGCCGCGACCGAACATCGCGCCCATTCCACCGCCGCTCTGGGCGGCGCGACGTGCATCGGACACCGCCGTGATGCGCTCGGAGATCAGCTTCCATTCGCCGTCGTCTTTCACGTCAAACGATGTCCTCATCCGTTCCATCATCATCTTCTGCATCTCAGCGGGATCGAAGTTTCCACCCCCGCGCTGGGCGAAAGTGGACTGGGCGCCGACGGACAGGGCGAAGATCGCCGCCGCCATCGAAAGGGTCTTTCCAAGAAGTTTCATACTGTCGTGCCTTTGAGTTGGGTTATGGGTTCGTTCGATCCCATGGCCATGCAGTGCCGGGCTTAGGGATCGATCAGGAGACGCCACGAGCATGGAGCGGTTACGGGAAGGCTTGAACTAATTTATGCAGGAAAATGGCGCGCAAATCCTGCGCATCAAGGCGTTCCGCCGCGTAACCATTTCACATCCCAACCACGGATCGGATCCACCCAAGCAGACGCCGGAAAGCAGAAACGCCGACGGGAGTCGGCGTTCCAGGATATTGACGGGAATGGGGACAGGACCGCCGCTCAATGGCAGCCGCAGGTGCCGTCGCTGCAGTCGCCTGCGAAGTCGTCCACCACCGGCACACGGCCGGTCTCGAACGCCTTGCCGACGTATTTGCCGATCGCCTGCTGCATCTTCTGCATCTGTTCCTGGGCCTGGACGAAATCCTGGCCAAGCGGGTTCGCGAAGAACGCCTGACGGGCCGATTCGAATTCGCCGATCTCCGCTTCGGCCAGCGGAAGCCCGAGTTGCTGCTTCTGCTGGAGCTCGGCGCCCTTGTCGTTGAGCATGTTTAGGAGCGCGCGGGCTGACTCGTTGGCTTCGAAGGTCTCGAGGCGTTTGACCACGGACTGGAACTCGGGCGTGGCGACAAGCGTCGTGCAAAGTTCGAGGGTCTTCAGGAGGAGCGGGCTGCCTTCGGGAAGTGGTTGCATGATTCGTAGATGCCGAAGTCAACGGTTCATCCGGGACCACGCGGCAGGCGCGAACCCTCGCAGCTCAATCCATCGAGTCCAACGGAAAATCCCCGGCGTTCTCCCGATCCACATTCCACACGGGGCGACGGGCGACTCGCAGCCCTAGTCACGCACCGGACGAGCGGTCACCTCGCGGAAGCGGTCTTCGTATTCGGGATGGTTCGTGCCCATGAGGCGGTCCCAGATGTTGAAGTAGAGGCCGTAGTTCCCGCGCATCTTCTCGTGGTGCATGACGTGGTTCGTCGGCGTGTTCAGGAGAAACCGCAGCCACGAATTCATCAGCCACCGCGGATGAAACTCGTAGCCGGTATGCCCGGCGACGTTGAAGACCATCTGCCACACCATGAACAACCCGAAGGCGAACGGATGCATCGGCATCACGATCACCGCCAGGGGAAAAATGCCGGCCTCGACGACGGCTTCGGCCGGAGCGAAAGCGTAGGCGGCCCACGGGGACGGATTCGTCGAGAGATGGTGCACCCGGTGGAACACCGGAAACAGCCGCCGCTGATGCATCAACCGATGCGTCCAGTAAAAGTAGGCGTCGTGCAGGAAGATCGCACAGACGATGCTGCCGAAGAACCAGCCCCATCCGCGGTCGCCGACCTTCCAATACATCTGCGTCCAGCCATGCCGCGCCGCCACGATGGTCGCGCCACCGATCAGCCCGAAGATCGCCAGTGTGAGGAAGGAATATCCAAGCTCCCGCCGGACATCCGCCGACTGCGGCAATCGGGCGATGATCTTCCGATGGAACCAGCGGTTCTTGAACAGGACGTAGCCCAACCACCAGGCAATACCGGCGAAGAAAAAATAGCGGACGCCCACCGCGACGGTCGCGCCCAAGGTGACCTCCAGGAAACTGGTGTTCGGATCAAGAATTCGTTCGGCAAGGTTCACGGTGATGGCTTCGGCGCGGAGGGCATGGAGCATCCGCGCGGGACCGACTAAACCCGATCGTCCCGTTCAATCGAAGACTTTCCTGTCGGCGATCGACGAATGACTGGAAATCCCATGCCGCCGAAGCTGACATTTGTTTGCCCTCCGAACTAGCCTGCCCGCGCATGAGCGAAACCCGCAGCGGTTCGACCCAAGATTCTCCCGCCCCGAAGTCACCCTCAGGCCTCCTTCCTACGCTCGGACTCTTCAGCACCGTCATGCTCGTGGTCGGGGGCGTCATCGGGTCAGGAATCTTCCGCAAGTCCGGAGTGATGATGACCGAAGTAGGCACGCCGGGACTGCTGCTGACGGTCTGGCTCCTCGCCGGCGTGATCACGCTCTTCGGCGCGCTGACCAATGCCGAGATCTCGGGAATGATTCCCGAAACCGGCGGCCAGTATGTCTTCTTCGAGCGGATGTATGGCCCGTTCGTCGCGTTCCTCTACGGCTGGGCCGCCTTCATCGTCATCCAGACCGGCTCCATCGCGGCGCTCGCGTTCGTCTTCGCCGAATACGCCACCAAGTTCGTCGCGCTGCCCGAACTGTTTGGACAGGCGGCTTCGGCCTGGTCATTTCACCTGCCCTTGATCGGGGACATTGCTCCGTTGAAGGACTCCGGCGTGAAGGCCCTCGCCATCGCGGTCGTCGTCCTGCTGACGTTCGTGAACTACGCCGGCGTGCGTTTCGGCGGCGTGGTCCAGAACCTCTGCACCATCGCGAAGCTCGCCGGCATGGGAGCGCTGTTGGCCGGAGCGTTCCTGCCGTCGACTGGCGGCACCGCGGCCAACTTCTCCACGGCCAGCGCCGGCAGCGGCAAGACCGGGCTCGCCCTCGCTGCCGCCATCGCGGCGGCGTTGCAGGGCGCGTTCTGGGCCTACGACGGCTGGGTGAAAGTCTCCTACATCGGCGGCGAGGTGAAGAACCCGCAATGGGTCATTCCACGTGCGACCGCGCTGGGCATGTTCATCGTCACCGCGATCTATTTGGCGATGAATCTGGCCTACTGCTGGGTGCTCCCGGCCGACGTCATGGCATCGTCCAAACTCGTCGCCGCCGATGCGGCCGAAGCGGTCTTCGCCGGCGGCGGCAAATGGATCGCGGCGCTCGTGATGATCTCCACGTTCGGCACGAACAACGCGGTCATCCTCGCCAGCGCGCGCATCTACTATTCGATGGCGAAACACGGCGTGGCCCCGGCCAAACTCGGAACGGCACATCCCCGATACCACACGCCCGGAGCTTCCTTGTCCGCGCAATGCATTTGGGCCGTCGTGCTGATCCTGAGCGGCACCTTCGACATGCTGACGGACATGCTCGTGTTCGTGGCATGGATCTTCTACGCGGCGGGAGCCTTCGGCGTGTTTGTGCTGCGGAGGAAAATGCCCGACGCCCCGAGGCCCTACCGCGTGCCAGGCTATCCGTTGGTGCCGGCAATCTTCATCGTGTTCGCCACGGTCTTCCTTGGCCTGACGATCTACAACGACCTGACCACCTACCAGAAGGCCATCGCCGCCGGACAGCCTGCCGTGATCAACTCCGCCTTCGGCCTCCTCCTCATCGCGGCGGGCACACCGATCTACCTGCTCTACCGGAAGCGAAGTTGAGCAACGGATCCTGCCCTTAACCGGTAGGGCGCGTCACTCCGTGCGCGCCGCCTCATGGCCAAGGGATGTTTGCCCTGTCTCTTACGGAAAGCTTGGAGCCAAGATCGTCCTTTCCGAGGTGCCGCCGGAACTAAGCTGTTCTTCGGAAACCGAAAGGCGGCGCGCACGGAGTGACGCGCCCTACCGTTCTCCTTAGGCCTCCTTCTCATCGCGGCCGGCACGCCGATCTACCTGCTCTACCGGAAGCGAACCTAAAGTTCATACATGCTTGAATTCAGCCGTTGAGCGGCGAAAGACCTTTTCTTGGGAGCAGTGACAGGAATGGGGAGCAACAAGCGGCATCAACCAGGCGATTACGATCGAATAAATCGAGCACCGACTCAAAGGCCACCTTGACTTGGCCATATCCCTCCGCACGGCCCTCGTTCCCGCTTGCGACCATGCATCGCATCAACATACGAGGCACAGGTGTCAAGCTGGACCCGGGTTCAACAACTTCCAACCAAACGAGATGCCTTCTGGCTCAAGATACTGTCGAGTAACTATGTCCAAGAACTGCTGTTCGCGCTGAGTCGGCTGAGATTCCGTCTTCAATTCAAAGCGAATCGATTTGCCGACCATCGATGGATAATCACTGACCAACTGACCGTCGAGCGAGTAAGTCAAATACGTCCCAAATTTCGCCTGAAGGTCTGGCAGCAAAGCTCCGGCATCACCCCAATCTCGAACCTCTACCATGCACAGGATAACTACGTCCGTCTTTGGATTGTGAACCACGAGGTCAATTACGTTGGTGTCCTGGACGGGCATGAGAACCTAACTTGTCACGAATTGACGACCTCACTTCTTGATGTCGTCGAAATAGTCCTTCACGGCGCCGCGGTAGGCGCGGGGAACCTTCTCGTCGGAGAGCGCGGCACGGGCGTCGCTCTGGGCGGCGGCCATGGCCTGCTCCACTTCCACCTTGCTGGTGCCCTTGATGCTGACGCCCTTGAGCGTGACGCTCGGCATCGGTCCGCCGGGATTGAGCCGGCCCTTGAGCTTGGTCGGATCGAGGTTCTCGGCGAGCTGACCGTCGCCGCGATCGGTGTGGCCCTTGCCGTCCATGTCGGGCCGTTCGATGCCGGTGTTGTCCCACAGCTCGGTCTGTTCCGGGAAATACATCATGCCGCCTTCCTCCGCCCACGTGCCGACACCGCGCCCGGGCTTGCCGCCCTGCCCGGCTTTGGGAGGGCCCATGCACTGGCCCCAGCTCTTGCACTGGCCGACGGCCATCTGCGCGCGGTTCAACGCCTCAAGCTCGGCCATGAGGGATTCGGCGTCGCCCATCTGTTCCATCAGGCGCTGGAGTTCCTTGGAAGCTTCGGAAAGCGAGGCGGAGGCGGCCTGTTGGCCGTCCTTCCCGGGATTCTTGCACTCGCCGGCGGCCTTCTTGAGCATCTCGCCCAGCTTCGCGCTGTAGCGTTCGCCCTGCTTCACGGAGTCGGAGACCTGCTTGACGATCTGGGCCAGCTGTTCCTTGGAGAGTTCACCCTTCTTCAGCATCTCGGCCATCTTCTCCAGCGACGCCTTGGCCTGCTCGGCCTGGCCGTTCTTGAGTTGTTCGGCGAGGTCCTTGCCCATCTTTTCCGCGCTCTGGTTGGCATTCGCCAACTGCTTGGCGAGGTCGCGCAGCTGTTCGAGATCCTTGGTGGCGAGGTTGAGATCGCGGAGGAACGCCTCGGAATTGCCCTGCTGGAGGTCTTTGATGGCCTTCTCCAGATCGGGCAGCGATTGGCCCATTGCGGCGGCCTGCTTCGCCATCTGGGACAATGACTGCGCCAACTGCTGCTGGGCTTCGGGCGACATCCCACCCGGCTGCTGCATCGCGGCGGCGGCGGCTTCCTGGGCTTTCTGGAGATCGGCTTGGAGCTTCTCCATGGCTTTCTCCAGGTCCGCGTGCTTCTCGGTTTCCTTCTGCAACGCTTCGGCGCGGCGCTGCATCTCGGGGCTGGCGGATGCGGTCTTGCTGGAAGACTGCGACGACCGGGCCATCTGCCGGAGGCCGGGGGCCTTGGTCATTTCCTTCAACTGCTCGCGCACCTTCTCGGCGGCGGTCGTGAGTTCCTTCAAGGCCTCGGGACGGGAAAGTTTGGCGCGTTCGAGTTCTTTGCCGAGGTCGATGGCGTTCTCGATGCCGGCCTGGACGATGGGGCTGGCGTTGGTCTTCTGCTCGGCCTGGCGCTGGAGGACCTGGACGAGGTTCTGCCCGACGTCCTTGATCACGGCCGCTTCGCGCTGTTGCTGGAGCCACGAAGCGGATCGGAATGCGGGCAAAAGCTGCAGCCCGGCACCGACCGCGAGGCACCCGACCGCGATGTGGAACGGGCGCTGCAAACGGATGGGAATCAACTTGGCCGTATCGAGCTTCTGCGCGTGGTCCAAGGCGTCGCTATGGATCAGCCGGCTCCAATCGGTGTCGGTCCTGTCCAGTTCGAGCGCAGAGCTGAGGCGGTCCTTCAAGCCGGCGGTCTGATCGAGCCATCGGGCGGCGGCGCTGCGATCCGAGCGGCGGAGAAACCCGGCGACGAACACGGCAAGCGTCGCGCAAAGTCCGATGATCCCGACGGACCAGACCCATTGCTCGGGCATGGGCAGGAGCTTGAAGGCGACAAGCGTGGTGAGCCAGATGAGGGCGGCGACGCAAAGCGCGATGCCGAGCCAGTTGATGGCGTGTTGAAGAAGAAAACGGCGACGGGCGTTGTCGACGACCGAATAGATCACCTCGGAACCCTTCATATTCGGAAGCTGGTATCGGCCCCCGATTTTGGCCAGTGGAATGTTTGCCGACGGAAGCCCGGAGATTCCCGGCCGACCAGCCCGGCCACGATCAGGCGGAGGCGGGGCCGGGAGAGCCGGGACGGGCCTTGCCAATCAAGCTCTCGACGGCCTCGAGGATCTGCTCGCGGGTGAAGGGTTTGGCGATGGACAGGTTTGCGCCGAGGCCGGTGGCGGCAGGCAGGAAGTCGTAGCCGGTCACACGGGCACCGCCGGAGATGGCGATGATCTTCAGAGACGGGAATTCCTTCCGGAGAACGGAGATGGTTTCGAGCCCCTCCTGATCCGGCATGATCAGGTCGCAGATGACCAGTTCGACAGGAGCCGACCGAAACGCCCTCACTCCCTTGCGTCCATCGGGCGCTTCCGCAACGGAGTAGCCGGCGCGGACCAGGATTTGTGCAAGGACCCGGCGAAGGCCTTCGTCGTCATCAATGACAAGAATCTGTGTCATTTAATTTGGGATGTTCGAAAAAGCTGAATTGCTCCAAAGCAGAAAGGAAGGGTTTTGATTCAGGACGGCCTAGTCCTCGCCCGTTTACGAGTCCTGGCCCCGCAGGAGAGCTACTGCCAGGCGCAAATTGCCGGATGCCCTCTCGGCCTTGGCAACCTCATCCGCCGTGAACGCCTCCTTCACCCGGTCCCGGCTCTCGGCGGCGATCGAATCCCCCTGCTCCGCGCTCAGGGAAAACCAGGCGTATGCATGGGGATAGCTTTGTTCGACGCCCTGTCCGTGGACGTAGGCGAGGCCCAGGTTGAACTGGGCGACCGAATGCCCCTGCTCGGCGGCCTTGCGGAACCAAAGCGCAGCGGCCTCGTCGTTCTGGGCAACCCCCTGTCCAGTCGCGTAGCGGACGCCCAGACTGTCCTGCGCGCCGGGATGGCCTTGGCGGGCGGCCTTGGCCAGCCATTTGACGCTCTCCTCAAAATTTTGGGGAACTCCTTGGCCGTGGGCCAACCGAACGCCGTAGGAAAACTGCGCCTCGAGGAATCCCATCTCCGCCGCTTGCCGATAGAGCTCGGCGGCCCGGACCCAGTCCTCGTCGGAAACCTTTTCAGCAAACAAGGTGTCGGCCAACCCGTTCAACTCGGATGCCGTGGCCGGGCCATGGCTTAGCGGCGAGGCACCGGCCGGCCCCGGGCTCGGGACCTCTTCTTCAACTTCTGACAAAGTTCGTCGGGTCATGATAAATCCCTTGTCCGCCGACCGGCCTTCGGAGTTCCTCCAGAAGGCAGCGCGGAAATCATCCGGTCCTCAGTCCCTTCCTCTTCCACGCGTCCCTCAGACTTCACGGGACCGGAAGTCGACGCGCCCGGCCTCCGCACGAAGAAGCCCCTGAACAGGAACTTCAGGTTCATCCAAAACGAGCCCATGTCACCGCTCGAACGAGAACTGGTTCGCTCTCTGCTTTTATTGCTGCTCATGGTCGAAACGTTCCCGTCGATCCAGCGACCGCAACCCCCCCATCGGGCTTCCCGAATCAGGGAGCCACGATCTTGACCACGGTCTCGGCCGCGACGATCTGGTCGATGTCGAGCAACGTCTTGACGGTGCCGCGCACCTTGGCCATGCCGATCATGTATTGGGTCTCCACCTTGCCGCCGAAATCGGGTGTCGCCTCGACGTCGCTGGATGCGATGTTGATGACCTCCTCCACGGCGTCCACGATCAGGCCCATCAACCCCTTGTTGCCGGCGTGGAGGCTGACTTGGACGACGACGATGCAGGTCCGCTCGGTGGTCTCGGCCTTGTCCAGGCCGAACTTGATGCGGAGGTCGACGACGGGAATGACCTTGCCGCGGAGGTTGATCACGCCCTTCACATAGTCCGGCATGCGGGGAACGGCCGTGATGTCCGTCATGCGGATGATCTCGCGGATGCGAAGGACGGGGATGCCGTAGGATTCACGTCCAAGGACGAAGGTCAGATATTTGCCGGACGCGCTCGGGGTCGTGCCCGGCCGGGTTTCAATGGTTGCGGTGCTCATATCGGATGGGATGGATCAGGCTGCTTTCTGGATGGGTGCTGCTTTGAGTTTCACGAGGGAATCGACGTCGACGATCAGGCCGACGCGGCCGTCGCCCAGGATGGCGGCGCCGGCGAGGGCCTTGTTCGCCTTGAAGGTTTCTCCAAGGCTCTTGATCACGACTTCCTGCTTGCCGATCAGGTGGTCGACCATGAGGCAGCGATGGTCGTTGCCGGACTCGATCACGATGACGATCGACTGGGTTGGATCGGTGGACTGCGGCTGGACGCCGAACACCTCGTGCAGGCGGACCAACGGGCTGATGCGGCCACGGACGTTCACGATCTCGCCGCGCTGCTGGACGGTGGAGAGCATTTCCGGGGTGGGACGGAAGGATTCGCGGACCGAGAGGGTCGGGATGATGTAGCGGTGGTGTCCCACGCCGACGATCATGCCATCGATGATGGCGAGCGTGAGCGGCAGCGAGATCGTGAAGATCGAACCCTTGTCCGGAGTGGACTGGATCTCGATCTTGCCCCGGAGTTTCTCGATGTTCCGACGGACGACGTCCATGCCGACACCGCGGCCGGACAGGTCGGTGACCACTTCGGCGGTGGAGAATCCGGCGGCGAAGATCAGGGCGAAGATGTCCTTATCCTCGAGCTGCTGGCCGGGTTGGATGATCCCGTTCTCGACGGCCTTCCTGAGGATCCGCTCCTTGTTGAGGCCGGCGCCGTCGTCCTGGATCTGGATGACGATGCTGCCGCCCTGGTGGAAGGCGCTGAGGGTGACTTTGCCGACGGGTGCCTTGCCTTTTTTGATCCGGTCATCGGGTTTCTCGATGCCGTGGTCGACGGAGTTGCGGATCATGTGGACCAGCGGGTCGCTGATCTCTTCGGTGATGGTCCGGTCGAGTTCGGTCTCTTCGCCGACGGTGACGAGTTCGACCTGCTTGCCGGACTTCACGGCGACGTCGCGGACGAGCCGCTGCATCTTCTGGAAGGTTCCGCGGACGGGCACCATGCGGAGCGACATCGCGGTCTTCTGGAGTTCGTTGGTGATGCGAACGAGCTGAGACAGGTTGCGGATGAACTGCTGGTTCTGGATCGACTTGATGTCGGGATGCTGGGAGACGAGCGACTGGGCGATGACCATTTCGCCGACGAGGTCGATCAGGGAGTCCAGCTTGACCGTATCGACCTTGATCGACGTCGCTCCAGCCCCTCCAGCGGCAGCGTCTCCGGCCTGCGCCTGCGACGGCTTGCCAGCGGAAACGGGGGCGGGCGTCGCAGCCGCAACGGGTGTCGGCGCAGGCGGGGGCATCTGGACCACATTCACGGGCACCGGCGCAGCCACGACGGGCGCAGCAGCCTTGGACGGACCGCGATTCATGATCGCGTGGACGCGGGCGATGAGGGGACGGGTCGCGACGACGAACGGCTGCAGGGGCTTGGTCCCGACGAGCTGCAGTTCGATCTCGGTGACGAACTGCGCAAGGATGTCGCCGCCGGTCAGGATGACATTGATGACCTCGGCATCGATGACGAGGACGTCCTTCCGGGCCAGGTCGAGGAGGGATTCCAGTTCATGCGCGAGCTGGTTGATCGGCTTGAGATTGAGGAAGCCGGATCCGCCCTTGAAGGTGTGGAAGGCCCGGAACATCGAGTTGATCGTGTCCTTGTCGTTCGGGTTCTCCTCCATCCGGAGGATGCCGAGCTCGACGTTCTGGAGGTGCTCGTGGGACTCGTTGGTAAACTCGCGGATGAGGTCGCCATCGCTCTCGATGTTCATGACCAACGGCTCTTCGGGAAGATCCACGGAGGTCGGCGCCGCAAGCATGACAGGTGCAGGCGTCGAAGCCGGGGCACCAAATTGCGGATGCGCGGGCAAGGCCTGTTGCAGTCCAAGATTATCCCAGCAACGGACCAGCCATTGGACCCAACCGTTGAGCTGGGTGATCGTCGTCGCGTCAAAATTACCGCCGTTCTCGAAGACCCTGTCGATGAGGGCACGGAAGGATCCAAAGCCGGAGGTCAACGCTTCGGGCCAGTCTGCGGCGACATGCTCCTCGAGCTGACCGAAGAGGTTGTTCAGCGGCAAAAGACCGGCGTCCTTGCCGGCCTCGGCAAAAACCAGCTCAAGGCTGATGGAATTCGTGAGCTCCTTGAGTTTTTCCAAGGAGGATGAAGGGATTTTGGCCATAGGTTTTCCGACTACGTCTGCTCTTTGAGCCATCGGAGAGGCCAGTCCCTTGCTTTAGGAGGTTTTGACCGGGGAACCCGCTTTTCGCGCCGGACGGCGCCTCAACCCGGGTTACGGCCAAGAAGGCGGCCAATGAGCTCGGCCACGTCCCGGATATTGTAGGGCTTGCAGAGGATCTCGACCTCGAACTCGGCCTTGAGGCGTTCCTGTTCGGGTGCTTCCAGGTATCCGGAGGCAAGAACGAGCTTTGTGCCGGGCGAAACCTTTACAACTTCCCGCATGAGTTCCTCGCCCGTCTGCTCGCCCATGTTGTAGTCGGTCAGGAGCAGGTCGATCTTCTTGCCGCACTTGGCGATCACCTCCAACGCCTCGTTGGGACTGTTCGCGGTCAGCACATCGTAACCGACAGCCGTCAGGAACGTGGAGGCGAAGTCGATGACCAGCTCCAGATCGTCGACGACCAGAATGGTCCCGGAGCCCTTGATCGATCTGGAGACTTTCTTCTGCGTCGGCGCGACCGGCCCGGAGTCCACCACCGGGAGGAAAATACGGAAGGTGGTTCCCTTTCCGACCTCGGTTTCAACGTCGAGGAATCCCCCGGCCTGGGTGACAAGGTTGTGCACGATGGCCAGGCCAAGGCCTGTGCCTTTGCCGGGGCCCTTGGTGGTGAAGAACGGCTCGAAGATGCGCTGCATGATCTCGGGAGGAATGCCCGACCCGGTGTCGGTGATCGAACAGCAGAGGAAGGGGATGTCGGTCGCCGATTTCGCCGGGACACGTTCGATCTGGTCCGGTGTGAGGGCGACCGCCAGGTTGGAGACGGTGATCTGGCCTCCATCGGGCATGGCATCGTGCGCGTTGACGCAGAGATTGAGGATCGTCTGCTTCGCCCGGACCCCGTTGAGCCGGACAGTGACCGGTTGGTCGGCTGGCCGAAGCTCGATGG
>CANJSG010000051.1 GCA_947476875.1 Verrucomicrobiota bacterium | reverse complement strand
TAGCCAAGCGAGAGCGTCTCCGAAGCGAAGGAGTTGATGCCCGGGCTGACCCCCTGGTTGACGGACAGGTTGTGGTTGATGAACTCGGTCAACTTGTGATCGACGGTGGCGTAAAAATAGAGGCTGTTCAACGACTTGGGCTGGAATCCAAGGTTGTTGGCGGAGTAGGAGCTGAAGCTGGGGCCGCCTCCCACTGTGAGGCGCAGGAATTCGTTAACTTTCCAGCTGAGCGAAGGGCCTATCGTGATCACCGTGCTGTCGTTCTGGGTGTCGCTCGAGTAGGCGCTCAATGAGGCCGAGGTCTCGACTCCCAAATAGATCGACGGGCCTACGGCGTATTGGAGCCCCAGATCGAACAGATGCGCCAAGCGATCGTTGTTCTCGAACTGGGAATCGAGGAACAAGCTCTTCTGAAGGGAGTATCCGCCGCGGATTTGTGCGTTGGACCATTCGTAGGCGGCGCTGGTCCCGAGAGCGTTTCTGAATTCGGTCACTTTTGCCTGGGACGAGACCGAGGCGTCGCGAAAGGCGTCCGACCTGACTGAAAAACTATCGTAGACATCGACCCGCACGTCCTTGATCAAGAAACTGAAGCCGATGTTGTTGGCGGCAGTGGGGCTGACGCCGAGCTCCGACCGGTTGAAGCTCGAGTTGTTCATGTAGGCGAGGTAGCTGAACGACAGGTCCAGTCCCAACGAGTTGTATTTCGTCAATTCCCACCGGGCACCCGCCGAAAGACTAGGTGCGATGATCAGGTCTTTTTCGGAGTTCGCACCCGACAGATTGACGTTGTCGCTGTATTCGAAGCTCACCCCGGTCCCAAGGGTATAGCTGAGCCCGCCACGAGTGTTGTTGTAGCCATTGTTGTCCGCGAGTCTGCTCCGGGCTTGGGACGTCTGCTGATAGGCCTGGGATGCCCGCAAAGCTTCCTGGGCTTCAGCGGAGAAACCGGCGGCGAAAGTGGCGAAACCCGCGAGGGTCACACGGACGGAGCGATGGGAGGTGGATCTCATGGTCTGGGATGGGTGCTTGCCGATTGGCGGTTTCGATCGTGGGGAGACAGTTCAGTATGCGGTTTTGGGCGGCCCGACAACGTGGAAGATTGTCGTGAAGACGATCCGGCAATCGAGCGCGAAAGACCAGTTTTCGAGGTAGAGAATGTCCGACTCGACCCGCTTGATGACATCCTCTTTGGATCGGGTTTCGCCGCGATAGCCCCGGACTTGGGCCAGTCCGGTGATCCCTGGCTTCACGTGGCTGCGCACATGGTAGTTGTTCATTGCCGTCGCGAACTGGTCGTTGTGCTCCAGCAGGTGCGGCCGCGGCCCGACGACGCTCATGTCCCCGAGGAGCACGTTGATGAACTGGGGGAGCTCATCGATGCTGAGTCTCCGGAACCATTTTCCCGCAGGGTAGATCCGCGGGTCATCCCTGGTGGCTTGGACGCTGGAGGGAATGCTGTGCAGCCGCATCGTCCTGTATTTGATGATGTCGAAAGGCCGGTTTTGCAGTCCTGCTCTCGGTTGCCGATAGAAGATCGGCCCCGATGCTTGGAGCATCTGGCAGAACCACACGAAAAGGGTCGTGAACGGCAGGATGAAGAGGATGACGGGGATGGAGACGGCCAAGTCCAGGCCACGTTTTGCGAAGCGGTTGAACGGATCCTCGAGAGGTTCCTCGCGAATGCTCAAAAACCGGAGTCCTGAATCTTCGAACATGACGACCGAGTGCCGGAATTTTTCCTCGAAATCGCATACCACGGTCATCCGGATTCCGAGCTTCTCGCAGGTCCCGATGAGGTTGGTCATCACGGTGGAGAACATGGGGAATTCCATGAGAATCACCTGGGTGATCCCCTCCTCCTTCACGACTCGTTCCAGATCGTCCGTAGTTCCGAGAACCTTGCAGTCCGGGAGTCCGCCAAACGCCGGATCATCGGTCAGCATTCCGGCCGCGCGGTATCCGATGTCCCGCTTTCCTGTCAGCCATGCGCTGAGCGCTGCGGCTTTGCTTGAGGGACCTATGAGCAGAACCAACTCTTCCCGCTCTCCGGAAAACGTCAGTCTCCTGATGAAGTTCGGGAGCCAGATTTGTCCGAGGTAGGAAATTGCGTAAAAAACCGCCACGAAACCGAACAGGAAGACACGCGACATGATCGTGTCCTTGGTTGCGATCAGGTAGATCGAAAGCATGGCCAAGGCGTAGGTCATCTTCCTCACGGTCCCCACGGTCCGAACCGACGAAACCTGGGATATCTGCGTTGCCCCTCCGTTCTTCAGGGCAGCCAGGATTACGCCCAGGCTGATGATGGCGTGGTAGGTTGCGTAAGCGGAGAGGGGAAGAGATCCGACGGAGTTCCATTGGGATACGAGGAACCAACCCCAAAAGCCAAACGACAGCAGGATGAGCTCACAGGCAGTAGCCAGGATCGTAATGCCTCGTGTGCGTTGGAGAACCATGGCGCTAAGTTATCGGGAAGCTTGGGGGGTAAATGACAACGCAATAAGCTTTCGCAGTGGGGAGTTGTCCGGGAATTTGCGTTCCGGTTTCAGGAGGGCAGATTCGACACTTTTGTTTTTGCTTTTGTCCTGCGGGTGTTAGGTTTTGCGACATGCTTGCTAGGACATTGGTTTTCATTGATGAAGCGAATCTGCTCCAGATGGGTCACCTGATTGGCAAAATGACCGATTGGACCCGGGTCCGCGAGTTTCTGTCCGAGCAGCGGACGGTCGTCGAGTTTGTCGTCTACGCGGGGCTTCCCCCCAACCTCCCCGAGTGGTTCGAACTGCGGCAGAAGCGCGATAAATTCCTCAACTGGCTTGAGCAACATGGCTTCCTTGTCGTTCGGAAGTATGGAAAACCCGCTGAAGCCGGGAGCTACAAGGCCACCGTCGACCTGCTCATGGCGATCGATGCCATCGACCTTTGCGAGTCGATCAGGCCCGAGGATGCCATTCTCGTGTCCGGCGACGGGGATTTCGCCCATCTGGCGCTGAAACTACGGCGGAAGGGCATTCGTGTGACGGCCGCTGGGGTTCTCGATCTCGTTGCTGAGGATCTGAAAGCGGCCTCGAACGCCGTGCTCGACATGACCGATCTCTTCCAGAGCTTTGGTGACTACCGGTCCTTGAGCCGCCCGGTCCCGGTGCCGCTGAAGCCCAAAATGGCGGTGCTTCCGACCGGAAGCCTTACCGCCTGATCGGGTCAGGCCTTGGCGATCCGCCCAAGCTGCGCTTCGAAGTCTCCGAGGACTCTGCTGAAAGCGAATCGCGAAACAAAGGCCCGGCCGTTTTCCCCCAGCGCAGGCAGCTCGCTGCGTCGGTCGGCAAGGGACTCAAGCAGCTGGGCCAATTGATCCGGGCGACTAGGGAGGACGTTGAACCCGAACGATCCCGCAATTTGGGCGAGAGCCAGTTCGGAGTCCGGGTCCGCCACAGTCACCACGGCTTTCCCGGCGGAAAGATTGCTCAGCAGCTTGCTTGGGAAAAAGAACTGGCCCGTTCCACTCTGCTGCGTGATCAGGCTGACGTCGGCATCCGCCAGCATCTGCTGATACTTCTCCGTTGGTTGTAGTGGGAGGAATACCACGTTGCCCAGCCCCCGGGCCTTTGCGGTGGCTTCCAAATGGGTGCGCTCGGCACCGTCGCCGCAGATGACGATTCGGACGGATTTCTTCGTCACGAGAGCGGCCGCATCCAGCAGGATGCCGAGGCCCTGCTTCACTCCGAGATTGCCCGAATAGATCGCCAAGAAGGCGTCTGGGCCAAGGCCGTGGGACGAGCGGAAAACACCCGCCATGGGCGTTGCGGATGCGGAAGCGGTTGCGATCTCGACTCCGTTGAAGAACAGGTAGGTCTTCGAGGAGGGAACTCCTTTCCGTTCAAAGGCCCTCATCATTCCGGCACAGATTCCTGAAACGAGCGCCGCCTTTCGGTAGGCGAAAGATTCGAGCCAATAGAGAGCCTTAGTCAGGAGGCTTGGCTTCAACATTCCCAGTCCTACCGCCGCGTCCGGTTGGAGGTCTTGAACATGAAAGACGAAGGGTGCTCTTTTGATCCCGGTGAGGACCCAGGCGGCAAACCCGAGGAGCAGGGGAGGGGAGACCACGACGTAGACATCGGCGCGAGGAAGAAAGAGCAGACGAAGCCAGGAGGTCGCGATGAAACTGGCCTCATGGAGGATGCGCTTGAGGGCGCTCGGTTTTGCCGGGACAAAGTGCCAGCACCGATGAACCGGAACCCCGTCGATTTGGTCCGTGCGATAAAGCCGAGCGCTGTCTTCCGGCAGTTTTTTCCAGGTCGGATAGTAGGAGAACGTGGTCACCATCCGCACGTCGTGGCCGGAAGCTTTCAGGTGCCGGCACAACGCCACGTTGTAGGGCGCGATGCCCGTCACTTCGGGCGAGTAGTTGATCCCCCAGACAGTGATCTTCATGAAGACTTGTCCGCCTGTTTCTTCAACTCATGCGTCTTGGCCACGCAGAGGAATTCATAGAACGCGTGCAGCCGGGCGAAGTAGAATCCGGCGCGGCCGTCGAGGAATCCCCTCTGGAACACGTAGACGTAGAGGAAACGTTGCAGCGGTCTAAAAGGGAGCTTCTGCGACAGCTGCTTGAGCCGTCTCCGAAGTCCGACCTCCTTGCTCTGGAGTTGGCTGCCGCTGCCTTTGAGATGATGGTCCAGAGCGACACGGGCTTCCCAATTGGAGTAGCGGTTGTGCTTCTCGACAAACACCTCCACCGACGGAAACGCGTAGTGGTCCATCTCGCACTTCAGGCGATCGGTCTCGCCTTGGACGATGACGTGTTCGTGGACCTCGTTGTCGCCGCTCGCCGTGTCCACGTCGGTCAGTTTCTCGTAGCGGCCCACGCGATGGCGGAAGAGGCGGAGATTCCAATTCGGGTAATAGGCATGCTTGAGCCACTGCCCCATGAACATGAAGCGACGGTTGATCCACCAGCCGTTCGGTCCTCCCGTTCCAGTGACGATGCGGCGGAACTCCTCCGCGCTTTCAGGCGGCATCACCTCGTCCGCATCGAGGATGAAGACCCACTCGTGGGTGAAGGGCAGGTGCTCAAGAGACCAGTTCTTTTTCTTGGGCCAAGTGCCCTTGAAAACGAACTGGACCACCTTGGCTCCGTGTTCCTCGGCGATCTTCTGCGATCCGTCAGTGCTGTTCGAGTCGACGACGAAGATCTCGTCCGCCCACGCGACCGCCGCCAAGCAGCGAGGGAGGTTCTTCGCCTCGTTCTTGATCGGTATGAGGATGGAAACCGGGACTTTCGTCATGCTTCGGTCAAATAAGGTGCCCCGCGTTATGGGCGGGGTGTCTGCCGCTGGGCGTTTTTGCCGCTGTCGTCACTATCGGGGCGCCAGAGTCTCGGCTTGATTGGCTTGCAAGGATGCCCCGCGCAGACCGTCCACTCCGGAACATCCTTCGTGACCACCGACCGTGCTCCAACCACCGCCCCGTCGCCGATGGTGATGCCGGGTTGCACAAAACACTCGGCGGCCAACCAAGCGTAGGCTCCGACGGAGATCGGTTTGGCGAACAACGGAAATCCCCCGTCCTCGTAGTCGTGGCTGCCGGAGCACAGATGCGCTCCCTGGGAGACCACCGCCCGGCGTCCCAGAGTGATCCGGGCCTGGGTATAAAGGATGGCGCCGCTGGCTACGCCCACTTCCTCCGCGCACTCGAGATTCCACGGCGCCCAAATGACCGCTCCCGGGTAGATGTGACAGGAGCGGGCGATTCTTGCTCCGAACAGCCGGAGCAGGAACCTCCGCCACCCGTGGAACGGCCTCGGGCTCCACCGGAACAGAGTCGCTTGCACCAGTCCCCAGCAAAGCCGTCCCAGACGGTTGCCCAGCGAGAAGCTCGGTCCGGCGTGGGCCTCTCCTGACGCCCGATAGCCGGGATTGGGGCCTGATGGTGGTTGGACGCTATCCATCAGTTTTCAACATGGAATGGCCATTCTTGGGACTGGTGACGATTCGGAGCAAGTGCTCCGCAGCACGGTTGATTTCAAACCGGTTTTCGAAACAACGGCGGGCATTACGGCCCATCGCGGCTCGGTCCATCGACGAGGTCGTAACCCACTTTGAAATCAATTCCTCGGTTCCTGAAATCGTATTAGCGGCCACAAATCCGGCTTGGTCGGCGGCGATTTCCCGCCAGATGTTGACCTTGTTCGATATGAGAACTGGCCTGCCCACTGCGAGGGCCTCGGCCACCGCGATCCCGAAATTCTCCTGATGGGAGGGAAGAATGAACGCCTCGCATGCCCGGAATGCCCCCCACTTTGTGTCGCCTTGCAGCATCCCCGGCCAATGGATCCTGTCGGCGACACCCAGTTCCAGAGCAAGCTTTCGCATGTCTGCTCCCAGACCGGTTTCGTCCGGCCCGGCAATCACAAGTTGCAGGGGACGTTCACCGGCCGCCGATTTCGCAAAGGCTCGGATCAGGAGATCGCAGCCCTTCTTTGGGTGGATCCGACCCAGAAAAAGAAGGAAGCGCTCTCCGGCTAGGGCGGGGACTTTGCGGGCGAAATTCGCGCGCTGTTCCGCATCGCGGTCGGGTGGGGCGGCTGTTCCGTAACTCACGACTTCCTCATGGCACCGGTAGAGCCAAAAGCTTTTCCGGGCCCGCAGCCGCTCTTCATCGGTGGTAAAGAGCACGGCTTTGGCGTCGCGCAGCACCCGGTAGTCGGCCCAAGGCCAGTAGAGCCATTTCTTGAGATGCTTCAGTGGGTAGTGGTGTTTGAACCACGGATCGAGCATTCCATGCGGGAAAACCCAATAGCCGAACCCCGCCGTTCTCGCGGCCCTCCAGGTTCCGAAGGCGGGGTATTGCCAAAGGCCTGACACAATCACGCCGTCGTAGGTTTTTCCGTTCCTAATGAGCCACGGCACGAAATTCCGCGAGTATCCGTAGCCTCGACTTCCATGGCCGACGCAGTGAAGAGGCAAAGGGAAGGATTCTTGGAACGATCGGTCCGGGGCGTCGAGCGAGAGCACTTCGACTTCGTGCTCAAGGGCCTTGAGGGCCAGTCCAGATTGGATGATGCCTTCAATGGGGCCGCCCTTTTCCCGGTCGGCGGACCTGATGATCCTGAGGAGTCTCATCGTCGGCGGAGGGAGTGTCCGAGAACCACCAACTCCCAGAGGCGGGTCCAGTGCAGCCGACCGGAATTGAACGCGGTTTCTGAATCGGCAACCGATCGGGGTTCCATTAATCCATCGCTCTTCAACCCGGACAACCCCTCGGAAACGAAGGCCGCAAGAGGTCCACGCATCCACTCGGCCATGGGAAGGACAAAACCCTGCCTCGGGCGGTCGTAAACCGAGTTCGGAAGCAGGTCGGCCGTCGCTTTCACGAGCAGTGGCTTGGGTCGGTCTCCGGGCTGTTTGGTTGATGCTGGAAGGGGGAGCACGTCGTTGACGAGGTCGTGATCAAGAAAGGGAACCCGCAGTCCCAAGGCGACAGCCATGCTCATCGGGTCGGAATCGCGGAGGAGTAAGTGCCGCCTGGAGCCGCTCAATTCGGCCCCAATGACCGCTCCCGGGTAGATGTGACAGGAGCGGGCGATCTTTGCCCCGAACAGCCGGAGCGGGAACCTTCGCCACCCGTGGAACGGCCTCGGGCTCCACTGGAACAGAGTCGTTTGCACCCGTCCCCAGCAAAGCCGGCCCAGACGGTTGCCCAGCGAGAAGCTCGGTCCGGCGTGGGCCTCTCCTGACGCCCGATAGGCCGGATCTGGCGGGTTTTGTTTTTTGGACTCGGTCATCGGACGGTCTCCAGAAGTGCGATAGCCGATCGACGGATGTCAAAACGTTGGTTGAAACAGGCAGTCGCTTTATCTCGCATCGATGCCCGTGCCGCTTCGCTCAGGGCGCTCCAGCGGGCGAGTAGTCTCCGTGTCCCCTCCGTCGTATCGGTTTCGACAAAACCACCCTCATCGATCTCGATCTCACGCCAGATATTGATCTTGTTGGAAATCAAGACCGGACATCCGGCAGCCAGCGCCTCGGCTACGGCCAATCCGAAGTTTTCCTGGTGCGAGGGAAGGACAAAGGCGTCCGCGCAACGGAAGGCGCCCCACTTCACATCCCCGTCAAGCATGCCCGGCCAGACGATGCGGTCAGCGATGCCGAGGGCGGTTGCCCGCTTCTCCAGTTCGGCTTTCCAGCCGGTCTGGTCCGGGCCCGCCATGACCAGCAGGACATCGGGACCGGTGGCGGCCTTGGCGAAGGCGTCGATGAGGAGATCGCAACCTTTCTTCACGTGGATGCGGCCGAGGAAGAGCAGGAAGCGCCGTCCGGCAACCGAAGGAACTTTCCCAAGAAAGGCCCGGCGCTGCTGTTCGCTGTTCGTGGGGGCGGCGCTGGTCCCGAGGCCTGCGACAATTTCATTGGCGTGGTAGAGCCAGAAGCTTTGCCGGGCCAGCAGCCTCTCTTCCTCGCAGGTGAAGAGCACGGCCTTGGCATCGCGCAGCACCCGGTAGTCGCCCCAAGGCCAGAAGAGCCATTTCTTGAGATGCTTCAGCGGATAGGCCCGTTTGAAGTAAGGGTCGAGCATCCCGTGGGGGTAGACGAAGTAGGGACGTTTGCCCGCCAGCGCGCGGCGGGTGGCGAAACCGTGGTATTGCCAAATCCCGTGGACGATCACCGAGTCGAAACGCGAATGGTTCGCCCGGATCCACGGCGTCATCTTGGAGGAATACCCATAGCGGGTTCGGCCGGGTCCCAGGCCATGGATCGGGATGTCCACCGACTCGGAAATGAAGCCCGAGGCGGGATCATCGAGGCTGGCGATCTCGACGCGGTGCCCGAGTTCCAGATGCACGCGGGACAACTGGCGCACGGCCTCGATGGGGCCGCCCGTCGCCGGGTCGGCCGAGTGGATGACGTGGAGGAGGTTCATCCGTTTCGCGGCGCGGCCGGAGCGAGCCTCCGATACAGGGCGACGTATTGTTCGAGCATGCGGGAAGGTGAGAACTGGCGGACCCATTCCGGACCCGCGACGGCGCGCCGTGGAAGATCGGGATCGTCCAGGGCGGAGGCCAGGATCGCCGAGGCCCCGCGTTCGTCGGCCGGATCGACATAATACGCCAGATCGCCGCCGACCTCGGTCATCGACGCCCGCCGGGATGTCAGGACCGGAGTTCCA
Source organism: Verrucomicrobiota bacterium (assembly GCA_947476875.1). GTDB lineage: Bacteria > Verrucomicrobiota > Verrucomicrobiia > Limisphaerales > CANJSG01 > CANJSG01. The sequence goes on along the minus strand of CANJSG010000051.1, from coordinate 11,750 downwards.
CAGGACATGGCTTCGGCGATCGGCCAGCCGAAGCCTTCCAGCAATGAGGGAAACACCAGCATGGAAGCCCCGGAATAAAGGCACTCCAGGGTGTCGTTGTCGCAGTCCTCGATCCAATGGACCCCGAGGCCGAGCCGGTTTCCCAGGGATCTGAGCTCCGGGGTCGGAGCTTTGCCGGCCATGACCAGCCTGGGTTTGGCCGCCATCGTCGCGAGCGCGCCCGCGACGATGCGGAGAACCCCGGGGCGGTTCTTATACCATTGGTTTCCTCCGACATGGAAGAGGTAGGGGCGTTGGAGTCCATTGCGTTCCAGGGCGGCGGCAATCTCCGGATCGGACCTCCTGCGGTAGGGATGGTTCAAGCCGACGTGGACCACCGAGAGGCGGGACGGGGGCAAGGCGATCAACCTTGCCACATCCATCCCGGTGGCGTGGGAGTCGGCGACAACCAAGTCCGCCCCGGCGAGCGCCGATTGGATCCAGGTCTGGAGCTTCCGGCCGGTAAAGCGGGTCGGGTTCTGGGGGATTTCCCCGAGGGCGCTGCGCACGGCGAGGAGATCATGGCAGGTGATCAGCCTGCGGCCCGCCGGCGCGTTTCGCAGATACATCGAGTTCGAATGGTCGCAGACGTGCACGACGTCCGGCCGTGACGCGGCGATGTGGCGGCGCAGCCGTTTGGGGAAGGCCAGATACTTGTCCGCATACCCGAGCCATTTGGCGATCCCCGGGGAACCTGCCCGGCGGTTCCAGACGATCTCCGGCCGGATCAATTCGACCTTCACGCCGATAGGGGGCAGGCCGCGAAGGAAGACATCCGCAAACCGCTGCATGCTTTCCTGGCGATCCGCAGGGTAGTTCCCGACGAGCAGGATCTGGAGGGCGTCAGGGTTCATCGGACTTGCGTCGACTTCGGATCGTGAATGCGCCCGGCCTCACTTCCGGCAACCCGGCCGGCCGGGGATCCTGCGGCGGAGGCTCCACCGGGAATCGCGGAGCCGAGCGGACGGCCTTGCGCCGGAGTGGAAGACCGGCAAACGGCGAGGAAGCCGCCATGACGGAACCACCGCGCTGGACAAACGAGGACAGGCGTTCCTCGGATGGGGGAGGCGGGAGACCATCGTCTTCGGGACCGTTCCCGTCCGGCTGCCCGTCGCCGGTCCCTGGCGGTGATGAAATTTCCTGGGGTTTCTGCATCGAAAGCGAGGCGACAAAAAAGCCCATCCCGAGGACCGCCGCGCCCAAGCTGGTCGGCTGGCCGAACTGGCCGGTCAGGAAGCCCTGGCCCGCGGCTCCCAGGAGGGCCATCGGGAAAAGGTTCCCGGCGCGGGCGGCCTTGAATCCCCGGCCTATGGCCCAGAGGACGAAACCCAACCGCAACAGCAGATAGGAGAAACCCAGAAGCGGGCCGGATTCGAGAAGCACCCGGGGCCACTCGTTTTCGGCGAGGAGGAACTTGCCGCGTTCACCCATCAGGGCGGCACCGGCGTTGGTGCCCAGCCCCAGCCCCAGCCCCAAAGGCTGCAGCTCGGCGAGGGTGCCGATCGTGATGAACATCGGCGACAAGAGCCGGGACAGGGAGCCCAGCAGGCCGCCCTCGGATTCCGTCGCGCCGTTGAAACGTTCGGTCGTGGTGGACAGCCCCTCCTTGTAGACGTCGAACACGCTGACGATGAGAAAAATAACCACGCCCGCCGCGATCCATTTGCCGAACTTCTTGAGGGCTGACGGGAAGAAAACCGCGCCCAGGCCGTAGGAAGCCCCCACAATGATCAGGGAGAGGAGCAGGGATCGGCTGCCCGCGACGGCGGCGGCAAGAATGATGGCGGCCAAAGCCGGCAGGGCAAACCACCAGCGCAACCAGGTTTTGTAGGCGATGAAGCCGATGAAAAAAGCGCAGACCAATCCGTAGAAGGCGACCGGACCCGAGATGAAACTGAAGGTGCCCGAAGCGCGGACCTTGCCGCCGACGGAGACGATCATGCGGCCGCCACGGGCCCCGAGGTTCCACCAGTCATCGATGTCCGACTGGTATTGCTTCGCCATGATGAGGGCCATGGGAAGGGCCAGGACGAGGAGGAATTTGCCCATCTTCCGCAGATCATCGCCGTTGAGCACGGCGCCCATGACAAAAATGAGCGGGAGGTGGAGGAAGTTGGCGCGAAACCCGAAGCCGGCCACGAGCGGATTCCCCAGCACGAGGGTTCCCGCCACGAAGGACGCGATGCCCAGGACCAGCACGGCCCCGTTGAAGAAATTGATGCGGAAACCGCGGCAGGAGGCTGCGGTCAGGTAGATCAGGATGACGACGGGATCACGGATGATCAGAAGCACGTCGGAGAGGGAAACGAGATACCACTTCCTCAGGGTGCCCTCGAACAGCCAGAGGATCAGGTAGAGCCAGATGAGTCCCTTGGTCATCCGGAGCATCGTGCCCGGCACAACGCCGGAACCGGGTTGAGCGCCGGAGGCTTCGTTGGGCGAAACGGCCGTCCCACGGCCTCCCGCTTCGGGAGGAGCCATTGCGCCGACTGCTCTGGTCTGAACCTGTGTCATCGAACTTGGGTCGAGTTTTCCGGATCCACGGCGGCCATGATCTTGGCGGCATAACCGGCCCAGGAAAACTCCGCCGCCTTGCGGCGGGCTTCGCGGGCCATGTCCGGCAGCTGATCGGCATGATCCGCCACCCGGTTGATCCTTTCCGCGAGCGTTTCCGGTGAGCGCATGGGCACAAGGAACCCGGTCCGGCCCTCCTCCACAAGATCTTCGCCGCCCGCATTGCGCGTCACGATGATGGGCAGGCCCCGGCTCATCGCCTCCTGCTGGACCAGGGCGCGGCCTTCGGCGATGGACGGAAGGAGGAGGACATCGCACGAGTCCATCAGCTCCAGGACTTCGGAATGGGGACGGGGCGGCTCGTAGGTGAAGTCCCCGCCGTGTCTGCGGTAGAACTCCAGGGGCATGAGAAGCGATCCCAGCACGACCAGCTCGATGTCGGAGCGTTTCAACAGGCGGAACGCGGCGAAGACATCCGCCAACCCCTTGCGCTGGCCCATCGAGCCGGCGAAGAGAAACCGGATCCGCCGGTTCTTCGGCGGCGCCTTCTCCTTCGTGGAAACGGACGGGGAACCGAACTCCGCCACGATGCAGCGGCGTCCGGCGCGCAGCGTCTCCGGAATGGAATCGAGGACGAAGCGGCTCGGACAGACCACGAGGTCGGCCGTCATCAGCTCCGCCGTCTTCCTTTCCATTTTTTCAGGCGAATCCCGCGTGCTTCCCAAGGTCGGTTCCCATTCGGGAAGTCTTTGCGCCTCCTCGTCCATCAGGCGCCGCACGGTCTGCCAGTAGGCGATCGGGAGGTCATACGCCGCTGTTAAGCCGAGACGCTTCGCCTGCGTGAGCGTGGCAAGGGCCCCGTCCTCGTAGGCGTAGGCCGCGGTCAACGCGTGTTGGCGCGTCCAGCGGGGCAACTTGGCCGCCACCCCCGCGTCGAGATGGCGGTAGACCGAATCCACCGAGGCCCACCCGGTCTCGTGGCGGGATAATCCCTGCCAGCCGAGTTTTCGCGAAGCCAGGCGGGCCGTTTCACGCAGGGGCGAGGTCGCCATCTTATCCGGCGAAACGGCGTAGCAACGGCGGACCAGCTCGCTCCGTAACGAAGCCGGCAGGAGACCGAACCAGCCTGGCGTTCCGGAAAACCCGAGCGCGGTCGCGAACAGCCCGAGCCGCTTCGATTGGTCCGTCGCTTCCATTAGAGCGCGGACAAACGTGTTTCCCGTGGGATGTGAGATCAGGAGCATCGGATTTGAACCGTCGCGGGCCAGCGTGGGGCGGCTGGGGAATTGTTCAAGGCGTGCCTGTCGGCCTCGAGGGAACGCGGCCCGCCGATCTACCGGACCGGTGGGCGGATGGCATCGAGCTCGCGGACATACGCCTCGGCCACGGCGGCGCGGGTGTGTTTGGCCAGATGGCCCGGCGCCGCGACCCGGTAGGAAGCGAGGCCAACCGGATCTGCCAGCAGCGCCCGCAGGCGTTCCGCAAGGGCCCGGTGATCGCCGTTGGGAAAGGTTTCGCCGCACGGCCCGATGGCATCGGGCAACCCTCCGCCCGCTGAGCCGATCACGACGCAGCCACAGGCGATGCCTTCGAGCGCCACGATGCCGAACGGTTCCTGCCACAACGAAGGCACCACGAGGATGCGGTGCCGGTTGAGCAGGGTGGCCAGTTCCGGCCCCGTCTTCTGCCCGGCGAAAACGACTTGCCCCACGAGTCCCGACGACATGGCCTGCGCTTTGAGGTTCTCCAGTTCCGGCCCCGAGCCCACCACCGTGAGAGCGGGCCGGATCGCATCCGCGGCGAGACGGGCCAGTGCCTCCAGCAGGATGGAGCATCCCTTGTCCGAGACCAGGCGGCCCACGAAGACGAGGTCACGGTCGCGAACCGCGGCGGAATCTTCCGTGAAGACGTCTTCGCGATACGGGTTGGCGATCACCCCGCACTTGGCCGGGATCGTGGCCGCGAGGGCCTTGCTAACCGCGAGGTTGCGCCGAACCCACCGTGTGGCGAAAAGCTTGAGCCGATCCTGCCACGCGATGCGCCCATCGACCCGCGAGATCCAGGTGTGGTGGACGACGAGGACGGGCTTCCGGGAAAGCAGCGCGGGCCAGAGCGTCGCGAGGCTGATGTTGCCCTGGAGATAGACCTCGCACCACCTGATCTGGGCCATGATCTCGCCGCGTTCGGGTTGGCGAAACACGGGAAACGGCAGCTGGGCCGCCGCCTCCGGATCGGGTGTCTGCGTGATCACGCGGACTTCATGTCCCCGAGCGTGGAGCTCAGAGGCCACGATGCCGCTGACCAGTTCGATGCCTCCCACGCTGGGGGCGAAGAAATGCGAGGAAACCAGGATGCGCATTGGATGGGGCTGGGAAGGTCAGGCCCGGACGATCTTTTCCGGAACGCTGAACAAGCGGCGCATCAATCGGCGCCAGGGATCGCGCCTTTGCTCGGTCAGTTCGCTGAGAACCAAAACGACGAGAAGGGTCGCCAGCAGCAGTCCCATGACCGCTATTGTGGATGATCGATCGTAGGAAACGACACCGGAGATGAAGACGAGGATCGGCATGTGGAACAGGTAGAGAGAAAAGGACCGCCCCGAGGCCCAACGGATCGCACGATGGCACCAATGGCCCTTGTCAGGACCAGACCTGCGGCGCAACGCCGCGTCCAAGCCGACGAAATGGATCGCTACCGCCAGGCCGAGCAACAGATCCGGAATGAACCGGCTGGAGAAAAAATGGGGCGCATGTGCCTGCCAATGCACCGGGAGCAGGGGAATCGGGACGATGCCGAACGCCCAGACAAAGCCCATCCCTCCACCGACCAGGGCCATGCACCAACCTAGCGCCGCGGAAACCGTGGCTTTCCGGCATAATTGGAAGACCCCCACGCCGAGCAGCCAGACCGGCAGCAGCAGGGCGATTTTCCAACCGGTGAAGACGATGAAAATAATCACGGCGGCAATCTTTCCGAACATGCTGCGGGCGTAGAACCAACCGGCGAATAGCGCGTAATACCAGAACTCGTAGGCCAACGACCAGAAGGGGCCGTTGCTGCCGGGTTTGCTCGCCAGATGCCATGACTGGTTCAGAAAGGTCGCCGCGAGACCATACCGAACCGGCGCATGGTCCAGCGCGGCTTGCGCCTGGTAGACGTCCGGGGCGAGGCGGTGTCCGATGAAGTCGAGCAGCGCGGACAAGAGCAGCGCTGGCAACGCGACGGACCAAAGGCGCGACAGGCGGTCGGCCCCGAAGATGCGCCACGAACCAGGCGCCCGGTCTGCGCTGAAGGCGATCACGAATCCGGATAACACAAAGAACACCACGACCATTTCGTGGCCGGTCGGCGGCAGCCAGCCCAAGTTATCCGAGAAAAATCCCATCCCACCGTGATGAAGGAAGACTACGACTGCCGCGAGTGCGCGGATCAGGTCGAGATAGAGCGATGTGACGGGATTCATTTCGGGCGGTCGATCAAACGTGCGGGGCGCGGAGGTGTTGGGCCACGGCTTCGGTGGTTCGCTCCCAAGTGGCGTGGGCATCATACCAGGCCCGCGCCGCGCGGCCCAGGCGCTCGATTTGGCCGGTCTGAATGAGGGTGATGATGCGCTTGATCGCGGTTGCGGAACCATCACAGGCCAACACTTCCCGCTCGGGAACGAGCGGGTAGGCCTCGTTGGTTTCGGGCAAGACCGGAGGGCAGCCGCACGCCATCGCCGCGGTGAGGGCGCTGGATTTGCACAGGAAAGCCGACGGATAATAGGTCAGGAACAGGTCCGCCTCGGCCAGGCTGGCGGCCAAGGCCTCCGGCGGCAGATCGCGCTGCGTGGAGATCACCTCGGCAGGAAGGATTTTCCGCAGCGCGGCCACGTCGGCGCTCGGGTTTGGGCCGCCCGTGCAGCCCTTGCCGACGGCCCGCAGCTCCTTTAGCAGGCCCGCCGCGTGCAGGGCACGGATCAGCGGCGCGTGGGTTTCCACGGTCAATTTTCGGGAAGCTTGCTGTCCAAAGATCACGACGGTCACCGGGCCGCCGGTGTGCCAGCGACGCTGCGCGAGTGCCGGTGGTTGCACACAGCTGGGGATGGGCGCGAACTTGGTTTTCCCGGGGCTGAGGGCGTCGAGCCGCCGGTGCATGTTGGGTGTGCTGGTGATGCTGCCGTCGGCGAGGCCGTGCAGTTCGCGGATCAAATATTTTTGAACCGGCCCGAGGTAAAACTCGCTGCGCCAAGGCGGCCCCGAGGCCCACAGTTCGTGGAAAACGATGATGAATCGGCGCGGTTTTTCAGCGGTTGCGGATTGTTTCCAGCGCCGGATGGCCCGGTTCACCCAGAACGGCACGCCCCGCGAATTGTAGCCGTAGGAAACGTAGTGGAGCACGATCACCTCCGCGTCCGCGATGGCGGTGCTCAAGGCTGCGGCGTCGCGTCGTGAAACGGCGGTGGCGGGGAATTCGCCAGCCGGCGCGCCGGTTTTTCCTGCTTCGGCCCAGGCGGGTTCGCCCACGATAAACCGGCTCGGCCAGCCGTGCGTCCGTTCCAATTCTCTCGCCAACAGACGGGCGTAGTCGCCGACTCCGTCGATTTGCGGGGCGAAGCGGGGTGTGATGTGGGTCAGCATGGTGCTAACTTGTTCGGCTGGCGGCGGAGCCTCATGCGGCAAGACCGGTCAAGCGCCGGTAGAATATTTCCAGCGCGTCGAAACTGGCGCTCCAACGCAGGCGTCGGACGCGCTCCCATCCGGCGCGGACAATCTGCATTCGCAGTATGACATTGCCGTCGTAGCGAGCCGTGTTTGTAGAGAGAGATTCGAGGCGGCTCGGCAGGAGCTTTGCCCTACCAGGTGCGTAGGCCGGGCATCCTTGCCCGGCCAGTGGGCTTTTCTTCGCTCCGTTCGCAAGATAGAGCACCTCTTGGCCGCGCGAGGACGCACGGCCTACAAAGGCTCGGCGGGAGCCTTTGCGAGTTCGTTACGGCGGGTTCGCTCATCCATGGATCAATCCAAGCCGCAGCAGCGCGGCTTCGGCTTCGGCGGGTTCGGCGAGGCTCGGCGTTGCGAGCTCGGGGCCGAGGGCGGTGGTTTCGGGGTAACCCCATTGAAGGACGTGTTCCCGCGTGGCGGCATAGAACGGCCCCAGCAGCAGCACGCTGGGCTTGTGGAAGGCCCCGGCCACGTGGAGGAGCATGCTGGAGTTGCAGACCACCGCGTCGGCCGAGGCCACGAGGGCGAAGGTTTCCCGCAGGGCGAGCGATCCGCAGAAGCTGCGGGCGACGCCATTGGGTGCCGCTGCGGCCAGGCGGTTTCCCAGTTCTCCGTCGCCCTGGCCCCCGACGATGGCGATGGCCGGGGCGTCGGCCCGCTTCGACAGGCGTTCGATCAAGGCGGCATACCGTTCCGCCGGCCAGCACTTCTCGACGAAGCCCCCTGTGGGCCCGATGATGATGCGTTTCCGTGAGCCGCCGAACCCCTGCCAGACCGCTTCCCCCGGGCCTTCTCGGTCTCCGTCAGGAAAAGCTGCGCCCTCGGTTCGATGTCGGCGATCGATGCGGGTGGCGGGGAATTCCCCGGCCCCGTGCAGGCCTCGCCCGCCCGCCGGGCCAGGCGCAGAGCGGTGTGGGCGACATGTTCGGCGCCGTCGAATTGAATGAAGTGCGTGCAGGCCGTGTGGCCGCCGGCATAACCCTTCACGCCGATCCGCCGCGCCATCCGCGTTTTGAGGAGGAGGAGCGATCCCTCGTAGCTGCCGACGACGTCGATCCCCAGGTCGAAACGCCGTTGCGCGAGCGCCGCCACCTCCGGGCTGGACCGGAGGTAACGCATCGACCGGGCGCGGGATTGCGGCGGGGGCGTGGTGAACTTGTTGTGCCACGGGGCGCTGATGGGGACGACCTCGTGGACGTGCGGGTTGTTTGCGAGCAGATCAACGGCCCACGGACCGATGCCTGCCGCGAGGTGCGCGTGGGGAAACAGCCGGTGCAACGCCGCGAAGAGCGGGGTGCAGAGCAGGGTGTCGCCCAGGTCGTTGTTGCGGAGGACGAAGATGGAACGCGGAGCCCCGCTGCCGGGACGCGGAGCCAGCAACGGCTTGGCCACGCGGAAGGCCAGATCGGCGATGGAACGGGAGAGGCTCATGACAGACAGGCAGGATTGGGCTGGGTCGGGTAGAAATCGCGGCGTGTCTTCATCCGTGCCCGACTGTGTGCCATGGCACCGGAGATGCGGCCAAAAACAGCCCAGAGCAGGGGCTTTGAGTTTGGTGGGTCGATGCTCGAAAGCTCCGGAGGAGACCCAGCCTTCGCGGGAATGCGGCCGGGAGATTCAAGGCCCGGGTCGGCGAAGCCATTCCCTTTCCCGGCGGAATCATTGTTGCCATTTCTCGGAGCGGGCCTGAACCCGAAGACACCGGGCCTGCACAATGGGAAAGCGGGATCAGGGAAAGGAGGTTCACGGCGGGAGAAACCGGAGCAAATCTTGGACAATTAAAAATCAATGTTGCGCCCGGAAGATTCAGGATTGCGTATTGAATCCTCATTCTTGAGAAAGTGTTTCAGGGTAGGAGGTTCTGATGAAAATTACTTGGCAAATGGCCTGGAATTTTTTCAGTTTTTGCAGTCTCCCGAAGCAAGGATTCCGGAGGCTTTCGTAAATAACAACTCAACCCAAAGGCTGAACATGGCAAAGCCCGCGCTTCGCATCACCATTCCGACCAACCCCGACGACCTCATCGACCTGGCCAGCGCCATCTTGTCCAAGCACGAGACGGACGGGGCCGCCAGCCCGTTGAACAGCCTGCCCAACGTGCCCCAAATCATCACCAAGCTCTCCAATGCGGACGACCGGAACAAGGCGTCCAAGGAGCTCTACCGGCAGGCGGAAAAGGCCACCCAGGACCGCGACCTCTGCCTCGGCATCAGCGGCACCCTGACGCCCGTAACCATCCGGCACTTCGTCACCGCCGCCCGCGACCTGCTCACCGGCATCCACAAGGGCAACGAACAGACCCTCGGTGGCTGGGGTTTCGAAGTGGCCACCTCGCCCAAGGCGCCCAAATCGCCGAGGGACACGACTAAGACGACCAAAGCCGCCTAAAGCGGATTCGCCGGTCCATCCGGTGGTCTCGACCCGGGACCATCGCTGGAACGGTTCAGCCTCCAAACGCACGGGACGCCCGCACAGGGCGTCCCTTTTTGTTTTGGGCGGAAGGGCCTTCATTTTGGAAATGGCCGACGAGCAGGGTGTCGCCGCGGCCGTTGTTTCGAAGGACGAAGATGGAACGCGGGGCCCAGCTGCCGGGCGCGACGCTGCCAGCTGCCTTGTGAGGGGTATGGCGAGGTCCCCGATGAAACGATTTAAACCCAATCTAATCCGATAACCGCTGGTGAATCCCTGTTGCCATAGTATGCGCGGATTCGGGTCTAGGTTTTTACGGGCCGCCGGTTCTCCAAAAGTGAACAACCAATACTTGGTCGGTCTGTTTCAGTAGAAGTTCTGATCCGAAGTCCGCCGCCAGTTGCGAACGGAGATGGTCGGCATCTCCAAATTCCCGGTGAAGCTCGATGACCAGGTGTCGTGTGCGCGCGAAGAGACTTGGATATGCCGCAACGAGATCGAATTCCGATCCCTCTATGTCGACTTTCAAGAGATCGATCCGGGTGCGCGCTCCAACAAGTTTTTCCAGATCCAGATAACCGGTTCTGACACCCCCGCGATGACCCGATGCAGTCATGACGGACGAAGAGTGGTCCGACGAGTGTCGCTGCAGTGTGGCGGTTCCACTCCTTTTTCCAGCCAAGCCCGACCAGATACGGGCTGTCGCAAGATTCGGATCGAGTCTGGCAAGGTTCTGCGTAAGCCGACGCACTGTTTCTGGATCCGCTTCGACGCAATCTATCTCCAGACGGCCTCCGCACTGACGGCGCGCATGTTCATGGGTGAGGAAGAGAGTGAACATACCAGCGTTCGCCCCAAGATCCAGTATGTAGGCGGTAGATTGGGTTGAGATGTCCCCGAAGAACGGTCCAAACGCGGGCTCATACTCGCGATCAACGAAAATGTCGCAAAACATATGCCAGTCCGACAGAATCGAGAGGTCGGGACAGGCTCCGCTTGAAAGCCTCCAGTTCCAGTGCAGACGTCGTCCGATCATCTGCCTTAGCTTGCGTTTGAATTGAGTTAGCATCGGTTTTGTATGGAATATGAGGTCTTTGTTTAGCTTTATTGTCCCGGCCAGGCTTGATGGAGCCGTTCAAGGCAATTTGCGATAGCAGGCGCCCAAATCATTGTTCAGACGAATTCTTTTGTGTGCCATCAACGCATTAGGTGACTATTCAAATCGAGTTCGCGGCTCTGAGTTACAGGAATGATGTAGCCGCTTCGGCGTGGCGTCGGACGGAGATGTGCTTGTCATACCAGTCGCGGTTGGACAGCACGAGGCGGTTGCGGCGTTCCGCATGTGGGAGACCGGAGAAAATATCCGGACAAGAAAGAATGCCGGGGAGGCGCTCGCCTTCGATGACTAAGGGGCCGCTGTCTTCGGCGAGAACCGGAATCACGCCGTGGGCGAGCATGGCGGCGAAGACGCCCGACTTGAACAGGAGGGATGGTTCGGTGCGCAAGCCGTCGTCGTAGTCCATGAAGGACCAGGTTTCGCCGAGCAAGGCGGCTGAGAGTTTGTCCGAGGCGAGGTCGGGACGGTAGCTCGAAGGAAACGGCAACGCGGCGAGGAGTGCGCGGATTTCGTCGGAGGGTTTTCCGCCAAGGACCGACAGGTGCGTGACGGAGCGCGAGAACGAGGACGAGGGCGAGAGCGCAGTAGAGAAGGAGCGGAGGGACCGCAGGATGCGGCCGGCCGAGCCGAAAACGACCCATTGACCCGGATCCCGGGCCGTTAGGGCAGCGGGATCGAGAGCAGGCTCACCGAAATTGGAGAAAACGGGCAGAAGCGCGTCCACGGCTTTGCCGCGCAGGCGCAAAACCTTTTCGGCCGAGCGACGGTTGTTGACGAAGACGGCGTCGGCCCGACGGAACAGGCGGCGCGCACCCAAATACTGCCGGGGATAGATCGTCCATTCGCGGCGACGGACGAGGGAGGGCAACCATATCTCGTGGACCATGATCCCAAGACGCCGATCCTCCGAGGCGCTGCGCCAATTCGTCAGGGCGCGAATGAGTGCCCTAGGATGGCCGCGATCATCGTAG
>CANJSG010000050.1 GCA_947476875.1 Verrucomicrobiota bacterium | reverse complement strand
CTTCGCGAGCCCTTGGTGTCGGTCCATCGAACTGGATCCCGAACGGGGTAGAGCTCTGGGCTTCGAAGCGCACCGCATGGGATTGATCAATCTTCGTGCGATTGGCGAGGTTGTTGAAATCAACTTCCCCAATCTCGTAGGGTCCCTTTCACCCACTCCATGAACTCCACGGACCGTCTGCTTCAAAACTATGCCCGACAGGTCCGGCTGCCGTGGTCCAGGAACATCGCCGGCATGCAGCGGATTTGGTTTGCCGTCTATCCCCCGGCCGAAGAGCGGAAGGTTCGGGCCCGCATCCAGCATTTCGAAAACATGACCCGCGAATCCGGCCATGGCTGGACCGCCGTGGATCTGACCGATGTCCTCCCCACCTGGATGGCCAGCCATGAATACCGGGAAGCCGCGTTTCGGGAGCCCGAGTTCTTCGCGTGCGACGACGACCAGTTGGAGGTTTTGGCTGCTCGGCGGATCCAAGCGGCTTGCGGTGGCGAGAATGCGGATGCCAACGCGGTGGTCGCCGTGGTCGGGCTCGCGTCGCTCTTCGATTATATGAAGGTCTCCCGACTCATAGGCCGGGTCGAGGAGAGCATCCGAGGGCGGCTTCTCGTGTTCTTTCCCGGGGAATACCGCCAAAACGTCTATCGGTTCATGGATGCCCGAGACGGGTTCAATTACATGGCGGTCCCCATCACCTCCTCGGAGAATTTTCTCATCGCATGAAAAACCGCGAGATCTACTTCAAAGACCCCACGACACTCGAAATCCTCAACCAGGGTGTCGCCAAGGTTTCGGAGATCGGGCAGGAGACGGACGAAGAGCGGGCGCGCCGTGTCCGCACGCTCAGATTCGAGTTGGAGACCTTCGTTTGCGACGGCGAATACGCCAAGGGCTTGGTCCGGATTCTCGACGCCTACCTCAAAGGGTTGAACCGCGAGGAGCAGCAGGCCGCCTGGGTCAGCGGGTTCTTCGGCAGCGGCAAATCCCACCTCGTCAAAGTCCTCCGCTACCTCTGGGAGGATTTCCGTTTTGCGGACGGGGCCACGGCGAGGTCGCTTGTCAAACTGCCGTCCGATGTCAACGATCTGCTCGCCGAATTGTCCACCCGTTCCAAGGCGTGCGGCGGCCTGCGGGCTGCCGCGGGAACCCTTGGGGCGGGCGACATGGGCAATGTCCGCCTCGCATTCATCCAGTTGGTACTCCGGGCGGCCGGACTCCCCGAGAACACGGCCCAAGCCAAGTTCATCCTCTGGCTCCGCGAACACCGGTTCGATGGGCCGGTTACCGAATTTCTCGCCAAGAAAGGCAAGACCCTGGCCAAGGAAGTGGCGAGTCTGAAGCTCTCGACCGTGCTCGCGGAAGCCTTGGTGGCGGCCGATCCCAAGTTGGGAACGCCGGCCAACGCCCAAGCCGCCATTCGCGAGCAATTCAAGGACAACGCTTCTCCCACGATCGCCGACGCCCTCGACACGGTTCGCCGTATCTTCGGCAATGGATCGCAGCTTCCCTGCACGCTTCTGGTCGTGGACGAGGTCCAACAGTTCATCGGCCAAACCGTCCAGCGCGCCCACGATCTCCAGGAGATCGCCGAGCACTGCTGCACCGACCTGAACAACCGACTTCTGCTCGTCGGCACGGGCCAGTCGGCCTTGGCCAGCACGCCGGCTCTCCAGCGCCTCAAGGCCCGATTCACCGTCAACGTCCAGCTTTCCGATTCCGACGTGGAGAGCGTCATTCGGAAGACGGTCCTTCGCAAAAGGCCGGAGCATGAGGCCGCCCTGCGCGAGTGCATGGACAAAAACCACGGCGAAATTGCCCGCCACCTCCAGGCCAGTCGCTTGGCGACGACCACGGCCGACGAAGCCCACTTCGTGGCCGACTATCCGCTCCTGCCGACCCGCCGACGTTTCTGGGAGAAAGTCCTTCGCAATACCGATCACTCGGGCACCAAGGCCCAACTCCGGTCCCAGCTTCAGATTGTCTTTGAGGCAGCCCGAAAAACGGCGGCCGAAGACATCGGAACGGTCGTGCCGGCCGATTTCATCTACGACCAGATTGCTACCGACCTGCTTAATTCCGGCCAAATCGAACGCGAATACGACGAGACGATCCGCAAACAACGCGACGGCACGCCGGATGGTGACCTTCGTTCAAGCCTCTGCGCCCTGACCTTTCTCATCGGAAAGCTCCCGCGTACCGCCGGAAGCGACGAAGGAGTCCGGGCGAACGCCGACACCCTCGTCGACCTCCTCGTCGGCGACCTCAAGAACGACCGGACCAGGCTCGAACAGCGGGTTCCCGTACTGCTCAAGCAACTCGTCGACAACGGCCAGTTGATGGCGGTCGAGAATGAGTACCGGTTGCAAACCCGAGAAGGAGCCGTCTGGACGCACGACTTCAATCGCCGCCGGACCGCCGTCCTCAACGACGACGGCCGTATCAACGAAAAGCGGTCCGAGTTCCTGCGGGCGAATGCCCGTTCCGCCCTGCGGACGGTTTCCCCGCAACAAGGGGCCTCGCGCCAACCGCGAAAGCTCGCCGTGGAACTTTCCTCGAGTCGCCCACCGACGAATGCCGAGGAAATCACCCTCTGGATTCGAGACGGTTGGAGCGATGACGAAAAGACGGTGCTCAACGATGCGCGGGCGGCGGGGGTGAACAGCCCGATGCTTTTCGGTTATCTCCCTCGACTCTCCCACGAGGAACTCCGCCAAGCCATCGCCTCGACTATCGCCGCCCAGGAGACTCTTGATTCCCACGGCGCGGCCACCACCCCCGAAGCGATCGAGGCTCGCAAGGCAATCGAGACCCAACTGGAGATTGCCGGCAACCGGGTGACGGAGTTGGTCGGCAAGGTCGTCGAGGCCGCGAAGGTGTTTCTGGGCGGAGGCAATGAAGCCAACGGACTCGAACTTGCCGACAAGGTAGGCGATTCCACTGGTAGCGCCCTCGAACGGTTGTTCGACAAATTCGGTGAGGCAGACCACTCGAATTGGGGGCAGGTGGTCACCAAGGCCAAGGCCGGGGACGTCGGTGCCCTCGCGATGGTCAACCATGCCGGCGACGTCGTGAGTCACCCCGTTTGCCGCCGGATCCTCGAATTCGTGGGCGCCGGCAAAAAGGGCCGCGAAATCCGCGACGCCTTCAAGGCGGCCCCCTATGGATGGCCGCAGGATGCCATCGACGGCGCCCTCCTAGTGCTGACGGTGGCCGGAAACCTCCGCGCGACCCTCAACAACCAGCCCGTCCAGGCCCAGGGGATCCCGCAAAACCAAATCGGCATCGCCAGCTTCTTCGTCGATGTCCCGCCCCTCAATGTCGCGCAACGGCTCGACCTCAAGGCGCTCTTCCAGCGCGCCGACGTAAAGACAACCAGCGGGAAGGAAGGCGAGGCGGCCGGTGCCTTCCTCGACGCCATGTTGAAACTCGCCGATGCCGCCGGGGGCGAGGCTCCGAAGCCGGAAGCGCCGGACAAGGCGTTCATCCGCGAGTTCCAGTCGCTCAGCGGCAACGCCCAATTGCTGGGTATCCATGGGCAAAAAGATGCCCTCACCACCGCTGTCACGACGTGGAAGAAGACCGCCGAGGGAATTGCCAAACGCTGGCCCGTTTGGGAACGACTCCGGACCCTTCACGGACTGGCGGCCGGCCTTCCCGAAGCGTCCACCGTGGGAACCTCCATTGTTGCCATCGTGTCGAATCGGGCTTTGCTCGCCGACCCCGACCCGGTCCCGGAGTTGGCCAAACAACTGACCCAGGCGCTTCGCTCCGCCCTGGGTTCGGCCCAAGACCGGTTGGAAGCCGCGTTCTCCGCCGGCCAAGCCCAGCTGGCGGTTTCGACTTTGTGGAACCGACTCAGTGACGAGCAGCGGGCCTCGCTCACCTCCACCTACCAACTCGCGTCCTCCGGTAGGGATCCAGGCGGCACCGAACCGGAAATCATCGCCGCCTTGGAAACACGGTCGCTCACGGACCGGCACAACCTGCTCGACGCCATCCCACAACGTTTTTCCCGGGCATTGGATGAGGCAGGCCGCCTTCTGGAGCCCAAGGCCCAGCGGGTCGTTCTGCCCGGTGCCACCCTCAAGACCACCGGGGAACTCGACCGGTGGCTGCAACAGGTCCGCACCTTGATGGTCGAGAAATTGGAAGACGGGCCGGTTATCGTCTGAGTGCGACAACCCAGGTAGCCAACTTCCATGCCACTCAGCACAGCGCCGGCAAATGGTAAGGACTTCGAGCAGCGGGTCGGGCTGCTGCTGGAGCAGCTCGTGCCAAACTGCTATTTGCCGGGTGTACCTGTCTTCCGTGCCGACGCGGCGATGGCTCCGGATTCGATGGCCAATGAGCTTGATTTCATTCTCCACCTCCAAAATGGCCTAAGGCACCAACTGCTCATCATCGAGTGCAAATCGTGCCGGGTCACGGGCCGGGGTGACGGGCGCGGGAATTATGCCCTACCTACCCCTAGCTCTCATTGGATAGCCCACTATCCTCGCGACCAGAGGGAGAAGTCGATCAAGGACCAACTCCGCGCACAGAGACAAGCCCTGCTCACCAATCTTGAACCGCTTGAGGGCGAGGTTCGGATCCATGCCATTGTCGTGGCGTCCCGAGTGGAAGGGCTTGCCGCCGCCCCTGGGCACGTAACCACGCAGGAGTTGCCTTCGTTCGAACTTTCGTTGGTGCGAGCGGACAGCTTCGAGCAATTTCTTGGCGCACAACTCGCAGGGATGTCTGTGCTTCGCGTGCAGCAGTCGGAGATACTCCGCCGGATCCGTCAGGGGCAGCCGGTACCGGCATTGGGACATCCCGAGATCTACAACGCGATCGAATACACACGCCGATGCAGGGCCTTCATCGATTCGGAGATTTTCCGTCACCTTGCTCTGAAGCCGGAGCGATGGGCGATCAACGGGTCTGCGGGAATGGGCAAGAGCGTGTTGCTGATCTATGTGACCATGGTGCTGATCACCGACCGGACGATTGATGCGCTCCGGGACGGAACCCGCTTCCTCCAGAGTTATACCGAGGAGGCCTCACGACTTGGCTTGCCGGATCTTGGGAAGCGCCGCGTCTGGGTCCTCGCCCATACGGAAAAGCAACGGGACATGCTGCAGCGTATGTTTGAGCGCTTCAATGACCTCTACGGCGAGGTGGACAGTTACAACGAATTCCGCCGGGTCAAACCGGAGTTCCATGTCTTCAGCGAGGTCGCGGGCATCGACTGCAACATTCTCCTCGTGGATGAAGCGCACGACTTGGGGAACGAGGGCGAGAAACGGGTGCGGGATTGGCACGGGAGCGCCCCCGGGAACTACCTCGTCATCGCCTGCGACCGGCACCAGAAACTGCGCCTCTCGCAGGATGAGACGCGGATGATTGATGGCATCAGCTTTTCCCGGTGCACCAAGAAACTTAGCCGCAATTATCGCAATCCATTCCCCGCCTATGCGGGGAGCTTGGGTCTGCTCTTCCGCTGGTTCGCGGCTACCGGCCCGAAGACCTTGCCGACTCCAAAGGAATTGAGGGATGAGTTCGGTTTCGGGGAAGTGGTCGCCGAGACCAAGGAGGCCTGGTCCCTGCGGTCGCGAAATGATGCGCACCCGGCCAACAACTGGTCGCACACTCTTGCCACATTCCCGTCTGCCGATGCGGCGTACAGGCAGCTCTCTGAGTTCCCGCTGAAAAAGGAGCATGTCCTTTGGGTCCGGTTCTCCCCGGAGGAAAACGATTTCAATTACGAAAAGCTCCAGCTTTGGAGTTACCACAGTGCCTATGGTTCGGATGCCTCGGACCTTTTGGACAAATACGTGAAGGGGCAGGAATTCCCGGTTGTCGTGATCGAAGGCGTGCCAGAATTGTTCTCCTGGGCAAACGCCATCGGAGCGTATGCGCATGACACTGCCTCGGCTCGCTACAAGATTTGGCAGGCGCGCCGGCAGGTCTATCTCGCCGCCAGTCGCGCGAATGTCTTCCTTTATTTCATCTTGCCGGCGCCAATCCCCATGGATGTCAGGGACGAATTCGCCATGATGTTCCGGCAGTTGTCCCGACCACCGGAACAGATGAGTCCATCGGGCACGCTGTGGGACATCCGAGTCACTGTCACCCCCGAGGCCGAATCGTTCGCCTCCTATGTCGACGCGATCGAATCGGAGCCCGAATCACGGCCGGCGGAAACACAAGCCGGGGAACTCGCGGCGGACGCGGCCGGTCGCGCAAGCGATGAGCCTCGTAAAGAATCAGTTCCAGAAATCGATCCCCAAGGCGAGGCGCAACCGATCGCGACCGCCGAGAACCTGGTTTCCCCGGTGCTTGCTGAGGAGACCCCGATTATCGGCGGATCTGTCGCAATTGCGCCAGTCGAAGGACCCGTAGTGCCGCATGCGGCCGCACCTCCTCCAAGTCAGGTGCTTGCTCCCACTCCTGAGGCCTCAGCGCCGTCGTCCTCACCGGTCGATCCAGAACCAGCGACGGTCGTACCGACGGCGATAGATAGGCCGTCGCCCTCGGTCCGGGAATCAACGGTCGGTTCGGTGGCGTCGCTTGCCGAGGTGGCAGACACCCTTGGTTGTGACGTCGCCGAACTCATCGTGAAAATGGCTGCGAAGGGTTTTCCCAAGCTCCAGCCTTCATCGAAGGTCAATGTCGCGTTCGCGAAACAGGTTTTCATCGGCGCCAAGAACTCCTCGTCGCCTTCGGCCCCCTTCCCATTTTCATTGCCGGACCCCGTCCGGCCGTCCCGCCCCGCCGAGGTAGTCCTGGACCAATCGACGCCAGACCTACCGAGGGCAGGCCGAGCCGCGCGGATTCCGCCGCCGCCAGAAAAGGGCCCGGACGTTTCCAGCCGATCGGCGGCCCCTAGGTACAAACCAGCCCAGCTAGACCAGTTGGCCGCCCAGATTCGCCTGCCACCAAAACTAGTCCTCTCCTTTCTCGAGGCCCAGGGAACCATCTGCAAGGGGGCCAATCCATGGGTGAACGGGGACGACATCGCGAGGATGGTCGCGCAATTTGTGGGCGACCGCGGAATCAAGGCGTTCCGCCAAGTGGCCGATGCGCCGCTCAAGACCAAGGCCCTGGCGAATCATCTCGGATTGCGGCCTCACGTCGTGGCCCGGGATCTAATGCAAGACCAACTGTTGCTGACTGGGGAAGATCACGTGCCTTACGAATCGATGGTGCGACTGTGTCATTTCTACCGGAAACAGCTCCCGAATCCTTCCGACGCCGTTTCCTGAAAGCCATGAGCACCCTACCGTCTTCACTCCGCCGCCAGTTGGAACGTTCCATCCAGGCCGCCCGCACTACCGCCGAGACTGGAGCGCGCAAAGCCTTGGAAGCCCTCGCCGTCCATGAGGCCGACCCTTACCGGCACATGGACGAGGCCCAACGCACGCTGCGCCGCAAGCTCCGTGCGCATGCTCGTCAGTTGGGCGATGCCGAAAGCCATTCCCGGCCTGGAACCTACGACATCAAGCACCTCGCCGAGAAGGTGGCCTACGACCAATGGCATCGGTTGCTATTTGCCCGCTTCCTGCTCGAAAACGGGCTGCTCATCTCCCCGGAACATGAGGTGGCCGTTACGCTGGTCGACTGCGAGGAATTGGCTCCTTCCCTCGGGCTGAAGGACGCCTGGGCCGTCGCCGGGCGATTCACGGCTGGTATTCTGCCAGAGACCTTCCGGGCCGATGATCCTGCGGGAACAGTCCACCTCCCCATCGAAGAACGAAATCAGCTCCTCAGATGGCTCGCGGACCTGCCGGTTAAGGTCTTCACCGCCAGCGATTCCCTCGGCTGGACCTACCAGTTCTGGCAGGCGGAGCGGAAGGCAAAGGCCAATGACAATGTCAAAGCTGGCAACAAAATAGGCGCGGATGAATTGCCGTCCGTAACGCAACTGTTCACCGAGGATTACATGGTGGACTTCCTCTTGGACAACTCCATTGGCGCGTGGCACGCCGGCAAAGTCCTAGCCGCGAATCCCAAGCTGGCCGAAAACGCCCATAGCGAAGACGAACTCCGCCAAGCGGTCGCGCTGCCGGGCTGCCCGTGGAATTATCTCCGCTTCATCAAAGTCAAGGACTCGAAGTGGAGACCTGCAAGCACGTTCGACGGCTGGCCAAAATCTGCAGCCGCCCTAAGGGTGCTCGATCCGTGCATGGGCAGCGGACATTTCGTCGTAGCAATGTTCGAGCGGTTGGTGGCCTTGCGAGTGTCAGAAGAGGGGCTCGACGAACAGGCCGCCGTTGCCGGGGTCATCCGCGACAACTTGTTCGGCCTGGAGATTGACCCGCGTTGCACCCAAATCGCCGCATTCAATCTGGCGCTGGCAGCGTGGCGGCGCGTGGGCCACTGCAAGCTGCCAGCGATGAACCTGGCCTGCTCCGGCCTCGCGCCGAACACACGCGAATCCGACTGGCTGGCTATTGCCGGCGACAACCAAAAACTCCGGCGTGGCATGGAACGTCTTTATCGTTTGTTCAAGAATGCGCCGGTGCTGGGTAGCCTAATCAACCCTCGTGCCGTAGGGGGTGATTTGGTGGAGGCTGCATTCCATGAACTCCAGCCGCTACTGGAAAAAGCGTTGGCGCAGGATTCCGGCCTCCGAAAAGGGTCGGACCTGTCCGCCGAAGCCTTAGCGAAGACGGAGATCGCGGTCACCGCGCGCGGCCTGGCCAAGGCAGCGGAAATCCTTGCCAGCCAGTTCACGCTTCTAGCCACCAACGTGCCGTATTTAGGTCGGGGTGATCAACCGAATGAACTTAAGGACTTTTGCGCCAAGTTTTATCCTGATGCAAAGACAGAGCTAGCCACGGCATTTCTCGAAAGGATGCTCCTTCAGGCGGCCCACAATTCATCAGTTGTCGTGGTTATACCGAGAATCTGGTTGACCTATACCCGAAGCTATCGGGCTTTCCGGAAGACTCTACTCGAAACGCGAGTCTGGAATATTTTAGGGGTGCTCGGCAAAAGAGCATTTGCTGAGATTGGCGGGGAGGTTGTCGATGTGGTTCTCTTGTCGTTGTCTTGCCGCCTCCCATCGGGCAACCAGCAATTCTGTGTGGTTGATGGGGCGTCCGAGACATCTATTGACGCCAAGATTGCAGCTATCAAATCAGGGGCAATAGTCCCAGGGAACCAGAAAAACTGTTTGTCGCAGCCAGGCCATGTAGTTGTGTCTGGCAGAGTTTCCTTGAGCCCAACCTCGGCAAAGCGGCTGATGGACTACGCAACTGTTTTTGAGGGCATTTCTCGTGGTGACACGCATCGCTTTGATCGCCGCTTCTGGGAACTGCCTGCATTCAATGGAGATATTTGGGCGCCTTTACTCGAGTCGACAACAAAACTTTGCCAATATGGAGGTGGCAGCACCGTCTTTCTCTGGGAAGGAGGGCGTGGTGATATGGCCTGCAGTGATGGTGCGCGAGTTCAAGGGGTTGGCGCATGGAACAAGCGAGGGATCTTTATCTCTCGAACGCATCTTAATGCATTTCTTACCAATGGAGCCGCACATGCACAGAACGGAATAGCTGTGGTTCCTCGCTGCGATAAGGATCTGCCGGCAATCTGGGCTTATTGCACGTCTGCATACTATAGGCAAGAAGTTCTAAAACTTAATCAGAAGTTAATTAAGCCAACTGGAGTACTCGACAAGGTCCCCTTCGACCTTGCGCACTGGCAGAGGGTGGCGGCGGAGAAATATCCGCACGGGTTGCCGAAGCCGTTTTCCAGCGACCCGACGCAATGGCTGTTCAACGGCCACCCGGTCGAAGCTACTCCCGCGGGCGCTGGATTGCACGTGGCCGTGGCGCGGTTGCTCGGCTACCAGTGGCCGCGCCAGACCGGTTCCAGCTTTCCCGATTGTCCGGCGCTCGGCCCGGATGGTCTGGAGACGCTGGCGGATGACGATGGCATCGTGCCCATCAGTCCCGTCAAAGGCGAAGGCCCGGCCGCCGAGCGCCTGCGCGAACTACTCGCCCGCGCATACGGAAAGGAGTGGAACGCTTCCCGACAAGAAGCCTTGCTCGCCCAGGTTGATTACGCCGGGGTATCGCTAGAGGACTGGCTGCGCAATGGCTTCTTCGAGCAGCATTGCGCGCTCTTCCTTCATCGCCCCTTCATCTGGCACATCTGGGACGGTCTCAAGAACGGCTTCAGCGCGCTAGTGAACTACCACAAGCTCACCCACGGCAATCTGGAAAAGCTTACCTTCGCCTACCTCGGCGATTGGATACGCCGCCAGCAAGCCGCCGTTACCGCGGAGGAAGCCGGCAGCGACGCCAAGCTGCAAGCCGCCAAGCAATTGCAAGCCACGCTCAAACTCATCCTCGCAGGCGAGCCGCCCTTCGACCTCTTCGTCCGCTGGAAACCGCTTTCCCGGCAAGCCATTGGCTGGAATCCCGACCTCAGCGATGGCGTGCGGATGAACATCCGTCCATTTGCAACTGCGGATATCTTGCGCAAGCGCGTGAAAGTAAATTGGAACCGGGATGCGGGGAGTGAAGCTCGCCAATCAAAAGCAGAGTTTCCGTGGCGCTGGAAATGGGATGGAAAGACGCCTGATTTTGTCGGCGGCAAGACATTCGACGGCATTCGTTGGAATGAATGTCACTATTCTTTCAAATTAAAACTGGCAGCAAAAGGCGATCAATAACATGGGTCAAAACCCCAAATACATAAGCTTATTCAGTGGAATTGGCGGTCTTGAGCCGAGTTCTGGAGCGCCCGTGGTGTTCTGCGAACTGGATCGCGTCTCGCGCGAGGTCTTGGCTCGCGCGTATCCCCAGACAAGACTCCACGATGATATAAAAACTCTAAAAGGCGATGGCGCTGACTTTGTCTTGGGTGGCTGGCCGTGTCAGGATCTGTCGACGGCGGGTCTCATGGCTGGTCTTAGCGGTGTGAAGTCAGGGCTCTTTTACGAGCTATGCCGGATTGTTCGGGAGTCGGGAGCGCACACCGCGATAATGGAAAATGTTCCAGGACTATTCATTAGTAGGGGGGGTGAAGATTTTCTTGATGTTCTAAAGGCGCTCGATGAACAAGGCTTAAAACATATTGCGTGGAGAACACTAAACTCTACTGAGCTGGGTCTCCCGCAATACAGGGAGCGGATTTTCATCGTTGCGTCTCGCGACAAGAACCGCGCTCTAGCTGTTCACGCGCGAAAGCCGAGGCCAGATCTTGCTGATGTTCAGTGCGATTGCCCCGATGTTCTTGGCTTCTATTGGACGGGGGGCGCGCGTTCACTGTGTATAAGGAAGAATGCAATTCCAGCGCTGAAGGTTGGAGCTCCATCTGAAAAAGGCGGCACATCCCCAATCGCCGTCTTCTACGGGACTACGGTTCGTAAGCTGACGCCTGAAGAAGCGATTCAACTGCAAGGGTTTGATCGCAAATTGGTAGAAGGCATAGGTTATGGTGACGTGCTGCGAATGGCCGGCGATGCGGTTAGCCGTCCCGTGGGAGCGTTTGTTGTCGATAGCGTGTTTGAAGTGTCTAACGAGCAAGCCATAGAGCTGCGACCTTCAGAGGTGGGCAAAGTCCCGGAGCACGGCTATTGGCATTCGGGCAGGATGTGTTTAATCCGGCATAATCGAACTTTTAAACATCGCCACATTTGGAAGTTTTTAGACTCCGATGCGAAGAGACAACTCAGTCCACAGGCTGCCGCCGGATTGTGTTGCCGAATCATACGGGCAGAGGCCGATGTTCCAAGCGCCCTCTTTGAGGTCCTCCACGAAAGGAGCAAGACGCGCACGCCGTTGCTTGGAACGAAGGTTAACAGTTTCGACATTCTGCATAACGAATTGGATGCGAACGGGTATCTGAAGCGACTCAAGAGCAAACGGCCTCACGTGCAGTCGGAGTTTTTCGGGACCCTTGACTAGCGATTCTTAGAAGTGGTCGTTCCCTAAACAAACGTGAACACGCACAAGGAGTGGAGTGTCACCCGGAAAAGAAGCCTTGCTCACCCAGATCGATTTCGCCGACGGCCGCGAGGTTGCCGGCGACCGGTGGAGCGATTGCCACTAAAGGAACGAGTTCAAGAGGAAGAATAGGAGCCCGTATGGAACCAGAGATGAGCGATCCTGTTAACGAAGGCGTAACGAATGCGAATCCCGGCGTATCGGACCGAGTGGGTGCCGGCTTGCAGTCGTTGACGGATTTCGTCCTGTCACAGGAGTTGAAAGTATTGGAGGCTTCCATTGGCGGCTTCAACCTGTTCCAAACCTTGGGGCTGGAAAGCCGTGAGCTGGCTCATTCCCAGGTCCTTGCGTGGTTGCTTCAGCCCAATGAATCTCACGGTTTTGGAGAACTGTTTCTTCGACGCTGGTTGATGCGAGTGGTCCGAGACGCTGAATCAACCCATCCAAAGCTGCCTTCCGCTCCAGAGATCGAAGCCGTTGAGTGGGTCCAGATTGACGTGAACACCGAGGTCGCAATGAGTCAGGAAGACAGGCTTGATGTTGTGGTAACCCTTCGCGAACGGGGACAGAAAAGTGAGCCCCTTTGGGTGGTGGCTATCGAGGTAAAAGTGGACTCGGCTGAAGGGCAAAATCAACTTGGACGCTACAAGACCATTTTGGAGAAGCGACTGCCAACGGCGGAACGACAAGTGTTTGTTTATTTAACCAAGGAAGAACTGATTCCTGGGGACACTTCGTGGACCCGTTGCGGATTTGATACAGTTTTGGAGACGCTCAAAGAAGGCCTTTCGCAGAAATCTGGAGCCATTGGTGCCGGTCCCAAGCTACTTCTCGAGAATTACAAAGCCTTACTGGAGGAACAATTCGTGAACGAAGACAATATCGCGAAGGCCGTACGTAACATAGTCAAAGCACACGGAGAGGCGGTGGAGTTGATCATCAAACATAAATCCGACCCCCTCCGTGAATGGACGCGTCGCCTGCGCTCTGAGCTGGTCAAGAAGGCCAAGGAGTTCGGCATAGTTGTGAAGGATGGCGATGGTCGCAACTACATCGAATGTGCGCCAAACAGTTGGAACCCTCCTAGCAAGCTGAAGCGTGTGCCGGTGTTGTGTGTGCTGGACATCGAGGAGAGCGGCGTGGGTCTGCGCATTTACGCGAGCTCTTATTGCGACGTGAAACTGAGGACGAAGCTTGTCGAGTTGGCTAACTCGAAACCCGACATTTTCAAAAAGGGAACTGCACGAAGGCAAGTCGCCGAGGAACCAACGCTGGACTCTGAATGGTGGATCGATTCTCCCGAGATGGGGGACACCACTCCTGTGATCGAAGCACTTGGAAAGACCTTTACCCAGGACCGACACAAGCAAGTCTTTGAGCAGGTAGCGGGCGTTATCCAAGAACACATCAAAGATGCAACAAATGGCAGGACGATTTGAAGCCTAGCCGACGATGAAGTCCAAACGAGCGATCGCCACGAAAGCCTTCCCGGACGCGCCTGATGCGGGGGCGCTGGTGTCCGACCCTCGCGAGTTGATCCACCAGTCTGCCCGGCAGACGGTGGTGCAGGCGGTGGATTCGGCGTTGACGATGCTTTGTTGGCAGATCGGCCAGACGCTTCGGTGGGATATTCTGAAGGAGAAGCGTGCAGATTGCGGGGGCGAGATTGTCGCCGCGCTGCGGAGGCAATTGACTTGGACTCGTTTCAAGCGGCTCATCTACCTCGATGATCCGCTTAAGCGCTACTTCCATGCGGAGATGTGCCGCATCGAGCGCTGGAGCACCCGCGTTTCATCCTACTGGACCGACGTGTTGCCGAAGACGGTACTGGAGCGAAAGCTGCATCAGGCGGTGTTGCTGGCGCGGGCGCGGCTGGGAACCGAAACGAAGCGAGACAATCCACTTTAACAAAGCGATGTTCCGATTCCTACATGCCGCCGACCCGCATCTGGACAGCCCGCTCCAAGGCTTGGAGGCGCACGAAGGGGCGCCGGTTGGGGTGCTCCGGGGCGCGACGCGGCGGGCCTTCGGGAATCTGGTGGACCTTGCGATCGAGGAGGCGGTGGATTTCGTGGTAATCGCCGGCGACCTCTACGACGGCGACTGGAAGGACTACAGCACGGGGCTGTTCTTCCGGGGCCAGATGGTCCGGCTCCAGGCCAAGGGTATCCCGGTCTACTTGATCGCGGGGAACCATGACGCTGCGTCGGTCATCTCCAAAAAGCTGAGCCTGCCCGAGAACGCGCATGTCTTCTCGACTAGGACCACGGAATCGATGGAGGTGCCGGGGCATCCGGTAGTGATCCACGGGCGGGGCTTCCCGCACCGGGCGGTGCCCGAGAACTTGGCCAAGGAGTATCCGGCGGAGGTGGCGGGCCGCTTCAACCTTGGTTTATTGCACACGAGCCTGACTGGCCGCCCGGGGCACGACACCTACGCGCCCTGCTCGGAGCAAGACCTGCGCGGCAAGGGCTACGGCTATTGGGCGCTCGGCCACATCCATCAGCCCGAGGTCATCAGCGAGGACCCATGGATTGTGTTTGCGGGCAACTGCCAGGGACGACACGCCCGGGAAACCGGGCCGCGCGGTTGCCGGTTGGTGACGGTGAACGACGTGCTGGAGGTCGAGAGCGCGGATTGGCAGCCGTTGGATGTCGTCCGGTGGCAGGTGCTGGAGGTCGAGCTCACCGGAGTGGACGAGGAATCCGAGGCGCTCCGCCGGGCCAGCGAAATATTGGGACAAGCCGTGGCCCAAGCGGAGGGCCGGTTGGTGGCCGCCCGTATCGTCCTGAAAGGCGCCACCGGGCTCCACGGCGCGCTGCACCGCGACCCCCAGCGTTGGCGGGCCGAGTTGACCGCCCGGGCACAGGACCACGGTGAGGACACGGTGTGGATCGAGCGGGTCCGCGTCGAGACGACCCCGCTCTATGACCTTGCGGAACTGGCGGAACGCGATGACCTCACCAAAGTCGTGCTAAAAACTCTCGAGCAGGCGAAAGGCGGTGCGTTGACGCTCCCGCCCGAGATCGCCGAGATGCTCGACGTCCTGCCGAACGAGGTCCGGACCGCGGTGGAGGCGGACTTCGATGAGGCCCGGCGTCCGGCGATCTTGGACGAGGTCCGGTCCATCATCCTCGACGCGTTGGCGACGAAGGGAGGCCAAGCCGCATGAGACTGGAACGGCTCGAGATCCCGGCGTTCGGGCCCTTCACGGACCTGGAGCTTCCGTTCCCGGCCCACGCCTGCGATCTCCACGTCATCTTCGGGCAGAACGAGGCGGGGAAAAGCTCCTTGCTGCGGGCCATCCGCGACCTGCTGTTCGGCATCCACGGGCAGTCCGCGGACAACTTCCGGCACGACTATAAAAACCTGCGGATCCGGGGAGGGGTCAGCAACCGGGCCGGCGAGCGGCTTGTGTTCCAGCGACGCAAAGGGAACAAGAACACGCTGCTGGATGCGGCGGGGAACCAATTGCCCGACACCGCGTTGGCGCCGTTCCTCGGCAGCGTGGATCAGAACTACTTCTCCACCATGTTCGGCTTGGGTGGGGCCGAGCTGCGAGAAGGTGCGCGACAGCTCCTGAGCGCCGATGGTGAGGTCGGCAACGCGCTCTTTTCGGCCAGCTTGGGCGGGACGCCGATCCAGAAGGTGCTGGCGGCGCTCACCGAAGAGTCCGAGCGATTATTTAAAGGCCGCGCCACCTCCAACGTTACCATCCGGCCGGCGGCCACTCGCCACAAGGAACTGCTCAGGCAAAGCCGCGAGGCCGTGGTAAACCCTGAGACGTGGGAGACAATCGAGAAGGCGATGGCGGCAGCAGAGGAGACTCGGAAGACCTTGGAGCAGGAGCTCGCAGAACTGAGTCGCCGGTTGGAATGGATCGCTCGTTGCCAAGATGCGCTGCCGGCAGTCGGGAGGCTTAGCGAGCAGATGCAGAGGCTCGGCGAATTGCCGCCGCTGCCCGAAGTATCGAGCGACTTTGTCGCGAGGGTGCGCACCGCCCGGGTTGAGGTTTCAGCCACCCATGGGGAAGTCGGCCATTTGAGGACGCGGCTCACCGCCCTCCAGAGGCAACTGGCAGAGTGCGAGATTTCACCAGCCGTCTTGGAAAATGCCGCGACCGTGGATCGGCTGCACCAGGAACTCGGTAGCTTTCGCGACCGCAAGAAAGCCTGGTCCGACCGAGAAACCAAGCTGGCCGGCATCGCGCCCGCGTTGCGCGGGGGCATGCAGAATCTTGGGCTTGAAGGCGGACCGGAAGCGATCGAAACACTGCGCCTGGGCAGCGCTGCCCAACTTGGGTGCGAGGAGGCGGCCCGCAGTTTGAACAAGGCGGTGGAGCGGCAGGAAGCCAACACCGCCAAGCTCACCGAGCTTAAGATTCAAATCGCGACCCGGGAGAAGCAATTGAAGTCCCTGCCGGAGGCGGACCTGGCACCGCTGCGGGACGCTTTGGCCAGCGCCGCCGGGGCGATAGAGGCGGACCGTACACTGGTCGCGGCGGAGGCCGAGGCCAAGCGTCTGGCCCGGGAAGCGGCCGAGCGGCACGGGCGTCTGCCCGAGGCGCCGAAGAATCTGGCCGCGACTGCGGACCTGACGCCGCCCAGCAAGGCCACTATTCGGCGTGTCCGCGACGCGATGGATGAAATCCGACGGGACATCAAGGCTGAAGAGGCCGTGATTCTCGAAGCAAAGAAGCGGATCGAGAGCATCCAAGCCGAGCTTGGGCGAATCGCGCGACGCGGGACATTGCCGTCGCCAGACACCCTGCGCGGCGCCCGGCAGCGCCGGGACCACGGCTGGACACTCGTGCTGGCGGAGTGGAAAGGCGGCGGGACCACGGAGGAGCTCGTGCCCGGTGTGCCGTTGGAGGATGCGTTCCCGCAAACCGTGGCGCAGGCGGACGGAATCGCGGACGGCCTGTTTGAGCACGCGGAAGCAGTGGCCCAGGCGGAAGAGAAGCGGTTCCAGATCTCGAAATCCGAGACTCAGAGCGAAAAGGCGGAGAATAGGTTCGCAGAGCTCCGTTCCGCCCTGGAGAAATGCCAGAGCGAATGGGAAGAAGCCTGGAAGCCCTGCGGGGTGACGCCGCGAACACCCGATGAGATGGAGGAGTGGCGGGAAGATTGGAGCGAATTCAAAGAGCTGCTTGGAAAGCTGACGACTGCGCAGGAAGCCCTCGAACAGAAACGGCAGCAAGTCCAGAAGGCTAACGAGGCGCTGGCGGCCGTGCTCGATGAGCCCGAAGCGAAAGGTTTCTCCGCGCTGTTCGAAGCGGCCAGAAGCAAGGTTCGAAGCGCGGAGAAGACCGAGGGCGTCCGAGAAACCGTGGCGGCCGAGCTCAAGTCCCTGGCGGAACAACGGGACCCGGCGGAGCGGGAGCGGGCCCGCTTGGCACAAGCGGCCGAAGCGGCAACCCTGGACTGGAACACGCGGTGCAAAGCAGTCGGACTGCCTGCGGGGATCTCGCCGGCGTCCGGGCTGGCGCTGTTGCAGGAGCGGAAGGACCTCCTGGCCCGCTTTGACCGGTGGAGCGAGTTGTCGGCCGAGGCGGAGACACTTTCTCGGCAGGTGAGCGATTACGATCGGGAGGTGGGGAAGACCGCCGCGGCATTGGGCGTCAAGGGCGACACGGCCGAAGCCCAAGAGGCGGCGTTGTGGAAGGCGCTGGGCGAGGCCAAGCACGGACAAACCCGTCACGACCAATTGGCCGATCAGGTGAAGAGCGCGGAGGTTGAGCTGGAGGCGAGACTTCAGGCCGCCAGCCAATCGGCCCAAGCGCTGGAGGCGCTGCTCCGGATGGCAAAGCTGAATTCCACGGAGGAGCTGGAACCGCTCTTGACAAACCTCGAATCGAGGGAGCAGATGTCGAAGCAGATCGCGACGTTTCGTGACACTTTGAGCGGGCTAGCCCGCGGCCGGCCGGTGGATGAGTTCATCGCCCAGGTTCGGGGCGAGAGCCCTGATGAGTTCCCGCGACGCAAGACCCAGCACGAAGGCGAACGGCAGGAAAAGGAATCACTCTTACAGCGGGTCCAAGAGACGCTGTCGGAGACGAAGCGTCGCAAGCACGAGTTGGAGAAAGCTGGGGACGCGGCGGCGGAGCATCTGCAGCAGGCGGAATCTTTGGCCGCCACGTTGCGGGAGGACGCCGGCCGTTTCGTCCGCCTCAGGTTGGCCACGCAGCTCCTGCAGGCGCAGATCGAGCGCTTCCGAAAGGAGAACCAAGGGCCGCTTCTGGAAAGATCCGGCCGGCTCTTCCAGAGCATCACCCGAGGGGCCTTCAGCGGACTCGACGCGGAATTCAGCGCCGAGGATGTCCCCGTCCTGGTGGGATCGCGACCCGATGGCACGACCGTGGCCGTGGAAGGGATGAGCGAAGGGACCCGCGACCAACTGTATCTGGCCCTCCGTCTGGCCGCGCTAGAACGGTATCTGGAGGAACACGAACCGATGCCACTCGTCCTCGACGATCTGTTGATCACCTTCGACAATGAGCGCGCGAAGGCGATTTTGCCGCAGCTCGCCACCCTGGCCGGACGCACGCAGGTTTTCCTGTTCACTCACCACGAACATCTGGTTGACCTGTGTCGACAAACGCTCGGTGAAGGTAAGTTCCAACTCCACCGCCTGGAGGCCGGCACACCGGCGCCCCAGAACGGCCGCAACACCTAGCCGACGCTTTCGCAGAACTCGCGCCCAAGAATGCAGTGAATTCGAAACGAACCAACGTGAAAGCAGCTCGGTTACCTACGCCAACTCCGGGTGCGCTGGTGTCGGACCTGCGCGAGATGATACAGGCCGGCCGGCAGTCGGTGGCGCAGACAGTAAATTCGGCGTTGACGACGCTATACCGGCAGATTGGCCAGCGAGTTCGGCGGGACATCCTGAAGGAGACGCGCGCGGACTACGGGGTCGAGATTGTCTCCGCACTGGGGAGACAATTTACGGGGACCCATTTCAAATGGCTGGACGTGCTCTCGAACCAGGAACTCGAATGCCAACTGCACCAAGGCGAGTTGTTGGCGCGGGCGCGGTTGGGAGTTGGGAAATACGCGGACGATGTGAAGTAACCAAGCCATGTCTAAAACTGTCGCTCAATGCCTCGCCGCCAGCCTGCGGGTTGCGGCTCAGGCCTTCACGCC
Organism: Verrucomicrobiota bacterium; assembly: GCA_947476875.1. GTDB lineage: Bacteria > Verrucomicrobiota > Verrucomicrobiia > Limisphaerales > CANJSG01 > CANJSG01. The sequence continues at coordinate 1,886 of CANJSG010000050.1, read as the reverse complement.
CGGCGATCAGACTCCGCCCTGCGTGGTTCTTTGGTTGGATCCCGAACGGGTCTGGTCCGCCGTCATTCCCCAGATCCAGGTCGCCATCCCGGAGCTTTACCAGCTTGGTGCCTACGATCCCGTCCAACGGACCGGGCCGGCACTATGGTTCCGCTGCATCGAAGGCAGAACCATCGAGGGAGCCCCGGCTTCCGGCGTCACCCCCATCTTCTATCTACCTGGCATCGGCAAGGACACCCTTCGGGCGGTCGAGGAATGCTCGAAAGAAGTCGCGGCGCTCGTGGAACTGCAATTCCGGGGGAACCTTTGGCTCCACACCAACGGCAAGGAGTGGACCCCGTCGGCGTTTCTGGTCTCGAAACACGGTGGGCTGTCCCTCGACCTGGCCAATGATCAGGCCACCCGGGATGCCGTCGTGCGTGCCCTGGCGAAGCTGTTGGATGAATCGGTGGAGAGTCTCAAGGGTCGTCGGCTTGATGCCGATTTCCTGAACGGATTGCTCGCCCCGGATCAAGTGGGGTTGCTGCTCCGTTGGCTTGGCAATCCCGAGGCGTTCCAAAAGCAACGCTCCGGGGCCGAGTGGGAGGCGTTTTCCCTCCAGACCCGCAGCGACTTCGGGCTCGATGTCGTCAAGGACGGGCCCCTAAAGGCGGCGCAGAAGCTCGCGGGTCGCGCCGGAGCCTGGGAGAAGGTGTGGACGCGATTTGCCGATTCCCCCACGAGCTTCCCGGGAGTTGTTGACTGGCTTCGCAAGGCGGCACCCAAGGACCCCTCCATGTTCGACACCATGGAGGTTTGGCCCGACCTGAATGAGCGTGAGGAGAGGAGCCTTGCGACGACATTGGCCCTCCTCGCGGACAGACCCCAGTCCGAGGTCATTGAGAGGGTGAAAATGTTGGAGACCCTTCACGCGAAACGACGGCAATACGCTTGGGCCAAATTAGGGATGAGCCCATATGCCTCCGTTCTGGAGCCGCTTCACCGGCTCGCAGTGGCATGCGAATCCCCTCTCGGGGCGCCCTCGCCGGAGGAATACGCCGCCGCCTACGCCGCAACCGGATGGAAGGTCGACGCCGACGCGATCGCCACGCTCGAGGCGTCGAAGGTGCTGGATGATCCCACGCCAATCCTGAAGGTGGTCCGGGGCCTATATCTTCCCTGGGTCGAAACGACCGCACGCCATTTGCAGTCGCAGCTAGCAACGCATGGAGCCAAGACCCGCAAAAGGGCGCCGGCCATCGAAGCACGGCCGGGGAGAGTAGTCTTGTTCGCCGACGGCCTGCGCATGGACCTTGCCGCCTTGCTCCAGTCCGAGTTGGAGACGGAGGGGCATACCGCGAACCGGGATTGGGAGTGGTCGACGGTTCCATCGGTAACCGCCACCGCGAAGCCCGCGACCTCGCCGATTTCCGGAGATGTCACGGGCAGCGAAACAGGAGAGGGGTTCCAAACCCGATTGGCCACGACCGGCCAGACGCTGAACCATGACCGTTTCAAGAGTGCTCTCGCCGCCGCCGGATGGCAGATCCTCGAAGCGACGGAAACCGGCGACCCCACCGGGAACGCGTGGACCGAGGCGGGGGCCATCGACAAGCGCGGGCACGCCGAGGGTTGGAAACTGGCCCGGAGTCTGGCGACCGAGCGACGCGATCTGCTTGTTCGCATCAACCAACTCATCGCTGCCGGTTGGAAGGAGGTCATCGTGGTCACCGACCACGGGTGGTTGCTCATGCCGCTCGGTCTTCCCAAGGTGGAACTCAAATCCTATCTCACCGAAGACCGCTGGGGCCGCTGCGCCACTCTCAAGCCGGGTGCCCAATCCGACCAGCAAACCTATCACTGGTACTGGAACGATGACGTGGGGATAGCCTGCCCTCCAGGCGCGG
>CANJSG010000049.1 GCA_947476875.1 Verrucomicrobiota bacterium | reverse complement strand
CCTCCGCACGGCCGTAGTGGGTGTCGTTCACGACCAACGTCTCGTCGCAAAGCTCGGCCAGCGTCCCGCGCTTCGCGCCAACAAGCGCTGCCGTGAACAAGCCGTTGTCCTTCGCCCAGGCGCACGCCTTCACCAGGTTCGGGGAACTCCCGCTCACGCTCATCGTCAGGACCACATCCCCCGCGCGTCCGTAGTTCATGAGCTGCCGCACGTAGACGTCCTCGTAGGCGTAGTCGTTCCCCAGCGCCGTCACCCAGCTGATGTTGTCGTTGAGCGAGAGCACGCGGAAACGCCGGCCCACCTTGTCCGATGAACTCTTGCCGAGATCCGTCGCGAAGTGCGACGCGTTCGAGGCCGAGCCGCCATTGCCGAAGACGAAGAGCTGCTTGTCCTCGTTCAAGGCCTGCTTGATGCGGCCGATCAGACGAGCCACTGCGGCCTGGTCGATCGAGTCGAGAACCGCCTTCTGGGCGGTGATGTAGCGGGCGATCCAGTCGTTCATGTCGCGGGAGATTGAGGTCACTTTACCCCGGCTGGCAACGGCACTTGTCCGGGTCTTCCCAGATAGTAGAGGAGATCGCGGATCTGCTGGTCCTTAAGCTGCGCGATCAGCCCCTCGGGCATCATGGAAAACTCGCTCACCTCCACCTTCTTCACCTCGGCCAAGGGCAGCGTGAGCTTCTCGTTCGGCGTCTGGACGACGAGCGCCTGCGGCGTGCGTTCCTTCACGATGCCCGTGAGCACGCGGTCGTCTTTCATCTCGATCGTGCTGACGCGGTAGTCGATGGGGATGACGGCATTCGGGTAGAGGATGTTTTCCAGGAGGTAATTCACGTCACCACGATTCGCGCCCGTGATGTCGGGCCCGACGGCTCCGCCGAAGTCGAACAGGTGATGGCACTGGGCGCAGAGCTGGTTGAAGAGCACACGGCCCTTCGCGGCGTCGCCGGGCTGCGAGCCACCCGCCTCATAGAGGGAGCGGACCCTCGCGATCTCCTTCTGCTGGTCAGGACTCGCCTCCTTCACGATGCCCCAGACCTCGTCGATTTGTTTGGCGAGGCCGGCGTCCTTCAAGTTGCGGAGCTGGCGAACGAGTTCGGCTGTCAGATCAGTGCGGGGAACCTTCTGTTCGGCGACCGCAGCCAAGAGCGGTTTCGCGTAGGCCAAGCGGGAGGCGAGCGTGTTGAGCGCGTCGCGTTTCTCCGCTCCGCCAAGCGAACCGTAGACCGCGAGAACCGCCGACGCCGTCTTCGCATCGTCAAAGCCCGCGAGTCCGCGCAAAGCCACGCCGCGAAGTTCGGGTTCATTCAGCAGCGCTTGCAGCAAGGGCGGCAACTGCGTGTCGCGCACGGCCAGCAGCGAATCCACCGCCGCTCGGCGAACGCCCGCATTCGCAGAAGTATCGGCGGCCGTTTGACGCAGCGCTGCGAGGGCCGTGGGGCTGCCGAACTTGAGCGAGAGCGCCTGGGCCAGCGTGCGCACTTCGGAATTCGCGCTGGCCGCGAGCCTCTTTTCCACGGCGTCCCAGCCGGCCGGCATCGGCGCGCTGCGACGGCCTTGGACGGAGAAGGTCAGCCCGCGCAGGACGTCGAGCTGGAGCTGCGCGTCGGAGGATTCGGCGAGAAGCTGCGTGAGCTTCGGCAACGAATCGGCGGCCGAAACGGACAAGGCAACGGCGACGCCCGCCGTGAGCGAAGTGAGGAAGCGTTTCATTGGGCGGAGGCGAAGCTGGCGGTGGCGAGGCGGCGGGCGATGAACTCGCGGACCTTGGGAATCTTGCAGGCTTTCAGGAGGTCGATGGCCTTGTCGGGATCGGTGGCGACGCAGCCTTCGGCGGCATACCAGTAGAGGAGCGGCAGGTTGTGGTCGCCGATGTCTTCGCTGTGCTGGAGAAGCTCGGTGAGAATCGGCCAACGCTGTTCAATCGGCAGACGCTGGAGGCCGGAGGCGATGTAGCGGCGGACGACGGGGGATTTGTCGGTTGCAGCCATCGTCTTCAATTTGGCCAGGAGGGACGCGTCGGCTTTCCTGTCTTCCAGCCCAAGCTGGATCGCCCAGCCACGGACAAATTCATCCTCTTGATTGGCCAACCTCGCCGCATCTTCGTCCGACATTCCGCCCATGCCGCCGAGCGCCCACATCGATCGGAGGACTTCGCTGGGAGCCTTGCCGTTCGCCTCGGAGGCCAATCCAATTCTGGAGGCAAATGTCTTCTGCCAGGCTCCAAGGTTTTGCGCGCTGTCCTGATAGGCCGGTGACTGAAGTTTCGTCCATTCACTGAATCGCTCGGCCAGCAGCCTCCTCGAATGCCGACTCATCCATTCATTCTTCGAGGTGACGAGCTTGGCCAGCTCCTGGTCGCTCAGTTTACCGAGGTCCACCTTCGTCTTCGGCTGGTCGTTGTAGACGATCTTGTAGATGCGGCCGTTGCTGCGGTCGTGGCCTTCGATGTTGTTGTGGTGGCACTGGTTCTTGTCATACCAGTCGATGATGAAGACGGAGCCGTCGGGATCGAGGCGCTGGTTGAGCGTCTGGCTCCACGTGTCGTTGAAGTTGAGGAAGTCGGCCCCGTGATGTCCCACGTAGCCAGAGCCCTTGGTCTCGGGGATCTCCATGTTGACGCGTTGGCCGTGGATGTTTCCGAGGAAGAGGTTGCCGCGGTAATCTGCCGGCCAACTGGTGCCGAGGTAGACCATCATTCCCGCGTGGGCATGGCCGCCACCGGCGCTGTCGCTGCGGCCGTTGCCGGCGTGCGGTCCCTTGTTGCCGGCGTAGTGGACGTGGTCGGCGACGGTCTGGATGTCCTCGTAGAAGTAGGGGAAGATCGGCTTGCGGCTGCCGGACTGGCGTGAGCGTTCGTTGCGGGCGGTTTCCTCGGGACCGACGGTGTAGTGTTCGCCGCCCTGACGCTGGTAACGCCCGCCCTGGATCATGTGCCAGAGGTGCGGGATAACGCAGGCTTCGATCCAAGCCTGGCCGCGTTCATCGAAGTCGAGACCCCAAGGATTGCTGGTGCCTTCGGAGAAGACCTCGAACTGGTGTTTGGTCGGATGGTATCGCCACACGGCGGCATCGACCCATTGGCGGTCCTTCTCGGCCGCGCCGGGCTTGCCGACGTGGGACGGGCAGAAGACTCCGTGGCAGCCGTAGAGCCAGCCGTCGGGGCCCCAGCTGAAGGTGTTGAGGGTCTCGTGGGTGTCGCGGGTGTAGTCCCAACCATCGAGCAGGATCTGCGGCGGACCGGATTGCACGGGCACATCGCCGTCCTTGATCGGGATGAACATCAGGTTCGGTGCGGCGCCGACCCAGATGCCGCCGAAGCCCCATTCGAGACCGGAGACGAGGTTGAGGTTCGTGACGACGACGGTGCGTTTGTCGAACTTGTGGTCCCCGTCGGTGTCTTCGAAGCAGATGATGCGGTCGATGCCTTTCCCTTCCTCGCGGCGCTTCGGATAGCTGTAGCCTTCCGCCACCCAGAGCCGGCCGCGATCGTCGTCGCAGAAGGCGATGGGCTGCTTCACGTCGGGCTCACCGGCGAAGAGATGGAGCTTGAAGCCGGGCGGAAGCGTCGCGGCTTTGACCGCGGCTTCAGGAGAAAGGCCCGCGAAAAGGACGGCATCGGCTGAGGGCGGCTGGCTCTTCTGCAATTCGGTCAGCGAGATTTCGCCGGAGAGTTTTGGACGCTCGGCGTAAAGGCGGAAATCGTCGAAGTTGATGTGGCCCCACGCGCCGACTTGTTGGTCGACGACGTTGATGAAGATCTCTTTGCCAAGCTGCTTCGAGAGATCGACTACGACCGGCCGCAGGGTTTCCGTCTCGCTGCCGGAGACTTGGAAGAAGGCCTTCATGGTCGCGACATCGACGAGTTCGACGCGCGTGTTCGAAGTGGCGCCCCCGGCCACGCGGAAGCTGGCCCACGGTTGCGTGACCTTGAACGGCATGCTGCTGAGCACGCCGCGGGCGTTGTCGCCTTTCACCTCGTAGCTGCCGACCCAGAAATTACCGGTGTGGCCGCTGGTCATGTCGCTACGGCGGATCTTCACCGCGTCGCCGCGGACGGGCTGACCCTCGAAGGCGTCGCCCTCGGTCTTCCAGTCGCGCAGGTCGCCGGCTTCGAAGTCGAGATTCAGCGGCTTGCCGTCTTTGCCGGGCGGCAAGACGCCGGCAGGCTCGGCGGCGCAGAGGGTGAACGCGCAGAGAAGTATGGAGACGAGGGAGCGGAGGTGCATGGTTCGCGGCTCGGAGTTGGGAAAGTTGACCGTTCAACGTCCAACATCGAACTTCCAATGAGGGACGCTGGACGCCGCGATGTGGCGGCTATTTGTTGATCGGCTTGGGCTGGGCTTTCTCCCATTCGGCTTCGGAGACGGCCTTGCGTTCCTGGGTGAAGACGAAGACGCCTTTCTTATTGCCCACAACGATGTCCGGCAACCCATCGCCGTTGATATCGCCGGCCTTCACTTCCACGCCGGTGCCGGAAGCTTTGTCGATCAGGTGCGGGACGAAGTCGACCGACTTGTCGGCGCCACGGACGAGCTTGAACCAGTAGAGAACCGGATCGGCCATCGGTTCGACATCGCCGGTCGGGCCATGGGCCCAGAAGCGTTTACCGGTGACGATGTCCTTGAGTCCGTCGCCGTCGATGTCGACGAGGTCGATGGCATGGAGCTGGGCGAACTTCACGCCGTAGCGGTTTTCGTTCGGCTCCTTGTTCATGATGATGTGCTGGGCGAACTGGATTTCGCCGTCTTTCTTTTCCGCGAGCTGCTCATACCAGGCCAAACCCCAGCCATGCGCCGCAAGGCTGGTGATGACGTCGTTCCGCCCGTCGCCGTTCACATCATAGGCATACATCTGCGCGCTGCCGGCCGCCGGAGCGAAAGGGAACTTGTGCTGCTTCCACACGGGATCTCCGGCCAGCGACGCGGGTTGCTCCCACCAACCATCCTTCTCGAGGAGATCCATCCTGCCGTCGCCATTCACATCGCCGATGCCAAGGCCATGGGTGAACTTGTGGTATTTGTTGTTCGGCGAGATGGAGTGCCAGACGAAGGGTTTGGTCGGGTCGGCCTTGTCGGGAACCGCGTAGCCGTAGAAGCCCTTCGAGGAGCAGACGATCTCGGGCACGCCGTCACCGGTAATGTCGACGAACTGCGGCGATTCGTTGTCGGTGACATCGATGGCGAGATGCTTTTTCCAAAGACCCTCGGCGCCCTTCGGATTCTCATACCAGAAGGATGCTTCGCCCGGGAATCCGAGAACCAGAATGTCGTCCCAGCCGTCGCCGTTGAAGTCGCGGGAGAACACGAAGAAATTGTCGGCATAGGCGTTCTCCTTGCCCAACCCGCCCTGGAACCCGGGCACCGGGACCGTCGTCATCGGCCCCAGCTTCAATTGGAAGGTCTGCTTGGCCGGGTAGTATTCGTGGCGGACCTTGAAATCAGGACCGGCCCACCAGTAGGGCCCGTAGACGATGTCCTTCTTTCCGTCCTTGTTGAAATCGCCCCACGCGGCGCCCTCCGACCAGAATTGGTCGGTGAGTTGGGTTTTCTTGAAGGAAATCAGGGTTTTCTCGGCTGCACCGACCGAGAAAACGGCAGCAACGGAAGCGGCGAGCATCAGAATGCGGTGGGACATGCCACGTTTGTCGCAGTGCGGAAGCGTCGGGTCAAGGCGCAGAAAAGGGCCAAAGAACCCATGCGTGATTTTCACGCGAGACGCGTGAAAATCCTCACGCACCCCTTTCGCGAAGCCGAGAATTTTTCATTTTCCTGAGCAAAACGAACAAGACGAATCCGGATAGGGATTGGCACGCACACTGCGGAGTCAATTTTCAGGTAAAACGAGTTGACTCTGTAAGTCCGCTTCTTACATATCGCCGCTCGTCACCCGACAATCCAACCACACACTATGAAACTCATTCGTTCCAATCGGACCAATGGATTCACGCTGATCGAACTTCTCGTCGTCATCGCGATCATTGCAATTCTGGCCGGCATGCTGCTCCCCGCGCTCGCCAAGGCCAAAGCCCGCGCCCAGCGCATCTCGTGCGTCAACGCCATCAAGCAGGTCAGCACTGGCCTCCGCTTGTTCGCGAACGACAACGACAGCCGCTACCCGGACGCTTCCACCAACATCACGACCAGCGCCGAACTCTGGAAGCTGTTCCAGTATGCCCAGAACGACATCAGCAGCCCCCGCATCCTCGTGTGCCCGTCCGACACGATCAAGATCGCGTCAACCGACTTCCTGACCGGAGCCGGTATCTCCCAGACGTCCTACTCGTTCAACGGCGTGCAGAACAATGCGACGTCCTACTTCTACGCGGAAGGCGCCGATGAAGGCTCCCCCCAACGGCTGCTCCTCGGTGACCGTAACTTCACCGACAAGGGCTCCGATCAGGAACCCGGCACCGAGTTCATGGTCGGCGGCTTCAACGGCGGCCAGAACGGCAAGGCCAACCTCTCGACCATCGCCAGCGGCGCCTCGGTCGCAACCGTCTCCAACGCTCGTTGGAACAACAAGATCCATGAGCGCGGCGGCAACATCGCATTCATGGACGGATCGGCCCAGCAGCTCACCAGCGGCAAGCTCCGTGAAGCTCTCCGCAACGCTCCTGTGGCGACCGCCGTCTGGCTCCCGACTTCAGACGCGCTCACTGGCAAGTGATCTAGCTGTTTCCTGTAATCTCAGAGGCACCCGCAAGGGTGCCTCTTTTTTTATGCCTGCTCTGGACCCGCTCAATTGGCCGCAAGCCGGATGATCTCCGCCAAGGTGGTCTGCGGCCGAAATCCCGTGACCCGGTGCAGCTTATCCACCGAAGGACGCCGACGCTGCATGTCCTGAAACCCCGCGACGTAGGCCTGCTCATAGGGGATCATTTCGACCCCCGATTCGGATCCAAGCGCTTCGATGACCAACCGGGCCAGTTCGAGGATGCTCGCTTCAGCCGGGTTGCCCACATTGAAGACCTCCCCCAGCGCGGCTTTCGTGCCCGCCAACCGCACGAGAGCCTCCACCGTATCGGTCACAAGGCAGAAACAGCGGGTCTGGGCACCGTCGCCGTAGACGCGAAGAGCGTGTCCGGCTTTTGCCGCCTCGATGAACCGAGGTAACACCATGCCGTGTTTTCCCGTCTGCCGCGGTCCGACGGTGTTGAAAAGGCGCACGACCACCACCGGCAATTCACGCTCGCGCGCGTAGGCCAGCGCCAAAAACTCATCCATCAGCTTGGAACAGGCGTAGCTCCATCGGTGCAAGTTCGGCGGCCCGATCAGGAGATCGTCCTCTTCGGCAAACTCGTTCTTCGCGCTCTTCCCGTAGACCTCCGACGTCGATGTCAGCAAGAGCGGCGTCCGATGGCGACTGGCCGCTTCCAGTATCGCCTGGGTTTCATCGAGGTTGTTGCGGATCGTCTCGATCCCGGAGGACATCACCAGTTCCACGCCGACCGTCGCCGCCAGGTGGAATATCTGCGAAGCGCCGGCGCACAATTCATCCAGTCTCTCACAGCGCGAGACGCGGGCCGACACCTTGATCAACGCGGGATTCGATTCGACTGCCGCCAGATTCTCCCAACTGCCCGTCGATACGTCGTCGATCACCACCACGCGATGGCCGTCGCGCAGAAGGCGTTCAACGAGATGGGAACCGATGAAGCCGGCGCCACCGGTGACGATCACGTGTTTTCCAGGAACGGGTTGCATGATGAATTGCCGGCAGCGTCCTCCCCAACCGGACCCGGCTCAAGCCTGCGTCGGCCTGTGCGTCGAAACTTGCAGCCCGCCGCTTCCGGCCAATAGTCATACCAGTGCCCGACGCCGCCCAATCCGCATCCGCCCTGCTTCCGGTCGTGAGGACGAGTCTTCGGACGAGCTGGCGGCGCATCCAGTCCATCCGCGACCAGTCGCGCCTGCTGAGCTTCGTCATCGTCGGTTTCATGGCTCTCTATCTGGCCTTCGCGTTCTTCCTGTTTCGGACAGCCCTGAAGTTCATCAACAGCTTTCCCGGCTTCGGCACGATCCTGAGCGAGCGGCTGTTGTTCATCCTCTTCGCCTTCCTCTTTTTTCTGCTGCTCGTGAGCAATCTCGTCATCGGCTACACGAACTTCTTCCGCCACCGGGAAACCAACTTCCTGCTGACCTTGCCGCTGTCGGCCCAAAACGTCTTTCGCTGGAAGCTGGTCGAGTCGGTCATGTTGGCCTCGTGGGCCTTCCTGTTCCTGATCGCCCCGATGCTGGTCGCCTACGGCATGAACCAGGGCGTCGCCTGGCATTTCTACCCGGTCACGATCGCACTGGTCGGTCTGTTCATCGGCCTCCCCGGGATCTTTGGAGCCTGGGCCGCGATCGCACTCGGGCTTTTCCTCGGTCGGCGGAAGTTCCAAGTCATCACCGTCGTCGCCTTGGCGCTCCTAATCGGGCTCGTGGCCTTCTGGCTTCGGCCGGTTCCCTTGGCTGATGACCTGCCGGAAACGCGCGTCCTCGCGGTGCTCGACAAGCTGCTTTACCGGACGAAATTCGCCGAGTTCCCGGGCCTTCCGAGCTACTGGCTTTCCAGCAGCGTGATGAACTGGACCAGCGGTGCCGCCTCGACCGCCCTGTTCTTCGCGCTTGTCCTCCTGAGTAACGTCCTCTTCTTCGGCGCCCTCAGCGTCACGCGCACCGGCCGCCTGTTCTACGAAGGTTTCTCCGCCGTGATGAGCCGGGGCGGATCCGTCGGGGACTGGTCCTGGCTGTGGGGCGGCAAACGGTCCAACGCCTTCACATATCCGCTGCCGTGGATCGAAAAACTCCTCGCCCGTTTCCGTTTCATTGCCCCCGACGTCCGCGCCCTCGCGGTCAAGGACGCCCGCGTCTTCTGGCGCGACACCACACAGTGGGGGCAGACGCTCGTCCTCTTCGGGTTGCTCGGAGTCTACATCCTCAACCTCCGCCACTTCTCCCAGCAGTTGACCAATCCCTTTTGGATCAACCTCGTCGCCTACCTGAACCTCGGCGCCTGCGCGCTCAACCTGTCCACGCTGACCACACGTTTCGTCTATCCGCAGTTTTCGCTCGAGGGCCGTCGACTCTGGATCGTCGGCATGGCGCCGCTGGGACTGGCGAAGGTCGTCCGCGTGAAATTCTGGCTGACCGGGATTGCTTCGTGGCTCGTCACGCTGCCGTTGATCGTCATGTCGTGCCGGATGCTGCTGATGGAATGGGACCTCATCGCCTACTTCTGCGGCGTCGTGACCCTGATGACTTTCACCCTCAACGCGCTCGCCGTCGGACTCGGCACGCTGTTCCCGAACATGCGCGAGGACAATCCGGGCAAGATCGTCAGCGGATTCGGAGGAACCTTCTGCCTTGTCCTCAGCTTCGCCTACGTCGTCGGCTCGGTGGCGCTGCTCGCCGTAGGCGTCCCTACCGGCCGCGAACGTGAACCGTGGCCGATCGCCGGCGCCTTGTTGTCATTCTTCGCGCTGTCGCTCCTGATCGGTTGGTTGCCCTACCGGCTCGGGCTTAAACGCGTGGCGCGGTTCGAGATCTGAACCGACAGGAGATGCCCCGGTGGATTCCGAATAGAACGGGCCACCGGCCCGTTTTCGGCGGCAACTTGCGGCCGAGTTTCGGCAGGACGATCTCTCGGACCACGACGGGCTGCTTTCTTTCATTTGATTCCACGGATTGCTCCGTGCGCACGAAGCCATTTGACGAAGTTTTTTGAGCCGAACCTGATCGCCCAATCTAGAGGCTTTCCGCCGTTTTCCCCAACATCCTTGTTCAGATCGGCACCATGTTCATACAGCACCCGTGCACATGAAAAATGGTTCTTAGCGCATGCAAAGCTGAGAGACGTCTCACCTGCCAGGTTCTGCATGTTGGGATCCGCACCATGTTTCAACAGCAACACAACCTTCTCTTTCACACCAACCGAACAGTAGTCCATCAACAAGGTCGACCCTGTCGTATCCCTCACATCTGGGTCGCAGCCCCACTCCAGCAACCTTCGCAGAAAAAAATCCCGGTTCTTTCTCGCCGCACATGCGAGGAGCGACTCGTCCCCACTCGTGTAGCTCTTGAGCTCAGGATGGGTATTCAAGAGCACAAAAACCCCATCCATCCTCTCGCGTTCGATAAGTCTGAAGCACCTTCGAAAGAGTCTGTCGATTGGTTCCATAAAGGCTGCTGCCGGGGCCACTCCGGGGGCCGTCGGCCCAGTAGCGATCACCGGAGCCAGCCTGCCCGAGGCTCCGGTAGGCGTAAATCCAAGATCTGCCGTCGGGCTCAACCTTGCGAACGCGGTGGTTGGCGGCGTTGTATCCATTCGCCTTTCGACCTCCCTTCGACCTTCGTGCTTTCCCATCCCACTTCACGCTGGAGCCCTCCGTCCATTTCCCCTCTAGTTCGTCGACGCTCACCTCCCGGCCATGACTCCCCACCCCATCTCGCGCCGACGCTTCGGCAAACTCCTCGCCACCTCGGCTGCCGTTGGCATCGGCGGAGTCACATGGACCCCGGCCCACGGCGCTCCCGCAGTTGTCCGGTCCGCAGCGCTCCGGCCCAAGCTCCCCAGCGGCATCGCCTGCGGCGATGTCACAAGCAACGGCGCCGTCATCTGGAGCCGATGCGATCGACCCGCGAAGATGATCGTCGAGATCGCGGCCAACGAATCGTTCCGAAACGCGCTCCGTCACGTCGGCCCGGTCGCCCGGCCCGACAACGACTTCGTCGCCAAGCTCCAACTTCCGTCGCTGCCACCGGGCGAACGTCTCTTCTACCGCGTGCAGTTCGAGGACCTTGCCGACTCCGGCAATCTTTCCGAGCCAACCAACGGAAGCTTCCGCGCCCTGCCCACCAGCAAACGCGACGTTCTCTTCGCCTGGTCCGGCGACACCGTCGGCCAAGGCTGGGGCATCGACCGCGCCCGTGGCGGCATGCGCATCTACGAAACGATCCGGCGGCTTCAACCCGACTTCTTCGTCCACAGCGGCGACTCGATTTACGCCGACAATCCGCTCGTGCCCGAAGTGAAGCTCGCCGACGGGACCGTCTGGAAAAACCTCATCACGCCGGGAAAGATCAAGGTCGCCGAGACCGCGGCCGAGTTCCGCGGCGCGCAGCTCTACAACCTCGAGGACGACAATTTCCGGCGGCTCTGCGCCGAGGTTCCGCTGCTCGCCCAGTGGGACGACCACGAAGTCGTGAACAACTGGTATCCGGGCGAAATCCTCGATGATCCGCGCTACACGGTGAAGGACGTAAACACGCTCGCGGCCCGCGCCCGCTCGGCGTTTTTCGACTGCATGCCCATCGCCGGCCAGGCCACCGACAAGATTTACCGGGCCTTGCCGCAAGGGCCGTTGGTCGAACTGTTCTTCCTCGATATGCGGACCTACCGGGCCGCCAATTCGCCGAATCGGCAGCCGGTCGCCGGGCCCGAGACCGCGTATCTCGGGCGCGAACAACTCGACGACCTGAAGCGCCGCCTCGCCGCGTCCAAGGCGACTTGGAAAATCATGTGCAGCGACATGCCCCTCGGCCTGCTCGTCCGCGACGGAGCCAAGGATTTCGAAGCCGTGGCCAACGGCGATGGTCCGGCCCTCGGCCGCGAACTGGAGATCGCCGAACTGCTTTCCTTCATGAAACGGCAAGGCGTCCGCAACGTGATCTGGCTCACGGCCGACGTGCACTACGCCGCGTCGCACTATTACAATCCCGACAAGGCGCAGTTCCAGGACTTCGATCCGTTCTGGGAATTTGTCAGCGGCCCTCTGCACGCCGGAACCTTCGGACCCAACCAGCTCGACAACACGTTTGGCCCCGAAGTGCGTTTCACGAGCCTCCCGGCGGGTTTCAAGGGAGGCTCCGGGCCGGCCGGTGGGCTCCAGTTCTTCGGCACCGTTGGAATCAATGGCCAGACCGCGGAACTTACGCTGAACCACTACAACGCCGCCGGCGACAAGCTCTGGTCCACCACGCTGCCCCCGCACCGCGCGTAGCTGTCTTCTTCGCGCTCTTCGCGTCCTTCGTGGATGATCGCCCCAGAACAATCCCCTTGGCCGAAACCCTCGTCGCCGGTTTCATCCGCGGGCACATGAAGATTTTGGTCATCGGTTCCGGCGGCCGTGAACACGCCCTTGTCTGGAAGCTCGCGCAGTCGACGCTCGTTTCCCGCATGTGGTGCGCGCCCGGCAATGCCGGCATCGCGGGCGAATGCCTTTCGACCAGTGGCAGCGCCGTCGAACTCGTGACCATCGGCGCCGAGGACATCCCCGCGCTCGTCGCCTGGGCGCAAATCAACCAACCCGACCTCACCGTCGTCGGCCCCGACGGTTCGCTCGGCGCGGGCGTGGTCGACGCCTTCCAGGCTGTTGGCCTAAAAATTTGGGGACCCAACAAACAGGCCGCGCAGTTCGAAGCCTCGAAGGTTTTCTCCCAGCACTTCATGGAGAAGCACGGCATCCCGACGGCCAAGAGCGGCATGTTCGCCGAACCGGTCGAAGCCAAGAAGTTCGCCGCCTCACTCGATGGCCGCGTGGCGGTCAAAGCCGACGGCCTCGCGCTGGGCAAAGGCGTCATCCTCGCCACCAACGTAGCCGAAGCCGACGCCGCGATCGACGAGATCATGGTCAGCAAAGCCTTTGGCAACGCCGGCGCCCGCGTGGTCATCCAGGAACTCCTCGAGGGCATGGAGATTTCGCTGCACGCCCTGTGCGACGGAAAGACGGCGAAGCTTTTCCCCACGGCTCAGGATCACAAACGCGCCTTCGACGGCGACACCGGATTGAACACCGGCGGCATGGGCACCTATTCGCCCGCACCCTTTCTCACCGACACGGAGCTCGCCGAAGTCGGCCGACAGATTCTCTATCCGTGGCTTCAGGGTTGCGCGGCCGAGGGCATCGACTTCCGTGGCATCCTGTATCCCGGCGTCATCTTGACGAAGGCCGGTCCGAGGGTGATCGAGTTCAACGCGCGCTTCGGCGATCCCGAGGCGCAAGTTTACCTGACGCGGCTAGAGAACGATCTCGTGGAACTGCTCCTCGCCAGCGTCGAAGGGCGGCTTGACCAGATGGAGCTGCGTTGGTCGAAGAAGTTTGCTGTCTGCGTGGCCCTGGCCTCGCCCGGCTATCCCGGCAGCTATGCGAAGGGAAAAGTAATCAGCGGTCTCGATGCGACGGCGCAGTTGCCCGACACGAAGGTGTTCCATGCGGGAACGGCCTTGAAGGACGGCAAGGTCGTGACCAACGGCGGCCGCGTCCTCGGTGTCACCGCCTGGGCCGACACGCTCCAAGCCGCCCGCGACCTGGCCTACGCCGCAGTGGACAAGATCCAGTTCGAAGGCGGCGCCCATGTCCGCCGCGACATCGCCGCAAAGGCGTTGGGACGCTGAAGCGGTCGGTTCACTTCGCCGACCGCAGGGAGAGCAGATACGGATGGGCGGCGCCACCGCGGTCGTGGGCGTCGAGGAGGACGAGGAACCACGGGCCGGCCGTCGGCAGCGTGGCTTCCAGAACAGCGTTCTTGCCCAAAGCGGGATCATCGGCGGAAGCAAGGAGATGGCCGGAGGCGTCGTGGAGATTCACCAGGGCATCGAGCGCGGAACCAAGCCGCGCCGCGGTGAGCTCGACACGGATGCGATCGCCGGCCGCGCCTTCGAACCGGAACATATCGACATCCTTCTCCTTGCCGATCTCGCCGCGCACGGTCTGGCCGACACGGATCAGCTGGGCTTCCTTGAAGCCGCCGTTGGGTTCCTTCTCATCGACCGCTCCATCGGCCGGAAGCACGACAAGACGGTTCGTGGCGGACAGGCCGTCGGGCGTGACGACGACGAAGGACAGTTCACCGGTGGCGATGCCGGACGGCAGGAGGAGCGACAGTTCGATCTGGGTGTCGCCCGCGCGTTTCGCATCGAGCGGCTTGGGCGGATCGGACTTCATCGCGGACTTGATGACGGAGACGAGTCCGGCGGGTGCCGCCATGAAACGGACCTCACCGACGTTCGTCAGGTTCAGGCCGCGCAGTTTGATCGTGTTGGTCGCTCCGGCGACGGCGGCGAGAGGCGAGGTCAGAAGGACGGACGGCGAGGTCTTGGGTTCGGGTTTCTTTTCCTCGGCCGCGTTCACCGCGACCGCGAGGACGCAAAAGACGGAAGCACACCAACGCAGCCAGAGCGATACAGTTGAAGGCAGGGCGGGCTTCCAGCCTGCCCCATGTTCCCTGCGGGATGGTCGAGGGCAGGCTGGAAGCACTGCCCTACCTTGCCGCCGCCGCTGCGCCGCTGCACCGCTGGGCACTCGGGTCATCACAAGGTGCTAGGCGAACAGCTCATCCACCGTATTGCCCTGGTCGAGGATGGCAACCGGGCGACCTTCGGGCGTGTGGAGATTCTTGCGGGGATTGATGCCGAGCGCCTCGTAGACCGTGCAGGCGACATCGGCCGGGCGGACGGGACGTTCGGTCACAAAGGCGCCGTCCCGGTCGGTCGCGCCGATGATCTTTCCGGGTGTGACTCCCGCTCCGGCGAAGATCATCGAGCCGGCCCGGCCCCAATGGTCGCGGCCGGCATCCTTGTTGATCTTCGGAGTGCGGCCAAATTCGCCCATCACCAGCAGGAGCGTGTCCTTCATCAGGCCGCGTTGTTCGAGGTCGGTGATGAGCGCGGAGAGGCCCTGGTCGAAGACGGGCAGCTTCTTGTCGAGGTTCTCGAAGATCTTGGCGTGATGGTCCCATCCGCCGAAGTTGACGGTGACGAACTTCACGCCGCCTTCGATCAGGCGGCGGGCCATGAGGCAGCTCTGGCCGAACTCGGTCCGGCCGTATTCATCGCGTTGTTTCTCGGATTCCTTGCCGATGTCGAACGCCGCTTGGGCGGTCGGAGCGAGGACCATCGCGGCGGCCTTCTGCTGGAACTCGTCGTAGGTCGCGATCTGGTCATTCCCCTTCACGCGGGCGGAAAGGTTGTCCACCGCTTCGAGCAGGGTGCGGCGACGGTCCACGGAGCTCGCGGACAACGCGGTAGACGGAGTGAGGTCGCGGACCTTGAACTCCTTCGCGTTCGGATCGCCACACTTGAAGGACTCGTAGCGCCCGCCAAGCCACGCGCTCTTGCCAAGCTCCCACGTGAACGCCGGATTGCGCGGCACGGCGACATAGGGCGGCACAAGGCCGCTGAAGCCCGTCTCATGCGCGACGACAGCGCCCATCGACGGGAAGTCGCCGAAGGGAGAACCGAAACGGCCGCTGAGCACCCAGTTGGTGGCGGTCTCATGATGGTCGTTCTCGTGGGTGCCGGAGCGGACGAGACAGACCTTGTTCATGACCTTCGCCATGCGCGGCAAAAGCTCACCGACGTGCAGGCCGGGCACGCTCGACGGGATGCCCTTATATTTGCCGCGGATCTCCTCCACGGCGTCGGGCTTGAGATCGAAGGTGTCGTGATGCGAGATGCCGCCGCCGAGGAAGACGAGCAGGACGGACTTGGCACGCGGCGCAGCCGATCCGGCGAGGGCCTTGGAGGAAAGCAGGTCGGCGAGCGACAGCCCGAGCGGCGCGAGCGCGCCGATGCGGAGGAAGTCGCGGCGGGAAACGCCGTTGCACAACGTCGAGCGCCGATGGGAAAGGGAGATGTCGAGCATGGCGGTCAGTGGTTGAACGTGAATTCTTTCGAGTTGAGCAGCGCCCAGAAGAGGTCCTGGAAAACGAGGTCGCGCGGGTCGCCGCCGCCAAGCTGCTTCTTGAAGGTGGCGATCTCAGGATCGGAGGGAACACGGCCCAGCGTCGCGGCAAACAGGCTCTGCATGACCTTCGCGTCGTCCGTTTCCTTCAACAATCCGGTCAGACGTCCATCGGCGGCGCGGACCTTGCGCGTGAGTTCGTCGCCGTTCCGCAGATGCAGGAGCTGGGGAAGCGTGACCTCGCCCTTGCGTTCGCAGGCGCACGCCGTGACGCGGTCGGAACGCCCGAAAAGCGTCAGGAAGTAGGAAGCCACGCCGGGGTCGGGCACCTGGGTGGCGCGAAGGCCGACGGGTTGCCCGTCGAACTGGTCGGGCACCGCCGTCGCTTGGCTCACGGCATCAAGCATCACTTCCGCCGGCAGGCGACGGGCATAGAAGTGGGAATAAAACCGGCGGTCCGTCTCGTTCTCCGGACGTGTGGTGGACGCGAGCTGGTAGGCCCGCGAGTTCAGGATCAACCGCATGACGTGTTTCACGTCGTAGCCGCTGCGGACGAATTCGGTGTTCAGCAGCTTCCACAGATCGCCGTTGCTGGGCGGGTTGCTGGCGCGTAGGTCATCGACGGGCTCGACGAGGCCGACTCCCATGAAATGCCGCCAGAGGCGGTTCACCATCGCACCGCTGAACGCCTCGTTCGCGGGATCGGTCATCCACGCGGCCAGCAACTCCCGCGGGTCCTGGCCGGGAGCGATCGCCGTCGCCCGTCGATCGAGCGGTTGCGGGACCATCTTCTGGCGGGTGCGCGGCTGGGTGATGCCCGGCATCTTGGCGGCCGCTTCGGTGATCTGCTTCTGCAGGCCGGCCATCTCCTTCTGCTTTTCGGCGATCTTCTTTTCCGCGGCGGCTTTGTCCTTTTCGTTGTCGCCGGCCTTGGCCATCGCGCCTTCGGCATCCTTGATCTGCTTCTCGGTTTCGCGGAGGCGCTTCTTGAGATCCTTCTCCTCGGGCGAGGCCATGCTGAGCACGGTCAAACCTTTGTCCGGATCTTCGCGCTTGAGGGCCACCTTCGAGAAGAAGGCGGTGAAATGGTAGTAGTCGTCCTGTGTGTAGCGCTCGAGCGGGTGGTTGTGGCAACGGGCGCAACCGATGCGGGTGCCGAGGAAGGACTGCGCCACGGAGTCGGCCAACTCCGATTCCTGGACGCGCTCGAACTCGCCCATCGTCGTGATGTAGTAGCCGATCTGCGGGCGCTCACGCACGTCGCCGCTGGCCAGCAGGACGTCCTTGGCGAGTTCGTTCCACGGACGATTCGTCGACACCTGCGCGCGCAGCCAGGCGTGGAATGAACGGACCCCTTTTGCACCGCGGACATCGTGGTCGCGTTCACGGCGGTTCTGCAGGAGGTCGGCGAACTGCAGCGTCCAGTAGTCGGTGTAGTCGCCCGAAGCGAGCAGGCGGTCGACGAGACGCGCGCGTTTGTCGGCGGAGGAATCGGCGGCGAAAGCGGCCACCTCATCCGCCGGCGGCAACGTGCCGGTCACATCGATGAACGCCCGGCGGAGGAACGTCGCGTCATCGCATCCCTCGGACGGCGGCAAACGCAGGGCCTGCAGCTTGGCGAAGAGGTGGCGGTCCACGTCGTTGTTCCATTTGGTGAACGTCTCCGGCGCGACGGCGTGCGCATACGGCACCGTGAAGCGGGCGACCTCGACAAGGCCCTGGAAATGGACCCGCACCGTGGCTTCACCCGCTCGCAGCGCCGTGACCAACCCGTCCGCGGAAACGCCAAGCGTGGCTTCGTCGTTGGAGACGAACTGGGCCAGCCAGGTCACGTCGCGCACGCGGCCATCGGGATGAATGGCGCGGACGAGAAGCCTCTGTGCATCGCCCGGCCGGAGGGTGCGGCTGCCGGGCAGGACTTCCAGCCGGGCGGCTTCGACTTCGTTGGTATCCGGTCCCGGCGCGCGCGCAGCCACCCACGCGATGAGCATTTTTTGATGACGAGAACCCGGTTCGATCCGGCGGCCGCCTTCGTGCGGGGTCTCGCCGGTGGGCTTGGTCACAAGCAGGCTCTTCTCGGGAAAAGCCAGATCCACGCGACGGCCTCGGGCATCGGTCGTCAGCCAGTCATGGTCCCATTCAGGAGCGTAGCCGCGGAGGGAGAGTTTGAAGCCGTTTTGCCCGGCGAGTTTGCCGTGGCAGCCACCGGTGTTGCACCCGGCTTTGGTCAAGACGGGCAGGACATCCTGGCGGAACGAAGGAACGATCGGCGCGCCGATGCCGGTGGTCCGGACCTTCACGGTCGCACGACGCGAAACGAACCGGACGGTGATCTCGGCTTCGCCGTCGGCCTTGGCCTCGATGCCGCCCGACTTCGAAACGTCGGCGATCTCCGGACGATTGCTGACAAACCCGCAGATGTCGGAGATATCGACCTCGGAACCATCCTGCAGAATCGCCGTGACCAGGAGCCCGTGCTGACGGTCCAGCGAAGTGAGTTCCAGGCTTTCCGGAAACACCTTCAGACGTGCGATCGGCGATCGACCGGCGGGAGGCTTGGAATTCTCCGCCGCAGCCGCATTCGACGAAACGAGACAGGCCAGGACCACGCCCGCGAAGAAGCCGACGAGCTTCCTCGAAAACCGGAGTGATGCGGTGCGGGTATTCATGCGGGGGCTCCCCCAGTTTCTCGGCGAAAACCGATCGGGAAACAAGCGCGCCTTTCAGCCGCCGCGAAACAATTCGCCTCGGTCATCGTCCGGTTCCTCCCGCCACACGGGTCTCGGTCACCGGCACGCCATCGAGTTCGCCGATGAGATCGCCCTTGGCCAAGGAGTAGTAGCGCAGCATCCCGTCGCTGCCGGCGGTGATCAGTCTTTGCCCGTCGGGCGTGAATTGCACCGCGAAGATCGTGCCCGAGTGCCCCTTCAACCGGGCGACGCGGTTGCCGTTCTTGGTCTCCTGCACCCGCACTTCGGGATCGGCCCCAGCCACGGCCACACGCGATCCATCGGCGCTGAAGGCCACCGCGTAGACCGGTCCAGTCAACCGGTCGAACTCGCGCACATAGCGGCTGTCGCTGTTGGGATCGTTGACGTCGGTCCGACGCGCAATGCGATACATCCTCGACGCGCCCAGATCGCCGCCGGTGAGGACAAGCGCCTCCTTCGGGTGAACTGCCAGGGCGTTGATGCCATCATTCTGGCGGTTCAGGTCGTCGACGTATTTTCCGGCAGGGCTCTCGATGAGTTTCACCGCCTTGTCACGGCCACCGCTGAGCACCCGCATTCCGTTGGTCGTGGACGTGAACGCGGTCGCAAACACCCAGTCGAGGTGATGGTCGAACTTCGCCTTCAGCGCCCCGTCCTCCGTCGAAACAATCCGCACCATGCGGTCCGCTCCGCCAACCGAAGCCAGCGACGCGTCGGGAGAAAGCGAGATGCCGAAGACCGTGTCCGTCGCGATCTTGAACGACTTCGTCTGCCGACGCGTCGCCATATCCCAGATCTGGATCTCGCCGAAGATCGACGCCGATCCGCCGCAAGCCGCGAGCATGGTTCCGTCGGCCGAGAACACGAGCGACTCGATCCTCGGCGAATCTCCGAGCAGCCGCGCGACGACGTTCGTTCCGTCTCCGGCACGCAGGATGATTTCGTGGCGGCCCGCCACGGCGAGGAGCCTGCCATCCGGCGACAAGGCCATCGCCGAGATCGCAGGCCGTGCGTGGTAGACGGGTGGTTCCGACGGACGCAGCGCGAGGTTTGGCGAATCATCCTTTGCGCCTTCGGCGATCCATCGGGCAACGAGTTTGGTTTCGGCGGGGCTGAGGGGATCACCGTCCTCGGGCATCTCGGGCTTGGGCCCGCTGATCTGGGAAACCAGTTTGCTGTCGGCAGGATGCCCCGGGACGAACGCCGGCCCGCTTTTACCGCCCTTGAGCGCTGCGGCCACGGAAGTGAGGTCGAGCTTGCCCTTGAGCTTCGCCGGATAATGGCAGCCGGTGCAGCTCTTCTGAAAAATCGGGGCCACGTCCCGGTAAAAGCTGGCCGGCTTCTCCGCCGCATCCGCCACCCAAACCAATCCCGCCATCCATGCGACCACGGGCAATAGCCGGCGCAAAGGCGTCGCAGAGGGTGTCCGAGCGGGGAACGGCATATCGAACCGACTCTTTCCAGCCCGCCGTATTCGGCAAGCCTGCAAGAGAAAGCCCGTCCGACCTCGCGGCCGGACGGGCTCCTCGGTTCCTCCTGGCGATGGGTCTTCCCCGCTTAGCGGTGGAATGAACGGTGATGAAAACCACCGTAATAGGACCTCGTATAGATCACGGGCGCAGGCGCCGCATACACGACGAGCGGGGCCTGCTGATAGACGACAGGTTGGACCTGTTGGTAGACCACGGTCGGCTGGGCTGGGACCACGATGGTCTGCGTGGGTCCACCCTGGCCGACCACCTGCGGCAGGGCCGGCTGCGTGACGACTTGTTGGTAGACCACCGGATACTGGACAACCACCGGCTGGGGATACGACGTGTAGACCACTTCCTGCCGGGGGGCGAAGATGTTGTGCAGGACACCCGCCACCGCCACACCCGTCAGGACCTTGCCCGCAGTGGCCCATTCACGGTCTCCCGCGTGGGCCTTGGAAACACTCGCGGAAACCACCGCCAGAATCACACCGCCACAGACCATCTTTTGAAACGTTTTCATAAGTTCGAAGGATCATGCCTTCGCCGGGGATTGACTGGCTGTTCCGGGGAAAATTCGAGGACCCGTCACTTTTTCCCATAATGCGTTTTGAATACCCCTGCAGCCGGCTCGTCTACGCCGCCATTCATCATACCGTGAAATGCCGGCCTCGCCCTCCGGTCGGCTGCTTGACACCCTTTTGGCCAGTCTCCACGTTCGCATCCTGATTTTTTGACACTTCCAAAGACGCTACAAATGAGCACTCCGCACAGCCTCTTCGGCACCCTTCAATCCTTTGACCTCGGCAACGGCAAGTCCGGGAAATTTTATTCCCTCCCCGCGCTGGAAGCCGCCGGTGTCGGCCCCATCTCGCGCCTACCCGTGAGCGTCCGCATCGTGCTGGAATCCATCCTGCGCAATTACGACGACAAGAAGGTCAGCGAAGCGAACGTGAAGGAACTCGCGAACTGGCAGCCGAACGAGACGCGCACGGCTGAGATCCCGTTCGTGGTCGCGCGCATCGTGTTGCAGGATTTCACCGGCGTCCCGCTGCTCGTGGACCTCGCGGCGATGCGCAGCGCCGTGGCGAAGCTCGGCAAGAATCCCAAGATCATCGAGCCGCTCGTGCCGGTGGACCTCGTGGTTGACCACTCGGTGCAGGTGGATGCGGCGGGCTCGGCGGATGCGTTCGCGAAGAATCTGGAGATCGAGTTCCAGCGCAACCGTGAGCGCTACCAGTTTTTGAAGTGGGGCATGCAGGCGTTCGACACCTTCAAGGT
>CANJSG010000048.1 GCA_947476875.1 Verrucomicrobiota bacterium | reverse complement strand
TCTGGAGCTTCTTGAGGCGTGTGAACAAATCCGAAGCGATCGGCGAATCACCGCCAGCACTCGCTCCTCCCACCGTCGTAATCTTCTGGTTCAAATTCACGTCCACAGTTGGATTTTTTGTGCTATCGAAATCGCCTTTTCTCCCGAAGGACTCGACCTGGCCGTCGATCAACCTGACGTAATACCATTCGGCCGCCCCGACCACTCCGTCCATGAACTTGTCCCATCCGTATTCCAAGAACTCCAATCGTCCCTTCGTAGCGACGTTGTCAGGTGCTCCCAGCGACGCAACCACCTCCCCCTTGGTCATCCCGACATGAACTTTGGACATGTCAGGCTTTCTGAAGCCGCTGTGAGTCGTGGAGCAGCCTGCTGCCAGTGCCACGAAAGCTACCAGCAAGGATATGGGCCTACGAAAAAGTTCCTTCATAACTCAGACCGAAAATCTATTGGGTGAAGACATCAAGGGTATTGTATCGGCCGAAGGCGCAAGGCTTCCAAGCCATCACTGATTCCGCTGCCTGAAGAACAAGCTTACGTTCGCGTCCTCAGGAAGTGTCATTTTGGCCGTCGAATCGAAGACCAACCTCGGTCTCATCGGGCCGACCCTCCGCTAGCCACGGCCTGCCGCCGCGCACGGTCCCCCAATCATGATCACGAGGTTCGGTGTGTTGATTGCCATGCCGGTGTTGCGTGCCCACGCTCTTCAGCGGGGGGCGATTGAAACTTCTTTCGGATCGAATGTGCCTGCGGCGCTCGCCGCGTGACGAGGGTGTCTCCGTTCAGTCGGATCTCCAGGGAATCGCTGAAAAATCCTCCGGTGTGAGCGATGAAACGCACGGGAGCGAGAAACGGCCTGGCAGTGGCACTTCTTGCAACCACCAGGCCTCGGAGGTTCATCGCAGGCCAGGTTTGTCGCCGTCGTCCACCTCTCGGAAACGGTCGGCCGAAAACCTGGTCAAGCCAGAAAGTGGAACAGTAATGGAACAGTGAGCTGAATCCGTTCAGCCAACTAGACTACGCAAGAGGTTGATAGGAAGTGGTGCACCCGTCAGGAATCGAACCTGAAACCTTCTGATTCGTAGTCAGATGCTCTATCCAATTGAGCTACGGATGCACTAAGGTCGGAAACCGTAGGACACGCCGCGCTGCGACTGCAAGTGTCTTTTGCTCCGGCTCCGGTCGGTTGATCGCTCAAACCGGCCGCGATCCGCCGGCCGTTCCCATTCTCCCCGGCCTCGGGTCAACCCGGGACCGCCGGCACGTTGAGGAACGCTTCGAGGATGCGGCCAAGTTCTTCGGCGTCGTAGTCGTTGGGATCGCGCAGGGTGAAGACGCCGAGGCAAACCCCGTCTGCGCGCCGGGCCGCATGGAGAGTGCCGTCCTGGAAGGAGAGTCGGGCGATCTCGGACGGGAGTCGGTTCATCTGGAGGACCTTGAACAGGTCGGACAGCCCCCTCATCGCGTTGTCGCACACCGGAGAGCTGAAGGCGTCGGACAGGCTTTGGCTGAAGGCCGAGCTGTCGGGATAGCGGATGCCGCCGGCGAGGACGCCGTGGATGCGGACGTTCTTCGTCAGCCAAAGGTTGAGGGTCGCCTTCATCGGGCAACCTCCTCGGCGAGGGCCACGGGCGAATAGCCCGTCCGAAGGAGCAGGGCCCGGTCGGCTTCGACCTGAATGACGAGCCGGTTCTGGCGTTCGGAGACTTCGACGCGCTCGAGGCTGCCCAAGGGAAGCCCTTGGGCGATCATGCGCGATTTCTGCGAGAGGGCTTCGAGAAAATTGATGCGGGCGTTGCTGTCGGCGCACTGCCACTCGTAGAGAACGTCGCCCCGGGTCGAGCAGATGAAGAACTCCTCGGTCCGCGGCTGCATCCGCGAATGCGGATCCGTCGGGTTTGCATCGGCCTCCCGGGGCGCGTCTGCGAGAGGCCCGGAGGCCAGGGCCTCCGCTTCGAGGTCGGCCGGACTTCCCGGCTCCGGCCCGGGCCAAGGATCCCCGGCGGGAGGCTCCAGCGCCTCGTCGCGCTGCTGGGCGGCCTCCATGAGGAGGGATTCGCAGGAGCCGGCGATGGTTTCACAACCCGGATCGGCGAAGGGACGGAGATTGAATTCACCGCCCGTAAGCCGCAGCAGGTGGTTGAACGCCAGATCGCCCGTCCGGCTCCCGGCGACGGCGTGGATGATGCGCCCTTCACGGATGAAGATCTGGCCCTGCTTTTCATTCGTGGAGATTTCCAGCACCGAGGAGTTCCTCGAAAGGCACTCCATCTGGATCACGTCCTGCAGGCCGACACGCCGGAGCACGCCGCGAAAACCCTCCTCGGGCTTGAACTTGGCCACCTCGGACAGCGTGGCGAAAATGCTCTGCCAACCGCCGGCGTCCCGGGGTTTTTCGAGGAACAGTTCCGCGCCGTTGTTCAGCGCGAGATCCCGATATGCGCCTGTGGAATCGCCGGTGAGGACGACCTTCAACAGGTTCGGATATTTGCGGCTGAGGAGCCGGAGGAATTGGAGTCCGTCGACGACCGGCATGTGGACGTCGATGACGAGGAGGTCGATGTGGCGCGACTGGAGTTCCGCCAGGGCGCTTCCGGTGTCGTGGACCATCCCGACGTTCCACGCGCCCCGGGTCAACTGCACGGCAAGTTCCAGGATGATGCGGAGAAATTCCGGATCATCGTCGAGGAACAGGACCTGTGTCTGCCGCTCAGCCATCAGTGAAGTGGGAATGTGGCGCCACGCGGGAGCGCCTTCAGTTCTCCATGTCGCCGGCGACGGCGAGCTGCTTCCAGTCGCCCAATCGGCCGCCCAGGCTCATCTCATTGACGTAGCCTTCCTCGATCAACGGACCGCGCAGGCCCTTGATGGGCGCATCGCGTTCGTGCGTGAGCACGTTGGCCGCGTGCACGGCCGTGAGGGCGCAGAATCCCTTCGACACGAGCTGCGACGGATGGTGGTGCAGGGCGACGGATTCGACGATGGGCATGGGGAGACCCCAGATGCCCATGAGACAACCTCCGATCTCCGCGTGGTTGGCGCCGAAGACTTCCTTCTCCGCTTCCCAGAGTTCGCAGCCTTTTTCACGGGCAAGGTCCACCGCCTTGGAAAATTGATCCGGAAGATTCGCGACGAGGGCGAGCTTGCCGCAGTCGTGGAGCATGCCGGCGGTGAAGCTCTGGCGGACGATCTCGGCCGAGGCGCCTTCCCCCTCGGCGATCGCCTGGGAAACGCGGCCAACCCGGATGCAATGCTGCCAGAGCGCGGTCACCGAGATGCAGTTGGGCTTGATGCGGTCGAAGTAGGAGAACGTGTGGGCGAGAAGGATGACGGACTTGGTCGTCTCGATCCCCAGATACATGACGGCTTCGCGCGCACTGGAGACCTGCAGGCGCAGGCCGAAGACGGCGGAATTCACCAGCTGGAGAAGCTTCGCCGTCATGGCCGGATCGCGCTCGATATGGCGGCCGATCGCGTCGATGTCGAAGTCCGGGGATTGCAGGGCCTCGACAACCTTGAAGTAAACCTGCGGGGGACTGGGCAGGCGGCGGAGCTGGGACATGATCCCCTGGACCATGTCGCTCGGAAGCCACGTCTCGAGGTGGAAGGCGCGGTTGAGCGCGTCGAGCACGGTCTGTCCGTCGCAGGGCTTGATGAGATACTGGTGCGCCGAGCCGACGCATTTCATCACGGCCTGCTGGTCCGCGAGATCGGCCCGGATGAAACGGAGGACACCGGGATGCCGGTGCATGACCTCGCTGAGAAGCTGCGCGCCGTTCATGCCCTTGAGCTGCATGTCGGCCACAATGGCGCGCATGGGAGTCTGCTCCATGACCGAGAGCGCCTCGGTGCCCGAGTGGGCGAAAGCCATCTGGAACCCGCCCGCCGTGGTCGCGAACAGGCGGTTCAGGTCATCCCAAAGTTCCACGTCTTCCCCGACAAATAGGACTCTGTCTTCCATCTGCTTTCTTCCACGTCACACCCATGCGTCCGACCGTCGAGTTCCCAACACCGGGTCCCAACCCAGCATCGCCAACGAACGGGCACAGGCTTCCCGCACCCACTCATCGGCATCTTCCAATGATCGTATGAGCGCCTGAATTGATCTCTTGTCCCCCATCCGCCCCAGGGCTTCCGCGGCGGCCAGCCGCAAGTCGCGGTCGGAATCGCAGAGCGCGACCAGCATCGCCTCCAACGCGGCCTGCTGGCGGTAGTGCACGGGATTGCTGAAACCGGTGAGCTTGTGCTCGAAGGCGGGCATGGCGCTGATGCGCTGGAGCACGTCGGCCGCGGACTGCCGCACCCAGTATTCACGGTCCTTGAGCGCTACCTTCAAGGCTGGGACGGCCCGGCGGGCGGCGGGCGATTTATCCCAATCGGGATCAATGCGCTGCAACGCCCCGGCGGCGGCTTGCCGGGCGGCGGTCTGGGGATCGGTCATCGCCACCACCAGTTTTTCAACCGCGCGCGGATCACCGATTTCTCCGAGGGCCTTCGCGGCGGACTCGCGCACATCATTGTCGCGGTCCTTCAAAAGCTGGGTCAATGGATCCACCCCGCGCGGATCGCGCGAACGTCCCAGGGCTTCCACGGCGGCCTTCCGCACGTCCCAGTTCGGATCGCACAACGCCTGCACGAGATGCGGGACCGCGTTCACGTCGCCGCCGTTGCCGAGCGCCGTCACCGTGACGACCCGGACATGGGAATCAGTGTCCGCAAGCGCCGTGATCAATGCATCGGTGGCCTGGGATTCACGGATATCCCCGAGGGCTTCGACCGCTTCCACGCGGACGAGCGAATCCTCGTCCTTTAAAGCCAGGATGAACCCCTTCACCACCCGCGCGTCCGAAACAAGGGTCAACGCCTGGACCACCTTGCGCCGATCCAAACACGTCGGATCACGGAGCACGGCCATCAGGGGCTCCATCGAGGCCGCGCCGTAGCGGGCCGCCGCCGCGAAGTCGGACGAGGCGATCGAGAGCAGGATGCGGTCTTCGTCCGCCCCGGCCATCCATCCGGAAGCCTGGAGAACCCTTGCTGCATGCCACCGGACATTCGATTTCGGCGAGCGGAGGAGCGGCACAAGGAGGGCGGGGGCGTCGTGATGTTTGATCAGCCCCAAAATCGTCCCCGCAGCGTCGCGCGCCTCCTCGTTTTCCCCTTTGAGAAGATCGATGAGCGGCTGCAGCGAAGGAGGCTGATGGATCTTCCCAAGCTCGCCGATCACGGCCTTGCGGACCGCCGGGTCGCTGTCCGTGACCAGACGCAGCAAGGGCTCGAACGCGTCAGACGGGGCCCACGAAGCCATCTTTCCGATGGCCTCCATCCGTGTCTGCGGGTTCTTGGACTTGAGTTGTTGAGCGGTCCACCACTGCATCTTCTTTGGGTCTGCTTTCGGCAGAATCGTGAAAGCCCTTTACACCCCCATTCATGCGCCACGCATCCGCACGGCTCACCACCAAGTTTGACCCCGCCACAGACTTGGACAACAAGTGTCAACGATTGCACTTTTGCCTCCGACTCCCGTGAACTGTCGGGGCCGAAGTCTTCGCCGGCGGCGCCTCGGAGGTCGGACGGTGGACCGCAACTCCCGCGCTAGGGCTTTCTTTGACCCTTGGGGATTCGTCCTTGGGCCTTTCCCCACGCTAGACGTCGATCACAGGTCCACCGCCGTCGTCCTTGTCGTTGTGGTTGAGGCGCGATCGGTCCTTCGGATTCCGGGAGGTGGACACCTTGATCCTGGCCTTCGAGGTGCCGGTGATCACGCCGAGGAGCCACGAGACCACGCTGATGACGATGCCGCCCTTGAAGGCGGGCCAGAATCCGTCGACCTGAAACCCGGGCTGGAGGAAGAAGCCGACCATGATCAGCAGGAGCGCGTTGATCACGAACATGAACAACCCGAGCGTCAGCACGACCAGCGGCAGCGAGAGCAGCAGCATCATCGGTTTGATCAGTGCGTTGAGAATCCCCAGCACCAACGCCGCGAGGATCACCGTCTGCCAACGGTCCGCCCGGATGCCGTCGACCATCCAGGCGGCCGCCATCACGGCGGTGCTGTTGATGATCCAACGCTGGAAGAACTCCTTCATGGCTTGGCGGCGGACGATCCACGACCGGCGGAGACCTGGAGGAAGCGCGCATCCTTCGAGGCTTTTACTTCCGCCACGCGCAGCGCCGCCGGCAGCAGCGCGAACTGCCCGGGCTTCAACGTGACGGACACCTCGTTGCCTTTGACGACCAATTCACCGCTGACGAGTCCAATGATCTGGAACGAAATCATCGGGAACGCGACCACCTCGTCCGCGGGAAGATCCCAGACGCGCACCGTGAAGAGCGGATCATCGACCAGCGACCGCAGCGTGGCCGGACCGGACTTGATCGATTCGGACGCCACCAGCCCGGGTTCGAAGTCCGCGAAGTCGACGCTCTCCAGCGACTGCGCGACGTGCAGTTCGCGCGCCTTGCCCGAGGCGTCCACCCGGTTCCAATCGAAGACGCGGTAGGTCGTGTCGGAGTTCTGCTGGATCTCGAAGAGCACGCTGCCCGCGCCCAAGGCGTGCACGCGCCCGCTCGGGAGGAACATCGAATCACCGTCATGCACGGCAATGCGGTGGAAGCACTCGGCCACCGATCCGTCGCCGATGCGCTGTTCGAATTCACCGCGGGTCACGCCATGGCGCAGGCCGACGTAGAGTTTCGCCTCCTGCGTGGTCCTCGTGAAATACCACGTCTCCGTCTTCGGTTCGCCGCCCATGGCCGCCGCCTTCGACGCGGGCGGATGCACCTGGAGCGACAGGTCCTGCTGGGCGTCGAGGATCTTCACGAGCAGGGGAAACACCTTCGGCTGTGCCGCCATCTGGCCGTAGACGCCCACGGCATGTTCCTCCAGCAACCAGCGGAGCGTCTTGCCCGCGAACGCGCCGTTGGCGATCACGCTGACGTCGCCGGGCCGGTCGGAGATCTCCCAAGATTCCCCGATGGGCACTCCGGCAGGGAGCTGCTTCTGGTAAAACGTCTCCAACTGGCGACCGCCCCAGATGCGTTCTTTGAAGATGGGCTGGAAAAGGATCGGGTAGAGCATGGTTATCCGGGAGCAGACGAGTGAGCGGGTGGAAGAATCAGGATGGCGGCGTCGGCGTCCTGATGGAACTCGGAGATCAAAATGGAGTTACGCCGAAGCAGTTCAACGACGAACCCGGTCGGACCGTTTCCAGTGCGTAGAAAAACAAGACGCGGGGGCTGGCCGAAGAGGAGACTGCGCTGGTGGAAATCGGCGTCCTTGGAGACCAATGTGAAACTGTTTAGCCGAGCAAACTCCCAGATGTGGGCATCGTCGGCATGAATCAAACCCTCCGACTTGACGTGTGACGAGCCGGGGAAGAGGTCCGCGATCTTTGCGGCGATCCGGTCCGATAGATTCTCGTCGAGCAGCAGCTTCATCAGGCGGCGGCGACGAACAACTTCTTCTCCCGGTCGGCGGCGAACGCGTAGCAGGCGCGGATGTCCTCTCGGGTTAGCTCGGAGAAGTCCGCCAAGATCTCGTCTTCGGACATGCCTGAAGCCAGATACTCGAGGATGTCATAGACCGTGATCCTCATGCCGCGGATGCACGGCTTGCCGCTGCGTTTTCCGGGTTCGATCGTGATGATCCGGCTGTAGTCCATGGCAAAATCTTAGGCTGGGCCGGGAAATTGGACAACCCCACGTAGGATCTCAATTAAGCCCAGCCCTGCACGCCGTCCGGTTTATTCGCCCGCCCCGACCTTCGCCGGTTCCGTGAAATGTCCGAACGCCCGGAACTTCTTGTAGCGCTGGTCGAGCCGTTCGCGGGTCGAAAGTTTCTGGAGCTCCTCGAGGTTCCGCACGATCGCGGCTTTCAAGGTATCGGCCGTCGTCTTGGGATCGTTGTTCGCGCCGCCGAGCGGTTCGGGAACGATCTCGTCGACGAGGCCCAGTTCCTTCAAGTGGCTGGCGGTGATCTTGAGGGCTTCCGCGGCCTTGGCGGACGCACTGCGGTCCTTCCACAAAATGGCCGCGCAGCCCTCCGGGCTGATGACGGAGTAGTAGGCGTTCTCCAGGATCAGGACCTTGTCGGCCACGCCGAGCCCGAGCGCGCCGCCGGACCCTCCTTCGCCAATGACGGCGGCGATGATGGGGACCTCGAACAGCATCATCTCGCGCAGGTTCACCGCGATGGCCTCTCCGATGTGGCGTTCCTCGGAACCGATGCCCGGATACGCGCCGGCGGTGTCGATCAACGTGATGATCGGCAGGCTGAACTTGTCGGCCAGCTTCATCAGGCGAAGCGCTTTGCGGTAGCCTTCGGGATGGGCGGAGCCGAAGTTGCGGAGAATGTTTTCCTTCGTGTCGCGGCCCTTCTGCGTGCCCAGGACCACGACGCGATGCCCGGCGATCGTGGCGAACCCGCCGACCACGGCGCGGTCATCGGCGTAGAGCCGGTCGCCGTGGATTTCCTCGAAGCCCTCGAAGGCGAGGGCAAGGTCGTCGAGCGTGAAGGGCCGCTTCGGATGACGGGCTAGCTGCACGCGCTGCCAAGGGGAGAGGTTGGAATAGACCTGCTTCTTGGTCTCTTCCAGCTTGGCCTCCATGAGGAGGATTTCGGCTTCAAAGTCCACGCCCAGCCCCTTTTCCTGGGACTGCGTGCGGAGGTCGTCCAGCTTCTGCTGGAGCTCGACGATGGGCTTCTCGAAATCGAGCTTATGCTTCATAGGCGCGCCAACATAGGGTCCCCCCGAACGGCAGGGCAACGGCGATTTCGGTCAACGGCCGGGCCCAACTTCCGCCCCGCCAAAACCGCATTTTGCCCGTCCGTGCTTGGCAGTTGGCCAGCCACCGGTCCTTCACCCGCGCAATGTCCGGCCACAACACCTCGTCCGGCTCCGCACAGGCGTGCTGGACCGGCCTTCGTGAATGGCCCGAGGACACGCACTGGATGCTCATCAGCTCGGCAGACGGCGGCGATTGGATCGAAGCCGAAGAACTTCCCCAGTGGCAGACCGCCATCGCCAACGGCGCCCGCATCGTCCCGGGAGATCGCACCGCCCTCGAAGCCTCCCGCCGCGAGTTCACACCGCGCAACGGTTCGGCAATTCCCTTTCCTCGGTCCTCATCAGACTCGGCTGGGGCGCGTGGCATCGCGGCATGAGTTCGCTCCGGCTCGTCCGCAGGGCCGCCTTCGACGCCATGGCCCTCGCCGACCGTGGCTTCGGCTGGAATGTCGAGATGCCTGTCCGGCGGCTACCGCCACCTTCAGCATCCCGATCCAGCTCCGCCGATCATCGCCTGACAGCTTGACCGCGCGCCGGCCCGGCCTCTCCGTCGGGCCGTTCGCTTGAAACCGTCCGGCATCGGACGATGATGTCTCCCACGCGATGCCCGCCACCGACCATATCCGCAACAAGCTCTCGCAGGTCCCGCACAAGCCGGGCGTCTACCTGCACAAGGACCGGTTCGGCACCGTCATCTACGTCGGCAAGGCCCGCGACTTGCGCAACCGCGTCTCCCAGTATTTCCATTCCTCACGCCGCCAGGGCTGGGACCTCAAGTTCAACGCCCTCGTCGACGCCATCCACGACTTCGACTGGCACGTGGTGAAGTCCGAGCCCGAATCGCTCCTGCTGGAAAGCCGTTTGATCAAGGAGTTCAAGCCGCGCTTCAACGTCGACCTCCGCGACGACAAAAACTTCCTGCTCCTCAAGGTCAACCTCGCCGACCCCATCCCGCGCTTCACCCTCACGCGCCTCCGCAAGGACGACGGCTGCGTCTACTTCGGGCCCTTCGCCCACAGCGGCAGCGTGCGCCGCGCGGTCATCATGATGCGGAAGAAGTTCCAGCTCCGCGGCTGCCGGCCGCTCACGCCCAACGAGTCGGACTACAAGCACTGCCTCTACGGCAACCTCAAGCACTGCACCGCGCCCTGCATTGGCAACGTCACCCGCGAGCAGTATCTCGAGCAGATCAAGGCCGGCATTGGATTTCTCGAAGGCCAGACCGACGAACTCCGCGCCGAGCTGGAAGCGGAGATGAAGAAGGCCGCGGCCAACCATGACTTCGAAAAGGCCGCCCAGCTCCGCGACGCGCTCAAGGACATGGCGCGCACCGTGCAGAAGACGGAGAAGTTCGAGCGCATCCCCTACAAGCTCCCCGTCGCCATCCATCCCGAGGCCGACATGCGCGAACTCGGCCGCCTGCTCGGCCTGCCCAAGGCGCCCGAACGCATCGAGGGCTTCGACATCTCGAACATCTCCGGGACCTTCATGGTCGCGTCCATGGTCAGCTTCTGGCACGGCCGCCCCGACCGGTCGAACTACCGCCGGTTCAAGATGAAGACCGTGACCGAACAGAACGACTTCGCCTGCATGGCCGAGACGGTCCATCGGCGCTACTCGCGGTTGAAGAAGGAAGTCTTTGGCGCAGGTGAAAAAGTGAGCGAGGGAGAAAGTGAGCAGGACCTCCCGGACGAGTCTGAGGCTTCCTCGTCTTCTCCCCCGCCCACTTTCCCACCGGCCCACCTGCAAGAAATGCCCTGGCTCCCCAAACCTCCCGTCGTGCAGCTTCCCGACCTCATCCTCATCGACGGCGGCAAAGGCCAGCTCGGCGCGGCCTGCGAGGAACTGGCCAAGCTCGGCCTGTCGCACATTCCGATCATCGGCCTGGCCAAGGAATACGAGGAGATCTTCCGCCCCGGCGAATCCGAGCCGCTCCGCCTCGACCACAACACCGGCGCGCTCAAACTGCTCCAGCGCGTCCGCGACGAGTCGCACCGCTTCGCCAACACCTACAACGCCCAGCTCCGCATCAAGAAGATCAGCGAAAGCATCCTCGACGAGTTCCCCGGCATCGGCGACGCGCGCAAGAAGGCACTGCTCCGCAAGTTCGGCAGTATCCAGCGCCTGCGCCTGGCGACCATCGAGCAGATCGAGAAGGTTCCCGGCTTCGGGGGCGAAATAGCCGCCAAGCTGAAAGAGTTCCTCGACGCGCGCAGCGAGTCCAGACCGCCCGAATGACGTTTGTTTAAGCGCCGCCCCGCGGGACGCCGGCCCGCGAGGGTTCCTGCCGATAACTTCCTGTGCAGTCGGCTTGCCGCCCCATGGCGTGGACCGTTTACTCGCCGGGCCATGTCGTCGCCCGAGTTCGTCCATTTGCACCTGCACACCGAGTTTTCCCTGCTCGATGGCGCCTGCCGTCTGGATAGGCTCATGGACCGCGCGGCGGAGCTGAAGATGCCCGCGATGGCCATCACGGACCACGGGGCGATGTTCGGCGCGATCGAGTTCTACAAGGCCGCCCATGAGAAGGGCATCAAGCCCATCATCGGCTGCGAATGCTACGTCGCGCCAGCCAGCCGCAAGGACCGGAAGGCCGTCCAGAACGCCTCCGGCCGCGAGCTCTACCAGCACCTCGGCCTGCTGGCGGCGGATGAACAGGGCTACAAGAACCTCATCAAGCTCGTCACCCGCGCGCACCTCGACGGCTACTACTACAAGCCGCGCATCGACAAGGAACTGCTCGCCCAGCACGCGGGCGGATTGATCGCCATGTCCGGTTGCCTTGCCAGTGAGGTTCCGGCGCTTCTGATGCAGGATCAGGTGCAGAAGGCGCGTGAAGCGGTGGACTGGTTCAAGCAGGTTTTCGGCGCCGACCGCTACTATCTCGAACTCCAGAACCACGGCATTCCCGAGCAGGCCAAGGTGAACCGGCACCTGCTGGAATTCGCCAAGGAGTTCGGCCTGAAAACGATCGCCACGAACGACGTCCACTACGTCGAGAAAGGCCATTCCTTCGCGCACGATTGCCTCGTCTGCCTCGGCACCCAGACGACGATCAACGACCCGAAGCGCATGCAGTATCAGCGGGAGCAGTTCTTCCTCCGCTCCGCCGAGGAGATGGCGGCGCTCTTCCACGAAGTGCCGGAAGCTTGCCGCAACACGCTGGAGGTGGCCGAGAAGGTCGACCTCAAGATCAAGTTCGGCGAGCTGCACTACCCCGTCTTCAATCCGCCGGAACTCTACACGCGCGAGGGTTACCTGCGGCACATGGTGGCCGAGGGCTTGTTCCGCCGCTACACGCTCAAGGCCAAAGCGGTCGGCCAGGAGTTCGTCATCGAAAGCATCGACGACCCGACGCGCCTGCCGACCTACAAGGTAGGACAGGCTTCCGGCCTGTCCCAAGAGCCTACAGATGGAACCGAAGCGCAGACGGGCAGGCAGGATGCCCGTCCTGCCTTGGATGACCCCGCCCTCGCCGCCGCGATCCAGACCGTCATCGACCGCCTCCAGCTCGAACTTGGCGTGATCGAGAAGACCGGGTTCATCTCCTACTTCCTCATCGTGGCCGACTTCATCCGCGCCGGCCGCGAGATGGGCGTGGCCTGCGTGGCGCGCGGTTCCGCCGCAGGGTCCATCGTCACCTACCTGCTCGACATCGCGAACGTCGACCCGATCCGCTACGGCCTGCTCTTCGAGCGCTTCCTCAATCCCGAGCGCGTCAACCCGCCCGACATCGACATCGACTTCGCCGACGACCGCCGCGCCGACGTGATCGAATACGTCCGCCAAAAATACGGCCGCGACTGCGTGGCCCAGATCATCACCTTCGGCACTCTCGGCGCGAAGTCCGTCGTCCGCGACGTGGCCCGCGCCATGGGCCGCAGCTACGGCGACGGCGACCGCCTCGCGAAGATGATCCCCAACGAGCTGAAGATGACGTTGGAAAAGGCGCTCAAGGCCAACCCGGAACTCAAGACCGCCTACGAAACCGAGGATGCCACCAGGGAGATAATCGACGTCGCCCTGGTGCTCGAGGATCTGACGCGCAATTCCTCCGTGCACGCCGCCGGCGTCGTCATCGGACCGGAGCCGTTGGAGAACCTTCTTCCGCTCAAGCAGGACGAGGACGGCACCATCGTCACGCAATACGCGATGAACCCGGTGGGCGACCTCGGCCTGCTGAAGATGGACTTCCTCGGGCTCAAGACGCTCACCGTCATCCGCAACACCTGCGAGATGGTGAAACGCACGCAGGGGATCGACATCGACATCGACCGCATCCCGCTCGACGACGCCAAGAGCTACGGCCTGTTGAACAAGGGCATGACCATCGGCGTATTCCAGTTGGAATCCGGCGGCATGAGGGATCTTTGCCGGAAGTTCGAGATCGCCTCCGTCGAGCACATCACCGCGCTCGTCTCGCTCTACCGGCCGGGACCGATGGAGCTGATCCCCGACTTCATCGAGCGCCGTCATGGCAGGGCCGAGGTCGAGTATGTCCATCCGTTGCTCGAGCCCATTTCCAAGGAGACCTACGGCGTCCTGATCTACCAGGAGCAGGTCATGCAGTCCGCGCAGATCCTGGCCGGATTCACCCTCGGCGGCGCCGACCTTCTTCGCCGCGCGATGGGCAAGAAGAAGCTCGAGGAGATGACGAAGATGCGGGACATCTTCGTGAAGGGCGCGGCCACGACGAACAACGTCGACGCCGGGACGGCCAACCGCGTCTTCGACGTGCTGGAGAAGTTCGCCGGCTACGGCTTCAACAAATCCCACGCCGCCGCCTACGCCGTCGTCGCGTATCAGACGGCGTATCTGAAGGCCAACTACCCGGTCGAGTTCCTCGCCGCCATGTTGACCAACGACATGGGCGACACGGCCAAGGTGGCCATCCTCATCGACGAGGCCCGGCAGTTCGGCATCAAAGTCCTCCCGCCCGACGTCAACGAATCCGAGGTCTTCTTCGCGCCCGCTCGCAGGGTGGCTCAACCCGCGCTGCGGGTTGAGGCCGATCCGCAGCGCGAATCGGCCTACCCGCCCATCCGCTTCGGCATGGCCGCCGTCAAAGGCGTGGGCGAAGCCGCCGTCCGCCAGTTGATCGAGGTCCGCGAAAAGGGCGGCCCCTTCACCTCGCTGCTCGATCTCTGCGAGCGTGTCGACAGCCGCACGGTCAACCGCAAGATGCTCGAAGCCCTCGTCAAGAGCGGCGCCTGCGACTGCTTCGGCCTGACCCGCGCCACGCTTTGGTCGCAGCTCGACAAAGCCATCGCCCGCGCCGCCAGTTCCTCGCAGGACCGCGCGCGCGGACAGAGCTCGCTCTTCGATATGTTGGCCGATGCCGAACCCGCCAGGGAGGAGAAGGAAGTCGTAATCCAGCTTCCCGAATGGCCCCAGGCCGAGAAGCTCGCGGGCGAGAAGGAACTGCTCGGCTTCTACGTCACCGGCCATCCGCTTGATCCGCTCCGCGAACTGCTCGAACGCTACGCCACCCACACCTCCATCACCGCCGCCACGATGGAAAGCCGCAGCGTGGTCCGCGTGGGCGCGATGGTCTCCGGCGTGCAGCAGGGTTTCTCCAAGAAGTCCGGCAAGCCCTACGCCATGGTCTCGATGGAGGATCTGCACGGCAACATGCAGATGCTGCTGATGAACGAGAACTACGAGCGCTTCCGCGATCTCGTCGTCGCCGGCAACGCCATCATGGTCATCGGAGAGGTCAACAACTCCGAGGACAAGGCCAAGATCTTCCCCACCGAGATCTTCCCGCTGGAAGACGCGGTGAAGAAGTTCACCAAACAGGTCCACGTCCGCATCCGCCTCGACCGCTTCCAGGACGGGCAGTTCGAGCAGGCGTTGGCCGTGGCCCAGGCCCATCGCGGATCGGTCCCGCTCTTCCTCCAGCTCCGGCGCCCGACCGGCGACTGGGTCTTCATCGAGGCCAACGACCGCTTCCGCGTCACCCCGTCCAACGCCCTACGCGACGCCGTCCGCGACCTCTTCGGCGAGGAAAGCTGGCACGTGAACGTCGACAGCAACCTGCCCGAACGGCAGCGCAAGCCGTGGGAGAACCGCGGTCCCGCCAACGGCGGCGGGAATGACGAATGAGGAAGGAATACGTCTCCGAATGCCGCGGAGCGGCGGCAGACAGTAGCCCGCGGCGTGAGCCGTGGGTTGCCATGTCGCCGCTGAAAAGCCTCGGTAGGGGCGGCAGATTCCTTCTGCTTCCATTCGCGGCACCCTGTCTTTCGCCCCACTGGGGCTCGTTTCTTTCTTCTGCTCAACCCACGGCTCACGCCGTGGGCGACTTTCTTCCGGTGCTCCGCACCTGCCGCCGGATCGGGCTTGTGACGTCGGGTGGCGCAGGCCTCCGGCCTGCTTTTTCCGGCGTCGCGCCGGAAAGCGTGGAGCGGTGCCCTTGCGAAGCGGTTGTTTCCGGCGAGCCAATGCGCCCGACATTCCGCGAGGCGAACGCGATGGCTTCTCCGCCGCTGCCGAGTTCACCGAAAGCCGCAGTCCGTTCCGGGCGCGACGCCCGGAACTGCAGGCCGGAGGCCTTCGCCACCCGTAACCTGATTTCACCATGACCTCGTCCCAGCTCATCCCCGTCCTGCTGACGCCGTTGCTCGCGTGGCGGGTTTACCGGCGCTTCCGCAAGAACGTCGGGCGGCAGCCTTATCGGCCGGTGCGGCTGGTGGCCTATGGCGCGATGTTCCTAGCCACCGTCGCACTCATCGGCGCGGTGTCGTTCGAACAGCCGAAGTCGCTTCTGGGTCTGGCGGTGGGCGTGGCCATCGGCGCTGGGCTAGGATTTCTCGGGCTCCGCCTTTCCATCTTCGAGCGAACGATTGGCGGTTCCTTCTACACGCCGAACCCCATTCTCGGCGGCGGCATCTCCGTGCTCTTCGTCGGCCGTCTGATTTACCGATTCGTCGTCCTCAACCAGGTCGCCGACCGGCCGCATTGGTCGCCGCAGAATCTCGTGGCCAGTCCGTTGACGCTGCTGCTCTTCGGCCTGACCGCCGGCTACTACATCGTCTTCTCGTGGGGAGTCGTCTGGCGAATGCGGCGCGAACCTTCCATTACCGTGGCGGCACCGGTGACGTTGGAGGTTGGGCCTGTTTCTCCTCCTTAGCCGTTTCGTTGGCTTTGGGACGACCGGGCCGCCTGCTTTTCCGCGAGTGGCCCAGTCGGATATCAGGTCTCGTGTATCGGCTCGCCGTCCACCGAGCTTCAATGGCACGCCGCACAAAAAGTAACCCAAGCGTAACCGCCGTCCGGTTGGCCGGTCCTCATTGACAACCAATCGGTCGAACCGGAAGTGGCGGCAGCTCAAACGCCAAGCCGGCCAAACCAATCTCCAAACCCTTCCACGAAATGAAACCAACCCATGTAGCCATCCGCGCCGCCGCTCTTTCGTTGAGCATTGCCGCCGCGATTTCCCTTCATGCCCAGGCACCCGGCAATCCTCCGTTCGACGGCCCGCCACAGGGTTTCGGAGGCGGCCCCGGCGGGCCTGGCGGAATGGGCGGGCCTCCCGGCCAGCAGGAGATCAAACTTCTGACCAAGTTCGACAAGAACGGCGACAAATG
Organism: Verrucomicrobiota bacterium; assembly: GCA_947476875.1. Lineage (GTDB taxonomy): Bacteria > Verrucomicrobiota > Verrucomicrobiia > Limisphaerales > CANJSG01 > CANJSG01. The sequence continues at coordinate 4,859 of CANJSG010000048.1, read as the reverse complement.
GTTGAACGCAGAAGAACGCAAAGCTGCCCGTGAAAGCGTGGTCAAGGAACGCGCGTCCCAGCCTCAGCGCGGCCCCGGCCGTCGTGGCGGTCCGGCCAAAGCCGCCGTGCCCGGCCCCAAGATGTCTCCCGCCGATGTGAAGAGCGCGGGTGACGCGCCGCTCTACGATGTCGGAACGCTGCGCACTCTCTTCTTTGAGTTCGAGAATGCCGACTGGGAAAAGGAGCTTGTCGACTTCCACAAGACCGACGTCGAAGTGCCGGCCAAGCTCACCGTCGACGGCAAGGTCTACAAGGACGTCGGGGTGCACTTCCGCGGGATGTCGTCCTACTTCATGATTGGCGACGGCCAGAAACGTTCGCTCAACGTCTCGCTCGGTCTCGCCCACAAGGACCAGAACATCGGCGGCTACCGGACGTTGAACCTCATGAACTCGCACGAGGACCCGACGTTCCAGCGCGGCGTGCTGTTCTCGGCCATTGCCCGCACCTACCTCCCGGCGCCCAAGGCGAACTTCGTCCGGGTGGTCATCAACGGCGAATACTGGGGCGTCTACGTCAGCCAGGAGCAGTTCAACAAGGACTTCACCAAGGAGAACTTCGGTTCGACCAAGGGCGCCCGCTGGAAAGTAACCGGCAGTCCCAACGGCCGCGGCGGTCTCGGTTACCTCGGCGAAGACGCCTCCGCCTACAAGAAGATCTACGACCTCAAGACCAAGGAAGATCCGAAGGCCTGGCAGGCTCTCATCAAGCTGACCAAGACGCTCAACCAGACGCCGCCCAACCAGCTCGAAGCCGCGCTCGCTCCGCTGCTGGAGGTCGACGGCGCGCTCAAGTTCCTCGCGCTGGAAAACGCCCTCATCAACAACGACGGGTATTGGATCCGCGCCAGCGACTACAGCATCTATCTCGATGAGAAGGGCAAGTTCCACATCATCCCCAGCGACATGAACGAAACTTTCAGCCGCCCTGGTGGACCCGGCTTCGGCGGAGGCGGTCCCGGCGGCGGACGTCGTGGCCAAGGTCAGCCCGGAGCGCCCGGTCAACCCGGCGGTCCTGGCGGGCAAGGTGGACCCGGAATGCAGCCCGGGCAGGGCCAACGTCCCGGCATGATGGGCGGTGGCAACAATCGGATCGACGGCGTGAAACTCGATCCTCTGTTCGCGGCCAACGACGCGAGCAAAGCCCTCGCCTCGAAACTCCTCGCCGTTCCCGCGCTGAAGCAGCGTTACCTCGGCTACGTCCGCGACATCGCCGACAAGTGGCTCGACTGGTCGAAGCTCGGGCCGATGGTCGAGAAGAACTTCGCCCTCATCAGCGACTCCGTGAAGATCGACACACGCAAACTGGATTCCACCGAGGACTTCCTGGATACGCTGAAGGAAGACTCCGGCAAACCGGCCGCCCAGCCGGCCTTCGGCCCGGGAGGAACCCCCATCGCCCTGAAAACATTCGCGGACCAGCGGCGGGCCTTTCTCCTGAACTACAAGGAAGGCGCTGCCACCGAGAAGAAGTAGCTCCTAACTGCGCAGTGGATCCGTTGACCAGGCGGCCGGCGAAGCGATTCGTCGGCCGCTTTGCGTTACCGGCGGACGCTACGATCGGACGACCGACGCCAGAGTGACACCCGCCGCCGCCTGGGCCTCCGCTTCACGGATCCGATCGAGCTCGTGCTGGACCTTCTCGCGTTCCGGGCCTTCACGGGTCGCGAGGTTCTGGCCGGACGCGCTGCGGATGGATTGGAGAATGTCGCTGTAGGAAATCGATTCGAGCGGGCGGCCTGGTGCGAAGGCGGCCGCAGAGTTCCGGACCTCGACGATCAAACCGGATTTCATCAACGGCTGGATGATCCGAAGCAGGAGGCGGCTGGGCACGGCGAGTTGATCGGAGAGTTCCGTCAATGCCGGCGGAGCTTTCCCGGCGTCAAAACTGCGTGCGACCGAGGTCATGAGGCGAAGCGCGATGAACTCTCGCGTGACGTGGTTGACCGAATCCGCGAGCCGCTCGTGCAGGTAGGCCTTGCGGTTCTGGAACGCATAGGCGACCTGCGCGCCGAAGAGGAGCATGAGCCAGGAGAGATACAGCCCGACGAGGAAGACGGGCAGGATGCCGAGGGAGCCGTAGATCTTGGAGTTGCGGACCACCTGTCCGAAGTAGAGGACGTTGAGCTGGTTGTTCACTCCCCAGAGCAGCGCCGCCACCGCGCCGCCGACGAACGCCGCCTTCCACTCGACACGGGTGTTGGGCATCAGCTTGTAGAACACCGCCAGGCCAACTGTTACGATGCCGAGTGGCAGGATCTTGAACAGGAGCTTCACAATCGGCTGCTTGAAGAACTCCTGCACCCAGTCCGTCTGCGCCCCGACGGCGATGCTGGCTGCGACAAGGAGGAGCACAGGCCCCAGCGAAAGCACCGCCCAATACTGCACGACGCGGGCAAACCACGTCCGGCCCCGCGTCACGCCCCAGATATCGTTGAGGGTCGTCTCGATGTTCGCGAGCAGCGAGATGCCGACGAAGATCACGCCGATAATCGCGGTCGCCCCGAGGGCGCCGCTGTTCACATTATCGATCGAGCTCTTGATGAAGCTGGAAACCTTGGCCCGGGCGTCCGCCTGCGCTCCGGTCCGGGCCACCGTCTTGGCGGCTGGAGCGGCAACGGCCGGCTCCTCGCTGTCGGAGAAAAAGTCCACCAGCGGATCATCATCGTCCATCTCCGCGTTCGCCGTGGCGTTGGTGCCCTGCGGAACCATTCCCAGCTGCGGAGCCATCTTCTCAATGGCAAGGTCGATGGCCGCCTCGATCCGCTTTTTGCCTTCATCCGTCTTCAGGAGCGAGGTCGAGATCGAGACGATCACCGCCAGCAGGGGAACCAGCGAAAGGAGCGTCGTGTAGGCCAGCGCGGTGGCGCGGACGGGGCAGCGGTTCTGGATGAAGTTCTGGATGACCATCATCCAGAATCGTTTGGCGCGTTCATGGAACGGCAGCTTGTCCTCGTCGTGGACCAGCTCGCCGGGATCTGCCGACGCAAAGCTACCGCCTGTCTCGCTGCCTGCGCTCGGGTGTGGTGTTGGGTCGGCCATGGTGACTTTGGGAAGGCTATCGGACACCGCAAAGAATGACCAAGGCCGAATGCCCGGATGGTCGTGCCGACGAATCCACGCCGATCCCGGAGGGCCAAGGGGTGTTGGACTTGGTAGGGTGCGATTGTTACGGTTTCGTTACGAAAACCCCATGGAGTCTCTGAAAGCCATGGCCGTCTGGTCCGGTGCCTACGCGCTCGGCTGCGTAGCCACGGGCTACTACCTCGTGCTCTGGAGAACCGGCCAGGATCTGCGAAAACTGGGAAGCGGCAGCCTCGGGGCCACGAATGTCGGCCGTGTTCTTGGCCGGGGCGGCTACGTCCTCACAAGCCTGCTCGACATCGCGAAAGGCGCCGGCGCCATCCATCTCGCACGCTGGGCCGGCCTCACGGACTGGCCCCTGGGATTGACCGCGCTGGCGGTCGTCGCCGGGCACAACTGGCCGATCCAGTTGCGGTTTCACGGTGGAAAAGGCGTCGCGGCCGGCTACGGCGCGGTGCTGGGGCTGGCTCCCATCGTGGCGGGCGCGATGTGGGGAGTTTTTCTCCCGATCACGTTGCTGCTCCGGAGCGGCACCCTGGGCGGCTTGACGGCTTTCGTCGCGGCTCCGCTGCTTGCCCTGGCGTTCTCAGCCGGAGCGCCGGCCACCGTTTCGTTCGCCCTCCTCGCGCTGATTGTGATCTTCACCCACCGACAGAACCTGAGGCGGAAAATCCTCCCCAAGCCCGCGTCCGCCTCGCCCCAAAAGCCGCCATGAGTCAAAAGACCGGCCTCGTATTCAAGATCGCTTCCGAGCGCGGGGAGATGGAGCAGATCCATCTCCTGAACTACCGCACGTTCGTGGAGGAGATCCCGCAGCACCAGCGGAACGCCGAGGGCCGGTTGGTCGACAAGTTCCACCTCGAGAACACCTACGTCGTCGGGCTTGATGCCGGCCGCGTCGTCGCGATGGTGGCGTTCCGCGGACGACGGCCCTTCTCGCTGGACCAGAAGCTTCCCGACCTCGACTCCTACATTCCCGCGAACTGCGTGCCGTGCGAGGTGCGGCTGCTCGCCGTCGACAAGGACTACCGCGGAACCGCCGTCTGCGCGTCGCTGCTGGGAGCATTGGCCACCGAGGCGATCCGGGTGGGATACGATTTCGCGGTGATCTCCGGCACGACGCGCCAACTGAGGCTCTACCGCCACATGGGCTTCAAACCGTTCGGCCCGCTCGTAGGTTCCGGAGACGCGGTCTTCCAGCCCATGCTTCTTTCCCTGGAAGATTTCGACGCCCATTCCGGCGACACGATGGTGGGCAGCTACCGCAAACGGGCGGACGAGCCGGCCAATTTTCTTCCCGGTCCCGTTCCGGTTTCCGCCGCGGTCCGGTCCGCTTTCGGGCAACGGCCGGAGTCGCATCGCGCCCGCGGCTTCATCAATGGTTTCCGCGAAACCAGGCAGAAGCTTGCGTCGATGGTGAACGCCGGACACGCCTCCATCCTCCTCGGTTCCGGCACCCTCGCAAACGACGTTGTGGCGCAGCAGCTCAAGCTCATGGATGCGCCGGGAATCATCTTGAGCCAGGGCGAATTCGGCGAACGCCTCGTCGATCACGCGCGCCGCGCCGGCCTGCGGTTTCACGTCATGACCACGGGATGGGGCGAGGCCTTCGCGCCCGATCAACTGCGCTGGTTCCTCGAACAGCATCCGGACGCCCAGTGGTTGTGGACGGCCCACTGCGAAACCTCCACGAGCGTGCTCAACGACCTCGCAATGTTGAAGCAACTCACCGCTG
>CANJSG010000047.1 GCA_947476875.1 Verrucomicrobiota bacterium | reverse complement strand
GAACGGATGCCCGGGCCCCTTCCTCAGCTCCGCCGTCGCCACGAACAGCTCCTCCTGCCGGATCTTCTTCTTTCCCAATGCCATGTTCTTCCGACGCGGCCCATCAACTCCTGTTCAGATCAAACGAGAGTTTTTTGACGGGCTGCTAGAACGCAGCTCATGCCGAACACGGAGAAGCTGCGGGAGTTTGTCGACTGGTGCGGGAAGCACATCACCGGCGACGAAAAGGGCCAGGCACAGATCTTCCTCGACCGCCTCTTCATCGCCTTCGGTCATGCGGGCTCGCTCGATGTCGGGGGCGAACCAGAGTTCCGTGTGCGTAAGGCCAGCGAAGACGGCGGCGGCACCAGCTTCGCCGACTACGTCTGGAAGCCCGTCGTCCTCATCGAAATGAAAAAACGCGGCGCGGTGCTCTCGAAGCACTACCGCCAGGCTTTCGACTACTGGACGCGCCTCGTCCCAGGGCGCCCGCGTTACGTCGTCCTCTGCAACTTTGACGAATTCCACGTCTATGACTTCGAGACGCAGATGGACTCCCCCGTCGGCGTCGCGAAGCTCGCCGACCTCGCCGAGCGCTACGGCCCGCTGAACTTCCTCTTCCCCGGCCAGCCCAAGCCCGTCTTCGACAACGACCGCGTCGCCGTCACCCGCGAAGCCGCCGACTGCCTCGCGACGTGCTTCCGCACATTCCGCAAGCGCGGCGTGGACCAGCCCACCGCCCAGCGCTTCATCCTCCAGATTCTCGTCTCCCTCTTCGCCGAGGACATCGACCTGCTCCCGAAATACTTCGTCACCCAGCTCCTCGACGACATCTCCTCGCCCGCCGACAGCTACGATCTGCTCGGCGGCCTCTTCGAGGCGATGAACACCAGCCCGTCGCCCACCGGCGGGCGGTTCAAGGGCGTCTCCTATTTCAACGGCGGCCTCTTCGCCCAGCCCGCGCGGCTGGAGCTGCACGACCTCGAACTCGTCACCCTGCGCAAGGCCGCCACTTTCGACTGGAAAAAGGTGCAGCCGGAAATCTTCGGCACCCTCTTCGAGCATTCGCTCGACGACGGCACCGTGGAAGGCACGCGCGACGAACGCCGTGCCACCGGCGCACACTTCACCCATCCCGCCGACATCATGAAGATCGTCGGCCCCACCATCGTCGAGCCGTGGCGCGCGCAGATCGAGGGCGCGAAGACGCTCAAGCGCCTCGGCGAACTGCGTGAGCGGCTCCATCATTTCCGCGTGCTCGACCCGGCCTGCGGCAGCGGGAACTTCCTCTACGTCGCCTACCGCGAGCTGAAGCGCCTCGAGGCCCGCATCATCGAGCGCATCAATGCCGAGTTCCCCAGCAAGGCCGAGCCGGGCCAGATCGCGATGAGCTACCTCAGCGCACAGAATTTCTACGGCATGGACATCAATCCCTTCGCCGTCGAGATCGCGAAGGTCACCATGATGATCGCCCGCAAGCTTGCCATCGACGAACTGCACATCTCCGAGCGCGCTCTTCCGCTCGACAATCTCGACCAGAACTTCCGCGCCACCGACGCCCTCTGCACCACCGGCGCGGATGGCTCGACCCTCCGCACCCCGTGGCCCGCCGCCGATGTCATCATCGGCAATCCGCCCTTCATCGGCGCGAAGCTGCTCAAACCCCAACTCGGCCCCGACTACGTGAACACGCTGCGCAAGCTCTACCTCGAGGTGCCCGGCATGGCGGACTTCTGCGTCTATTGGATTCGCCGCGCGCACGACCACCTCGCGCCCTGCACCGCCGCCGATCCCGTGGCCGGGCGCGCCGGCCTCGTCGGCACGCAGAACATCCGCAACAACGCCTCCCGCATCGGCGGCCTCGACCATGTCGTGAAGGACGGCACCATCCTCGAAGCCGTGGACAACCAGCCGTGGAGCGGCGAGGCGAACGTCCACGTCTCCATCGCCAACTGGGTGAAGACGCAGGACGCCGCGCTGCTGCCGAAGACGCGGCGGCTGTGGTTCAAGACCGAGCCGTCGGCTGCAACGAAGAAGCTGTGGAAATCGCAGGGGAAAAAGGCGGCGAAGGAATATGAACTCACCTACCGCGACCCGGCGGAGATCAACGCGGCACTCTCCGACAAAGCCGATGTCGGCTCCGCAGTCGCGCTCACGTGCAACGAAGATCCAAAGCGCGTCTTCCAAGGGGTGACGCCGGGACACGACGGATTCGTTCTCACGGCAGCCGAGAAGGCGCAACTCGAAGGCGATGGCGTTTCCGCACAAGTGATCCACGCCTACCTCACCGGACGTGAACTCGTCACCGGCGACGGAACACCAGAGCGTTTCATCCTCGATTTCCAACGCCGCAGCGTGATCGAAGCGCAAGGCTTTCCTCGTGCGTTCAAGCACGTGCAAACGGTGGTGCTTCCTGACCGCGAGCGAAAGGCGGAGGAAGGCAAGGACGCCGATGGAAACGTCCGTCCTCATCACCGCGCATTCCTCGATCGGTGGTGGGCGCTGTCTTGGGATCGCAAAGACTTGTTCACTGGCTTTGAGCGGCTCGCCGGACGTTTCGTCGGTTGCGCGCGTGTGACCAAGCGACCGATCTTCTTTTTCCTCACCACTTCCATCTGGCCGAGCGACAAGGTGCAGGCGTTCCTTTTCGACGACGACTACAGCTTCGGCATCCTCCAGTCGTCTGCGCATTGGCAGTGGTTCTTGGAGAAGTGCTCGAAGCTGAAATCCGACTTCAGCTACTCCATCGAATCCGTTTTCGACACCTTCCCCTGGCCGCAGAGCCCGGAGGCGAAAGCGGTGAGCGCCGTCGCCACCGCCGGGCGCGAGGTGCGACGCATCCGTGCGGAGGCGTTGCCGAAGCTCAAGGGCGGGCTGAGGGCGCTCTACCGCACGCTCGAACTCCCCGGCGCCAACCCGCTCAAGGATGCCCACGCCGCCCTCGATGCCGCGGTCCTCGCCGCCTACGGCTTCACCGCCAAGAAGGATCTCCTCGCCCAACTCCTCGCCTTTAACCAGATCGTCGCCGCCCGCATCGAACGCGGCGAGCCCGTCACCGCGCCCGGCATCCCCAAGAACCATCCCGACCCGAAGAAGCTAGTGACGGAGGACTGCATCCGTCCCGCCGGGTATCCACCCTACGTGGCCATGAATCCCGCGCCGATTCGGACACCCGACCCGGTGCAGGCCGAGGCGGATGCCGCGCACCACTACTCCGCCAAGGAGGAGCCGCCGCCGTATCGGAAAAGTTAGGGCGCCCCCGTCCTTTACACGTTGAACTTGAAGAGCAGGACGTCGCCGTCTTTGACGACGTATTCCTTGCCTTCCATGCGGTAGAGGCCCTTGTCGCGGGCGGCGGCGACGGAGCCGCACTCGACCAGATCCTTGTAGGCCACGGTTTCGGCCTTGATGAAGCCGCGCTCGAAGTCGCTGTGGATGACGCCGGCGGCCTGCGGGGCGGTGTTGCCGATGTGGATGGTCCAGGCGCGGACTTCCTTCTCGCCAGCGGTGAAGTAGGTGCGGAGACCGAGGAGATGGTAGGTGGCGCGGATGAGTCCGCCGACACCGGATTCCTGCACGCCGAGTTCGCCGAGGAACGCCTTGGCTTCTTCGTCCGACAGGTCGACGAGGTCGCTTTCGATCTGGGCGCTGATGACGACGGCCTCGCAGGCGAGGTGGGTCTTGGCGTATTCGCGGACCTTGAGGACGAAGGGATTGCTGTCGGCGGTGGCGAGGTCGCCCTCCTTCACGTTGCACGCGAAGATCGTGGGCTTGTCGGTCATCAGGTAGAGCGCCTTGGAGATGACCTTGTCGTCGGTGGTGAGCTCGGCGAGCAGGGCGGGTTTGCCGGCGTTGAGCAAGGGCTGGAGCTTCTGGAGGACGGCCTGTTCGGCGATGGCGGCCTTGTCTCCGCGCTTGGCATCCTTGGAGACGCGTTCGAGCTTTTTGGTGACGGCTTCGAGGTCGGCGAGGACGAGTTCGGTGTTGATGACCTCGATGTCGCGGACGGGATCGACGCTGCCGGCGACGTGGATGATGTCGGCGTCCTCGAAGCAACGGACGACCTGCACGATGGCGTCGACCTCGCGGATGTGGCTGAGGAATTTGTTGCCCAAACCTTCACCCGAGGCGGCGCCCTTCACGAGGCCGGCGATGTCCACGAACTCGATGGCGGCGGGGATGACGACCTTGGTCTTGGCGATTCCCTGGAGCACGGCGAGGCGCTCGTCGGGCACGGTGACGATGCCGACGTTCGGATCGATCGTGCAAAACGGGTAGTTGGCCGCCTGCGCCTTGCGGGTGCGGGTGACGGCGTTGAACAGGGTGGACTTCCCGACGTTGGGCAGACCGACGATGCCAGCTTTCAGAGACATGGGGGCGGAGCCTAGGGATCGCTCCGGTGCGCGGCAAGGAGCCGTTCAGAACTGGTGGAGTTCGGGCGCGGGTTCCGGGTATTTGGCGGGAACGGGGCTTTGGGCCGCCTTCTGGCACGGGGTTTGGTCCGGAGTGGATTCTGGACGGGGGGATTCGGCCCTGTGCGAATCGCGGGAAGATCCGCCGACGAATTCCTGCAGGGCTTCGACGGTTTCCTTGAGCGAGGCGGCCTGGGCGTTGAGCTGCTCGCTGGCGCTGGCGGTTTCCTCGGCGCTGGCGGCGTTCCCCTGGGTGACCTTGTCCATCTGGGTGATGGCGTTGTTCACGAGGCTGATGCCCTGGTTCTGTTCGCCGGCCGCCGCTGCGATCTCGGAAACGAGGCCGTCGAGGTGGCGGACCTTGGCCTGGATGTCGCTGAAGCTTTTGGCGACATCGGCGCTGATGCTGACCCCGAGCCGGCTCTTCGCGACGCTGTCCCCGATCTTTTCCCCCGTTTCCTGTGAAGCCATGGCGCAACGCTGGGCAAGACGCCGGACTTCTTCGGCCACGACGGCGAATCCGGCTCCGGCCTGTCCGGCGCGGGCGGCTTCGACGGCGGCGTTGAGGGCGAGGATGTTCGTCTGGAAAGCGATCTCGTCGATCGTCTTGAGGATTTTGGTGACATCCTCGCTGGCCGCCTTGATGGCTTCCATGGAGGCGAGAAGGGTGGCGACCTGGGCGGCTCCGGCGTCGGCGGATTGGCGGGTTTGCGCGGCCGTGGCCTTGGCGTTCTGGGCGTTGTCGGCGCTGCGCCGGGTCATGCTGGCCATCTCCTCGAGCGAGGCGCTGGTCTCTTCGAGGCTGGCGGCCTGTTGGCTCGCGCCTTCGGCGAGGCTCTGGCTCGCGCCGGCGATCTGGCTGGCGGCGCCCGCGACTTCGGTGGAACTGCGGTCGAGGGTCTGCACGACGGTGGAAAGCTGCCGCGTGATCGACCGGGCCATCTTGAAGGCGATGCCGGTTCCGATGGTGATTGTGGCAAGCGAGAACCAGAGGCTCAGGCTGATGGTGCTGGCCGTCCGGCTGGTGAGCGTCTCCTGTCCAGCGGCAAACTCGCCTTCGGCAAAGCCGCGAAGGGCGGCGACCTCGTCCTGGATGTCATTGATCTTTCCGGCGAAGAAGGCGAGGTCCGCCGTGCTCGCGCCGGCCTGCAGTGCGAGGGCGAGAGTCTTGTCGAACTGCTGCTGCACCTCGGCGAGGAGATCCTTGGACTCCTTTGTGAGCTGGCCTTTTTCGAAGGCCGTCGTCGCTTCCTTGAATTTGGTGCGGCCGACAAAGTTCAGATCACGCACCGAGGTGCTGTGGAGAACGGTGATGACCGCCCGGCTCAAAGTGGCAAAGGCCTTGTCGTCCGTTGTGCCGAGCGGGAAGGACTTGCGGTAAATCTTCGAGAGCTCCTCCTTTGAAGCGGTGAGATCGGTTCGTAGGGCGAATTGTTGTTCGGCGAGGGCGAGGGTGCTGGCGGTGGCTTCGCCCAGGCCTGCGAGGTGGATCGACAATTCGCGTATCAAGGCCCCGATGGTTTGAGGGGCTGCATTGGTCGAGCCGGCGTGGCTGTTGGTTCCGGTTTGCGGGGCGGTGAGGCGCGCATCATGGAGCGACGCGAAGCGCGCTTCGGAAAGGACCTGGATGGATTTTCCGAGCCGCGCGACTTCTGCAAGGGCATTGGTCTTTGCATCGGCCAGGTCCCCTGAACTGGCGCTCAGAAAAGCGACGGAAACAATCTTCTCCAGCGAAGCGACACCTTCACTTACGGCGACGGCTTCACGGTAGAGCGGGATGCTTTGCTCCCCCTGACTGCGCACGACGGTGACGACGCTCCGGATTTGCCACACGACGAGCGCGACGACCGCAACTAAGCCGAGGACGACGATGCCGACGGCGGAGAGAATGCGTTTGAGCATGGCGGAGGAGTCTTTTGGTCTTTTTCGTGGCGGGCCATTCCGGCCTGCAGCGGCCTACTTCTTGAGGAGGGCGCCCTTCATCTTCTCCATTTGCTCGAGGCCTTCTTCCATCTCTTCCTTGATGGCCTTCAAGTCGGCGTCGCCCTTCGAAATGGCGTAGGCCTGGGCGGCTTTGAGCACGAGGATGGGGTGGACGATCGAGTGGATCGGGTCGGTGAAGTGCTCGTTGTCCTCGGCCTTCAGGTCGAGGCCGATGTCCTTGTCGGCGGCGTCGAAGTGGTGGAGATCATGCCAGTTGTGCTCGAGGTCCTTGAAGGAGAGTTCCTTCATGGCGGCGACGTTGGAGAGGATGACCTTCAGGAGCTTCTCACCCTTGGGATAGGCCTTGGCGTATTCGCCGGCCGCCCAGACGGCGTCGGCCAGCATGGTGTCGACCTTCTTTTCGACTTCGGCGGCGTCGACCTTCTTGGTCAGAGCCATCTCGACCACGGCTTTGCCGGCGGCGTGGTAGCTGAGGCTGTGGGATTCGATGGCGGCCTTGTCGGCGGCGAAAGCGGAGGTCGCTGCGACAATAAATGTAGCGAGCAGGGTTTTGAGAGCGGGAGTTTTCATGTTTTTGAAGAGATGGGTTTGTCTGCGGGCAGGATCGGCGATCAGAAGCGCCAGGCGAAGCCGATGAAGGGGTTGATGTCCTCGGCCGAGCGGGTGACGCCGATGTTGATGCCCGCGTCCAACTGGAGGTTCTTGCTGACGCCGTAGGTCAGGCCGAGATCGACCGTGCCCACCCAGGGCGCGCCCGCTTCAGAGCTGACCATGCTGAAGAATTCGACGTAGAATCCGAGCTTCTCCGTGAGGTCGTGGGAAAAGGTCACGGTGTTGATGAACTCGGCGTGGTAGTCCTTGTCCGTCGAGTTCTGGATGGAGTCGAATTCGGTCATCAATCCCATGCCCCAACCGGCGGGAAGCTCGACGGCGAGCGGGATGATGAGTCCGCCTTCGATGGCGTTGTTGCCGAGCTGGTCCTGGTTCGTGGGCAGCTTGAGGAAGGGCATCAGGGCGAGGGCGGTGGAGCCGCCGTCGTTGCCCCAGACGTTCATCTTGAGGCGGGTGGTGATGTCGCCGAAGCCGCTCTGGCGGACTTTGGGCGGGTTCAGTTTGTCATCGGTGCTGACGCGGTTGTAGGTGTCGATGACGACCTGCAGGTCCATCCAGTTCAGCAGTCCGGCCTTGAGGTTCACGGCACCGATGGACCACGACTCGACCCTGGTGTCGGCTCCGGCGGAGGTGTCGTGGTCGCGGCTGTAGGAGACGATGTCCGACTCGATCTGGAAATGTCCGGCATCGACCGTATAGGCGCTTTCGGTCTTGTCCGGGCGGTCCGTGCTCAGCTCGCGCAGGTGTTCGCGGGGCGTGGGTTTGAAGAAATTGTAGCCCGACTTGTTGGGGGCGGGGGTTTCGGCGGCCTGCGAGGCCAGGGTGGCCGCAAGGCTTCCGGCGAGGAGGATGGCGGTGGACTTGGCCGTGTTCTTCTTCTTCATGCTATTCGTTCTCGTTCTCCCCCTGTTTCCCGAACGGGCGAGCACAAGGTTCTTTTGGTCGGCGAGCTCAGTGGGATGTCTCCTTCTTAGCCGCGACAATTGGTTCGGCTAATCCTGTTCATTCCTTAAGCAGGAAAATAGCGGTGCAAATTTTTTCGCAAGGCGTCCTTGCGGATCGGAAGAGTGTGCTACGGTCGCCCCCCGATTGAACCCGGGTCTGTAACCCCTCCCTCGTTTGCGGGTCAATCTGGTGCGGCCAGCGATGGCCTTCTAAATGCGAAACAAGATGTTCATGCGACGATGGTCTGCGGCCGTGCTTTTTCTGGCGGGCGCGCTGGGGTTCCTTGCCCTGAGGATGGATGTGCCGGCGGCGTTGTCCGACCGGCTGTTTTCTGCCGTCACCCCGCCGCCCTTCAAGAATGCCGCGTTCTGGGGCGCGGTGACGGAGACGGACTGGAAGGGGTTTCCCCACAAGTTCCCGGCGACCAATGCATCGTGGGGCCGGATCGACAAGGTCCAGATCGAACTCGAGTTCCCCCACCATGAAGCCCCGATGGGCCCTGAGTTCTGGGCCAAGGTCCCTTGGGTTTTCGAGGTCGAATCCACGGCGGAAGTCTCCGCGATCTTCGAGCGGTCAGGCCTGACCACGGAACAGCGCGTGTCGCTGGAGAACCCGTATCGCATCTCGGGAACACGCGGCATCTACACCGTGGATCCTGATCCGGCGACGATACTGGGCCTTTCACCCGGGTCACGCTCCAGCCTCTACTACGAATTGGCGAAGAGTGATTTGAATTCCCTTCACCGCACGCCCTTCAGCGTTCCACATGAGTTTTTCGACGGCTGGCTGGCCGATAGCGGGCTTGACGAGGGGGTGCAGGAACGGGTGCGGAAACTGGCCTACGCGCGCGGCGATGCGATGTGCCTCTCGGATCTCCACCTGTTCGCCTCTTCCGACGTGGCGACGCGGATGAAGCTGCTCACGGCTCTTTCGCGGGTCCCATCGCTGGTGGCAAACCTCAAGGTGGACGCGCATTCGGATCTCGACGCGTTGGCGCGCTATTGGGGCATTGGCGGCCGTGAACAGGAAGTCCGGGCGATGCTGGAAGCCTCCGCCCAGGTCCATGACGGCTCGCGGATCCAGGTGGCCAGCCTGTTGCCGCGTTTTGCGCGGACGCGGCTCTACACCTATCCCGAGGTGAAGCGCGGTCCGGAACGGCCCGGCCCGGATTGTTTCTGGTCGGCGCTCAACTTCTTCAACGACCGGGCGGATGAAGCGGCCTTCGACCTTGAGGGTATTTCCGAACGGCTTGACCACGAATTCGTTCCGGCAACGAGCCCGCTGCAGTTGGGCGATGTGATCGTGCTGAAGGAATACCGCGGGATGCTTCTTCATGCCTGCGTGTTCGTCGCGGATGGACTGGTCTTCACCAAGAACGGCGCCAGCTACCGCCAACCTTGGACGCTGCAAAACCTCGACGACATGGCCCACGGCTACCTGATCACGCAGGAGCCCGGCAGACCCGTCTCCTTCGAAGTCTACCGCCCCAGGCGATCCTAGGAACGCCGCCGACCAACGGGGGTGTTGGAAGATTTCGCAGGGTTGCGACTCAGGAGCGGATCCATTCACGCCGATCTTTGTCCTGGCAGGAAACCGGACCAGGAATGTCCGGGCGCTCCCTGTTATAGGAACGAAGCTTATGGCGAAGGTAATGTTGATCGACGACGAGGTGACCATGCTCCAGATGGTCGCGGAGCTGTTGCGGAGCGAGGGGCATGAGGTTCATCCCTTCAGCAACTTCACGGCTGCATCTGAGGCCTTGGCGACGGTCCAGCCGGAGATCGTCATCACCGACCTCTATCTCGAGAAGAGCCGCGCCCAGGGCCTCGAACTCGTGCAGAAGGCGCGCGAACTCACCCCTCCCGCGCTGGTCATCGTCGTCACGGGATTCGGATCCGTGGAGACCGCCGTCGAGGCCATGCGCAAGGGCGCGTTCGACTACCTCGAGAAACCCTTCAAGCTGGAGGAGCTCAAGCTCACGATCCAGCGCGCCCTTTCCTACAGCACGGCCGTGTCCGAGAACGCGATCCTGAAGAAGGAGCTGAAGAAGAAATACCACTTCGACCAGATCGTCGGCACGTCGCAGGCCATGCACGACGTCTTCCGCATGGTGGAGCGCGTGGCCAACACGGAAAGCACCGTGCTCATCCTCGGTGAAAGCGGCACCGGCAAGGAGCTCATCGCCCGGGCGCTGCATTTCAACAGCCGCCGCCAGTTCGCGCCGTTCGTGCCGATCAACTGCAGCGCGCTTCCCGAGAATCTTCTCGAGTCCGAGCTGTTCGGCCACCGCAAGGGATCCTTCACCGGGGCGGTGAACGACAAGGTGGGCCTGTTCCAGGAGGCTGACAGCGGCACGATGTTCCTCGACGAGATCGGCACGATGCCGGCCTTGCTGCAAAGCCGCCTCCTCCGTGTGTTGCAGGAAAAGGAAGTCCGCCGCGTCGGCGACAATGCCGCCGTCTACGTCAACGTCCGCATCATCGCCGCGACGAACGAGAAGCTCGACGAGCGCATCAGGCGCGGGACCTTCCGCGAAGACCTTTTCTACCGGCTCAACGTCATCACCATCCGGCTGCCCAGCCTGCGTGAACGGCGCGAAGATATTCCCCTGCTGGCGCTGCACTTCCTGCGGACCCGTCCCGATCCCGCGACGGGCAAGCCCTTCCACATCTCGAAGCGCACGATGTCCATCCTCTGCAAACACGAGTGGCCGGGGAATGTCCGCGAGTTGGAGAACGCGATCGAACGCGCTTGCGCGCTGTGCGAAGGCGACACGATCCAGGTCGCCGATCTTCCGCCGATCTTCCGCACCTACACCTCCGACGAATCCGAAGAAACGATCCCCAACGAGTCCGGACCCGTGGGGAAGGCCATCACGAATGGCCACTCGAATCCGCAGTCGGTCCAGTTGGGCAACAACGCGCCCACCGGCGCCGCGCGCGCGCCGGTTTCAAACGGGGTCCAGGTGAATGGAAATGGGAGCCACCAGGCGGTCGCGGCCTTGAAGAACTTCATCCGTGATCAGGAAGTGGCCTACATCAACCGCGCCATGGCCCAGTCCGGAGGCGACAAGGAGAAGGCCGCCGAGATCCTCGACATCAGCCTGGCCACGCTCTACCGCAAGCTGGCGGACGAGGCTTAGGATTCGCCTGAGTCATTCTCCTTCTCGTTTCAGATCCCGAGGGCGAGAAGGAGGACGAGAGCGAGAGGTTCCTATGGCACTGCCACCACGGACGGCTTGCTCGCTTGTCCCGTTCGCACCACGGCGCTGACCGCCACCGCATCGACCTTCCGGTTGGTCCGCCACATCAGCCGGCTCTCCGGCAGGATCTCCGTCGTCCACTTCCCTTTCTCGCGGCTTTGCACGGCATACCAGCAGACGGACGGGTCCTTGGAGGGTTCCCAGCTGATGAAGGATTCCGAGGCGTTGCGGCCGTAGGTCGCCTTGGGCGCGGTCGGTGATTTGCCGCCGAGCCAGGGCGCTTCGGGGACAAGGGCGGCGTCCGGGAACGAATCCCTCTGTAGGGTTTCCACGAGCTTCGCCTTGTTGTTTATCAGGGTCTTCATGTTCCAGAAGATCAGGCCCGAGCCGGGCTTCACTTTTCTCACGGCGGCGATCTGGTTCACCATCTCGCTGGCGGGTAGTTCGCCCACGACGGTCGAATTGATGCCCGGCCAGATGGGCCGGCCTTTGGTGCTCTGGTCGGTCCACCACTTGAACAGCGCGGGCAGGCTCTGTTCCTTCTTGGCGAGCGGCCAATAGAGCTGCGGAGCGAGGTAGTCGCACCAGCCGTTCACGAGCCACTTGCGCGCGTCGGCGTAGATGCTGGCGTAGGCGTCAAAGCCGCGGATGCCCGGCGGGTTGTTCGGCCGCCAGATGCCGAACGGCGAGATGCCGACTTTGACGAACCGTTTGGCCGCCTTCACTTCGCGATACATCCGGACAACGAAGCGGTCGACGTTGTCGCGCCGCCAGTCGTCGCGGTCGAGCTTTCCGCCCCGGCCGAGGTAGCGCTTCCAGGAATCGTCGTCCGGGAAAGGGATCTCACGACCCGACGCATCCTTTTCACGGTAGGGATAGAAGTAGTCGTCGATGTGGAGGCCGTCGACGTCGTAGCGCCGGACGATGTCGAGAATGACGGACAGGGAATAGTCGTGGGTCGCCTGGTCGCCGGGATCGAGCCAGAGCTGTTTGCCGTAAGAACGGACGAGCCCGGGTTTTCGTCTGGAGATGTGGTTGTCCGGGACCGGGGATTTGGCGGACTGGTGGAGCGCGCGGAAGGGATTGATCCACGCGTGGAGTTCGAGGCCGCGGCGGTGGGCCTCGGTGATGGCGAAGGCCAGCGGATCATAGAACGGCTGAGGCGCCTGGCCCATCCGGCCGGTCAGGTATTCGGACCAGGGCTCGAAGGATGAAACGTAGAAGGCGTCGCAGCCGGGGCGGACCTGGAAGATGACCGCGTTCAACCGCAGTAGTTTGGCGCGGTCGAGGATGGCGATGAGCTCCGCCTTCTGCTGGTCCACGGGAAGGCCGGGCCGGGAAGGCCAGTCGATGTTCGCAACCGACGCGATCCAGGCGGCGCGAAATTCCCGAGGCAGCGCGGGCGGCTTGGCGGCGGCGCTCACGTGCGGGGCCGCGAGTCCGGCCAAGACCCAGATCCCGAGGAGGACACCCAGCATTCGTGCGCGCATTGGGGTGAACTAATCCCCAATCCGATCCGTGATTCAACTTCTGGCGCGAACTTGGAGCCGGTTGTTTGGATCACGTTGCGCTTTTAGCGCGGGCCGCGATGGGTTTGATTTCCTGGATGCCCGCCATTCGTTTCAAGCGCCGGATGATTGTTGCCGCCCTGGTCGTGGTGGTGGGTGTGGGCGTGCTGGTGTCGCGCCGTTCCCGGCCTTCCGGTCCGCCGCCGCCGGCATCGGCTCTCTGGATCGACGAACGGGCTTTGACCGGCGTTCCCGTGTCGTTACGGCCCTCGCTGGAGGAGGCGCGGAAGAACGGTGCGTTGAGTCTCCGGGAATGGATGCGGCAAAACGAGAAGCGCTGCCTCGATCCCCTTCTCGGATGGATCCAGCTCGAATATGCGGTGCTCGCCCGCGAATCGAAGCCGGATGAAGCCAGGGTCTACTTCGAGATGGTGAAGACCCGCACGGGCACGAACTCGCCGATCGTCCGGAGGATCGTCCAATTGGAGCCCTACTTCCCTTGAGGCCGGAGGCGGCCCGGCGCGAGTCTGGGTGCTTGCTCCCGTTTGGGCATTGGTTTAACCCTGAACCGCTTCAACCAGCCGCTCCCCAACATGGACATCATCTTCAACTGCCCCTTCTGCGATCAGGAACTGGCCGCGGACCCCGTCGATTCCGGCACCGAGATCGAGTGTCCGTCGTGCAGCAAGACGATCAAGATCCCTGCGGCTGGCGGCACGGACGTCCGTTCCGCACCGGTCGCGACGGCGGCGGCTTCTCCGGAACCCGTGGCTCCCGCCGGTGGGGCGTCGACGTCTCCGCACCGGCCCATGAAGGAGTTTACGGTGCCGCAGCGGGCCACATCGGAATCGCTCATCCAGAAACCCAATCGGCCGTTGGACGTCGCGGCCAAGGATACGGGCCGGCATCTCCGCGTGAAGACGATCAAGCACGGTGACTGCGTGGAGGTGGGCAAGGACAAGTTCGACGAGGTGACCACCGAGTTCCTCGCCAAGATCGGCGACGACAACTTCGTCAGCATCACGCCCGTATCCTACACCCACGTCGACATCGGCACCCAGAAGTTCATCTCGGACTTCGCCGTCGTCATCGTCTACAAGGGCTGATCCGGGCCGGGATCGGGCGCGGTCTTGCGACGGTGGCTGTCGAAGAATCCCGCCTCCTCTCCCTGCTGGATACGTTCGCGGAAGTTCAGCGCGATCCGTTCGGAGCGCACCTTGGCCATTTGGGCAGTGGGACCTGCGAACAGCTCGTCCACGGTGGAATGGAAGAGCTCAACCCAGCGGACGAAGTGCGCCGTCTCCAGAGGGTGCCGCATATGGAGGTGGAAGTGCGGCATCAACGGGCTCGACTGGTAGCTGGTGGCTCCCAGCAGAAGCGTCTCCCAGAAATCGTAGAGCTTGGGCAGGTGCGTCGGCAGATCGATCCGGGCCACCTCGGTGAACAGAAAACCGATGACGGGATCGACCAGCGCCTTTGCGTAGAAGGCGTCGACGAGTCGGTAGATGTCGGCGCGGGTGGAGATGTCGCTGTTCACTTGTCGGGGAAGCATCGCGCTGAACCGGGTTTCGATGAAGTCCAAGGTTTGCCTGGCTGGAACGCGTCCATCGGGGGCTTGCTTCCAGTCAGGCAGGCCTGATTTCTTCTGGCCGTGACGCCGTCTCCACCTTTGATCCGCGTGGTCTCGCTCCTGCCCAGTTGCACGGAGATTGTCTGTGGTCTCGGCATGCAGGCGCTTCTGGTGGGCCGGTCGCACGAGTGCAATTTCCCGCCCGAGATCGCGGGATTGCCCGTCTGCACCCGGACGAGGATCCATGCGGACGCGCCGAGCGCGGCCATCGACCGTGAGGTCAAGCAGCGCCTCAAGGACGCCCTGTCACTCTACGAGATCGATGTCCCGATGCTCCGGCGCCTCCGTCCCGACATCGTGTTGACGCAGGCGCAATGCGAGGTGTGCGCCGTTTCGTTGCCCGAGGTGGAAGCGGCCCTGGCCGGCGAAATCGGGTTCAGGCCACAGGTTATTTCGCTTAGTCCGCGACGGTTCACCGATCTTTGGACCGATCTCGGCAAGGTCGCCGGAGCCATCGGGGTGGCGGATGCGGGCAGGGGATTCATCCAGTCGCTGAAGGGCCGGGCCGCCGATGTGATCGTCCGGGTTTTCCAACTGGCGAAGCGCCCCAAGGTCGTCTGCCTCGAATGGCTCGATCCGCTGATGGCCGCCGGAAACTGGATCCCGGACCTCGTCGAACTCGCCGGCGGCACCAACCTCATGTCGTCGAATGGAGTCCACTCTCCGTGGGTCGATTGGGCGTCGGTGTCGAAGGCGGATCCCGATGTGATTGTGGTCATGCCCTGTGGATTCGACATCGCAAGGACGCGTCGCGAGTTGGCCACGCTCACCGCGTTGCCGGGCTGGAGCGAGCTGCGGGCGGTCAAGGGCAAGCGGGTGTTCGTGGTCGACGGCGACGCCTTCTTCAACCGGCCTGGGCCGCGTCTGGTCGATTCGGTTGAAATGCTTGCCGAAATGTTCCACCCGGTCCTGTTCCCGAAGCCAGCCTACGAGGGCAAAGGCTGGGAAAGGATCTGAGTCGGGCCCGTGCCGGAGCGCGTTGCGCCGAATCCCTGGGCGACGGCCGATCCATGGTTGCGCAGGAATTCCCGTTGATCTCCCACGGGGTGCCTGTGGCAGGGTGAGGGCAGTCCCATCTGAACAAACGGCCTCCGGTCTGCGTCCGTAAGAATCCTAATCGCGAACACCATGCGCATCCTCATCCTCTCATTCCTGGTCGCCCTGACCCTGGCTCGGCCGGCCCACGGCCAATCCGCGGCGGCGATCACCCTGAACGCCGGCGATCACGTGGCCCTCATCGGCAATGCCTTGCCCGACCGGATGCAGCACACCGGCTACCTGGAGACCCTTCTCCAGACCAAGTTTCCCAAACAGCAGCTCGTTTTCCGCAATCTCGCCGCATCCGGCGATGAAGTGGCCATGCGCCATCGCTCGGAGAATTTCGGCACTCCCGACGACTGGCTGAACCGGGTGAAGGCCGACGTGATCCTCGCGTTCTTCGGCTACAACGAGTCGTTCCAGGGCGGGGCCGGTCTGGTGAAGTTCCGGGCGGACCTCGACAAGTGGATCAAGGAGTCGAAGGCGAAGAACTATTCCGGCAAAGGTTCGCCGCGCATCGTCCTCTTCTCGCCCATCGCCGCCGAGAAACATCGCGATCCCAACTTCGCGGACCCCGCTCCGGCCAACGCCAACCTCGTTCTCTACACCACCGCGATGGCCGAAGTGGCCAAGGCCAATGGCGTTTCTTTCTTCGACCTCTTCAAGCCCAGCCAGCAGCTCTACGCGGCCGCCGCCGCCCAGGGCGCTTCCCTGACGATCAACGGATTCCTCCTCGGCGAGGCCGGTGATAAGGCGCTCGCGTCCGTCATCTACCAGGGGCTTGTCGGTGAAGCCGCCCCTGCGTCCGGCGCGGAAGGCCCTTCCTCCAGCTTTGAAAAGCTCCGCACCGCCATCAACGAGAAGAACGCGATGTGGCATTCCCGCTACCGCACGATCGACGGCTATAACGTCTACGGCGGCCGTTCCGCCATGGCCTATCTGCCGGGCAAGGGCGGCTCCATTTCCGACCGGCAAGCGCCCGCGCCCTACTCCTCCAACTACAAGGTCATGCAGCAGGAGATGGCCGTGCGTGATGTCATGACGGCCAATCGCGAGAAGCGCGTCTGGGCCGTGGCCGGCGGCGGCGACCTGGTCGTGAACGACGACAACCTGCCGTCCGTCGATCCGGTGCCGACGAACAAACCCGGCCCGAAGGAGGACGGTTCGCATGTCTTCCTCAACGGCCAGGAAGCCATCGCCAAGATGACCATCCATTCCGGCATGAAGGTGAATCTCTTCGCCGATGAAAAGCAGTTCCCCGATCTCATCAACCCGGTCCAGTCAGCCTGGGATGCCAAGGGCCGGCTCTGGGTCGCCGTGTGGCGCAATTACCCGGAACGCACGCCGTGGAGCAAGGAGGGCGACAGCCTCCTCGTCTTCGAGGACACGGATGGCGACGGCAAGGCCGACAAGATGACCAAGTTCCTCGGCGACCTGAACGCCCCGACCGGCTTCCAGTTCCACAAGGACGGCGTGCTCGTCGTGCAGGCGCCCGACGTGTGGTTCGTCCGCGACACCGACGGCGACGGCAAGGCCGACTCCCGCGAGCGCGTTCTGATGGGCCTCGACTCCGCCGACTCGCACCATACCGCCAACGCCATCTGCCATGATCCCGGTGGTGCGATTTATCTCAGCGACGGTGTCTTCCACCGCACGCAGGTCGAGACGGCCACCGGTCCCGTCCGCAACAACGACGCGGCGATCTACCGTTACGAGCCGCACACCGCGAAGTTCGAGACCTACATCTCCTACGGCTTTGCCAATCCCCACGGCCGCGTCTTCGATCGCTGGGGCAACGACTTCGTGACCGATGCCACCGGCAACAACACCTACTTCGGCGCCGCCTTCAGCGGACGCATCGATTACCCGGCGAAGCACGCCGGCATGAAGGAGTTCTGGAACCGCCCGTCGCGCCCATGCCCCGGCACCGGCATAATCTCCAGCCGCCACTTCCCCGACGAGTTCCAGGGAAATTTCCTCAACCTGAACGTCATCGGCTTCCAGGGCATCTTCCGCGTGAAGGTCGACGAGGAAGGCTCCGGCCTGAAGGGTGAGACCCTCGAGAATCTGGTTTCCTCCAGCGACCCGAATTTCCGTCCGTCCTCGGTCTCCACCGGACCCGACGGCGCCCTCTACTTCACCGACTGGCACAACACCATCATCGGCCATCTGCAGCACCATCTGCGTGATCCTAATCGCGCCGTGGGCCTTGGCCGCATCTATCGCATCACCTACGAAGGCCGCCCGCTGCTCACGCCGAAGAAGATCGACGGCCAACCGGTCGAAGCCCTGCTGGAACTTCTCAAGGAGCCGGAGAACGGCGTCCGCGAACTCGCCAAGGTGGAGCTCGGCAAACACAACAGCGCGAAGGTCGCCGCCGCGACCAAGAAATGGGCCGCCGGTCTGAACAAGGCCGACAAGGAGTATGAACACCAGATGATGGAAGCCCTCTGGGTCCACCAGTGGCACAACAGCGTCGACGCCGGATTCCTCAACCGGATGCTCGCCTCCTCCGACTACCGTGCGCGTGCCGCCGCGGCCCGCGTCCTCTGCTACTGGCGCGATCGTGTGCCCAATGCCCTTTCGCTGTTCGCAAAACTCGCCGAAGACGCCCATCCGCGCGTCCGCCTCGAAGCCGTCCGCGCTGCGAGCTTCTTCAACGTCTCCGAAGCCGCCGACGTCGCGTTGGCCGCGTTGAAGTCCCCGACCGACTACTACCTCGACTACACGCTGAAGGAGACGCTGCGCCAGTTGGAGCCCGTCTGGCGCAAGGCCATCGCGTCCGGGAAGCCGATCAGCTCGGGCAACCCGGCCGGTTTGAACTACCTCGTTGGCGGATTGACCACGCCCGAACTGCTCAAGGTGCCGAAGACCGAGAACGTCCTCGCCGCCATCCTCAAGCGGGCTGACGCGTCGGCCAACGACCGCATCGAAGCCCTCGACGGCCTGGCCAAGATCCGCAAGTCCACCCGGCTCACCGAACTCTTCACCTCGATCGAGTCGGCGGATGCCGCTTCCGTCGCCGTCCTCGCCAGCCTGCTCCCGACGCAACCCGCGACCGAGCTGAAGTCCTTCCGGGACCGGCTCACCAAACTCGCCTCCGCCGGCCGGACCCCGGCCGTCCGTCATTACGGTTGGGCCACGCTCGTCACGACCGACGGTGGCTTCGACAAGGTTTGGAACGACGCCGCCAAGTCGGCCGCGACGCTCGCCGAACTGCTCGCGGGCATTCCGCTCATCGTGGACCCCGAGATCCGCGGCAAGGCCTTCGACCGCGTGAAGCCGCTTCTCTCCGCTCTCCCCGCCGATCTCGTCGCCGTGGCCAAAGCCAACGCCGGCGCGAAGGGCCGTTTCGTCCGCATCGAGCTTCCCCGTCGCGGGACATTGACCCTCGCCGAAGTGCAGGTCGCCAGCGGTGGCCGCAACGTCGCCCTCGGCGGCAAGGCCACGCAGTCCAGCACGTCGAACGATGGTGTCGCCGCCCGCGCCATCGACGGGCGCACCGACGAAGGCTTTTACAGCGGCACACAGACGCACAGCGCCGAGAACGAGCGGAATCCATGGTGGGAAGTCGACCTCGGCGCGGAATACGCAATCGATACGATCACCGTCTGGAACCGCCGGGATGGTGAACTCGGAAAGCGACTCGAAGGGTTCACGCTCACCGTGCTCGACGGAAGCCGGGGCGAGGTCTACCGCAAGGCCGGTGTTCCCGCGCCCGACGTGAACGTTGCCCTCGCCGTCGGCAACGACTCCATCGGCAGCCTCCAACGCGCCGCGATCCGGGCGGCCGTCAGCATGGGCCGTGAACCCGCCGCCGTGTTCACCGCGCTGGGCGGCCTCATCGGCAAGGGCGAGCAGGTCGTCGCGGCCGCGCAGGGCATCCGGGCCCTTCCCCGCGACACCTGGCCCAAGCCGGCCGGCGGCGCCGTGGCGACTTCGTTGCTCGGATGGGCCAAGACGGTTTCGGTCGGCCAGCGCACCTCGCAGGATTACGTCGAGACCGTGCAGGTGGCCAACGACCTCTCCGGATTGCTCCCCGCCGACCAGGCCGGTGCCCTGCGTAAGGAATTGAAGGCCTACCGCGTCGACGTCTATGTCGTCCGCACGGTGCGCGAGCAGATGCGCTATGACACCCCGCGCATCGTGGTCGAGGCCGGTAAGGCCTTCGAGATCATCGTCGAGAACGACGACTTCATGCCGCACAACCTCGTCGTGGTGAAACCCGGTGCGCGTGAAGCCGTCGGCAAGGCCTCCGCGACGATGACGCCCGACAAGTTGGATGGTTCCGGCCGCGCCTTCGTGCCCAATTCAACCGACATCCTGGCCGCGACCAAGTCGATCGAAGCGGGCCAACGCGCGACCCTCAAGCTCACGGCCCCCACCACGCTGGGCGACTACGAATACGTCTGCACCTTCCCTGATCACTACCAGATGATGTGGGGCCGGCTCGTGGTCACGAAGGACGTGGACGCCTACCTTCTGGCCAACCCCGTGGCCAACCTCCCGAAAGCCGGAACCCAGGAGCACAAGCACGACTTCTGAGTCGCGGGGAGTTGCAACCCGGAAACGAAAAGAAAAAGCCGGTGGCGTGAGGCCACCGGCTTTCGTTTAGAGAACTTCGGCTTGGCGATAATCGCGAATGCGTCGCCTTCGAGCCGATCACTTCCCGCAGCAGTTCTTGTATTTTTTGCCGCTGCCGCAGGGGCAGGAGTCGTTGCGGCCGACCTTGGGGCCGGTGCGGACGGGCTTGGCCTTGGCGATGGCCTCGTTGGCCTCGCTGACGACGTCGGAGCCGGACGCGGCGGCCTTCGCATCGGAGATGGCGCTGCCCTGCTGGTGGACGGTCCTCTGGGGCATCTTCTGGAGGAACTGCTCGAAGGCCAGGAGGCTGGAGGCGCTGCGGAAGATGTTTCCGCAAATCTCGGACTTGATCCCGACCATGAGTTCCTCGAAGACCTTGAAGGCTTCGGCCTTGTATTCGAGGAGCGGGTCGCGCTGGCCATAGGCGCGGAGGCCGATGGAGTTGCGGACCGAATCCATGTTGTAGAGATGCTCCTGCCAGAGGCGGTCGATGGCGCTGAGGATCGTATAGCGTTCGATGCCGACGAGGGCCAGCGGGTTCTCGAAGCTGATCTTGAGCTCGTAGGCTTCGCGGACGGCGTCGCTGATGAAGGTGACGAGGGCGAACTGCGCGGCGCTCAGGCCGTCGTAGATGGAGCCGGGCTGGGGCTTCTCGTCGCCGCTTTGGGCCGCTTTGACCATCTCATCCTCGGGGATGCCGAGGGGGAAGGTGAGGTTCACCCAGTCGGCGAGGCCGGTGAGGTTCCATTCGGTGATATCCTGGTCGGCGGCGGTGTGGGACTCGACCTTCTGGAGGACGACCTCCTCCATGATGTCCATGAGGCGGTCGCGCGGGTCGTCGCCGTGCATGATCTCGTTGCGGAAGCCGTAGATGACTTCGCGCTGCTTGTTCATGACGTCGTCGTATTCGAGGACGCGTTTGCGCTGCTGGAAATTGTGCTGCTCGACGCGCTTCTGGGCCTGCTCGATGGACTTGTTGAGCATGAAGTGCTGGAGCTCCTGGCCTTCCTCGAGGCCGACGCGTTCCATGACCTTCACGATCTTGTCCGAGCCGAAGAGGCGCATGAGGTCGTCTTCGAGCGAGATGTAGAAATGGCTGGAACCGGGATCGCCCTGGCGCGAGCAACGGCCACGGAGCTGGCGGTCGACGCGGCGGGATTCATGGCGCTCGGTGCCGAGGACGTGGAGGCCGCCGAGTTCGGAGACGCCGGGCCCGAGTTTGATGTCGGTGCCGCGGCCGGCCATGTTCGTGGCGATGGTGATGGCACCGCGTTGTCCGGCGCGGGTGACGATCTCGGCCTCCTGCTCGTGGAATTTGGCGTTGAGCACGGAGTGGATGAGGCCTTCCTTCTTCAGGATGCGGGCCAGCATTTCGCTGGTATGCACGCTGGCCGTGCCGACGAGCATGGGGCGGCCTTGGGCGTGGACGTCCTTGATCTCCTTCAACACGGCGTTGAACTTCTCGCGCTGCGTCTTGTAGACGGAGTCGTGGGTGTCCTTGCGGATGTTGGG
>CANJSG010000046.1 GCA_947476875.1 Verrucomicrobiota bacterium | reverse complement strand
TATCGGCGACGCTGGTAGCCAGCACCACACCGGTGACGGTGACTCCACCCGAGATGGTGTAGTTTGCCGGGTTGGTCGCAGAGGATGGATTCACGCGCTCCGAGAATTTGACCACTACCACGGAAAGCGGATCCGGGGTTGGATTTCCGGAGCTGCTGGTCGCCTCGTCCTGGACCGGACCCGAAACCGTCACGCCGCGGGCACTGACGCCGGTCACGGTCGGGGCGATGGTTTCCGGTGTGATGGAAACCGCTGCCGCAGTAGTATTCGTGAATCCACCCACGTTGTTAGGATTGAAGATCCGCAGCGAAAATGCGCCGGAATCATTGGTCTTGGGCTGGCTGACGACCAACTTAGGACCAAACACGCCCTGGCTCGCACCACCGGAGTTTGTAACCTGCGGATAGTGTGGCGTGCCATCAAGGTTCAGGAAATCCACCAGCGGAACTCCGTCCTTATACCACCTGTAGTTGTTCGGAACCCCCAACGCCTTCGCCGTCAATGTGAACGTCCCCAGCGATTCCACGGCCGTCACTCCGGCTGGCTGTTGAGTCACAATAGCCTGCGTCCAGATCTGCGACGTGTGGTTGGTGACGTCGTCGAAGTTCAACGCGTAATCATAGATGGCAACTTGGCTAAGCGAACCCGCCATCGGGAAGTTTTGGAGGCCGTTGTAATTTCCGAGGAGCAGCGGTGCATAGTAGTTCTGGTTGACGCCGCCGGTGGTGGAGCCGTCACCCGGATGCTGGTTGTAGCTGACGTTTTGGGTGAAGTCGGCCTGGCCGTTCACATAAATGGTGACCGTGGCGTTGTTACCGTCCGCGACAGAGGCGATGTGCTGCCAGTCGCCAGCCACGGCCGGGAGCGCACCACCGGCACCGTTCTGCGAGACCCCCTGGTTCACATTGTTGTATTTGCCGTAGATCATCGTCCAGTTGTTGACGGTGGTCTGGGCGATACCCCTGTTGCCGGGGCCGACCATCGTAGCCAGACCCGCCTTCGCGTTGCCGGCATTGGCCTGCGATGAAACTGGGCTGCTGGACACGTTCGTATCGTTGGGCTTGAACCAGAATTCGTGCGTGAAGTTGCCGCCGTTCTCCGGATTGAGTTCAGGATAGTAGGGGATCTCGACCTTTGAATTGCTGGTCGGGGCGTTTGTTCCATACATTGTGAGAGCTCCCGTCCCCACACCACCGGGACCGTCATTGCCCGTCGAGAGCCTGTATCCGCCGGAGACCACACCATCGTGGGTGCCCGCCCAATCAAGGATGTTCACGCCACTGGTTTCAGTCAGCGGATAGAATGCCTTCGGGCCGCCCCCGGAACTGGCATAGACCTTCGCCGCGTAACCTGAGGCGTTTACCGTCGTCAAGGTCACGGGCGCACTGGTGATCCCCGCGCCGACGGCTCCCTGCAACACGACGGTGAACGGATAGACACCCGCCACCACGCCGGCACCCGAGAAGTTGTAGGATGCGTTGGTGGCGTTGGCGATGTTCACGCTGTTCGAACGCCACTGGTAGGTGAATGGAGGATTGCCGCCTGCAGCAACGCTCAATATCTGCACCGGGAAACCTGTGAAGAGGGTCTTCGAGGCAGTGATGCCCGCGATGCTCGCCGGCAGGTTGTTGCCGCCGTAGTTGAGCCGGTAGATGTGTTGCTGGAGCTGGGCTTGTGAAAGGGCCGATCCGTAGATGGCAAGTTCATCAACCGTCCCGCGCCAGGAATCGCGCCAATATCCATGCGCGTCCGCATTGGCGCCGCCGCCCTTGCCGATGGTGAGGGGCTGGCTCGCGCTGGGAGGTGTGTTGCCAAAAGCAGTCTGGATCTTCGTTCCAACGCTAACGCCATCCACGTAGGCGGTCACGTTGGTCGTCCTACTGAACACAAACGCGACGTGCCGGCGTTTGCCAAACAGTCCTCCCGGGACGGTCCAAGTCAGATCGGCGCCACTTGAATTCCGGTAACGCAACCCACCAAGTCCGTCCACGCCGAACGTGAAATAGTCGAACGCGGGTTTGCTGGTTCCACCGGAAGCGTTGTAGATCGAGGCGGAAGACAACCACACGGCAACTTCGGAACTGCCGCCTGTCAACAAGATGTTTGCCAGGCTGGGATCGGCAGTCAGCACGGCTTCGACCGTCCCGTTGCCGCCGCTGGCGGTGGCGAAGTCAAAGCCCGGATGGTCACCCGGTATCACGGCATAGCCATTCTCATTGGTCTTCAGGCCGTATCCGCCGGTATATTCGAAGTCGGGAAGATTCAACGATAGTCCCTGATTGCCGCCGACATGGTTGGTGTTTCCAGTCCGGAAGGCGAACGGGGCATTGCTGATCGAACCGTTCCGGGTCGGGTCCTTGACGTTGTTCAAGATCAGGCCTGTGCCGTCGAAGGGGAAATACGCCAGGAGGGAAGCCTCGGCGATGATCGCGTTGGAGTATCCAGTCACAAACGACGGAACGTTGGCCTGAACGGTCAACGTGGCCACCGCGCTCGTGGCGGAAAGGGAATTGGCCGGCTTGGTCAGGATGGCCCGAAATTGAGCGGCAGTGTCGCCCAATGCGGTATTTTCAAGAGTATAGAGGCGGTTCGTGGCATCGGTGATGTTGGCCCAAGAACCACTGAAACGCTGCCATTGATATCGCAGCGTCGTGTCCGAAGCGGCGACCGTCGCAAACGTGGCCGCTCCGCCAGCCCAAACCGAGATGTTCTTCGGCGACTGGACGATCACCGGTCCATACCAGACGTTCGGACTCCCGGGCGCAGCGCGCCGGGTGAGGAGGTTGGTGGTGGAAAATGTTCCGGGAAGGAACGCCGACCAGCGCAGTTCAGCCATGTATCCGTCATAGGCGGAGGCGCTGCCGGGCAGACCAATGCCGCCATTGTTGTGGCTGTTGCCTGAATCCTGAAGGCCGGCCACACCGATGCTGCTGAAATAGTTGGTGGTGTAAACGCGCGCGATATTGGTCTCCGCCACCAGCACACCGTTCGTATACCAGCCCACCGTGCCACGGACGGTATCCCTGACGATCGCCGCGTGGATCCATTCCGCGTTCGTGGACGTTTTCACCAAGATCGGAGGTCCGATGTAAAAATCCATGGTCAGACCATTCGTGTCCGTTGCATTCGGTGGACAATTGGCATGGGCCCGCAGATAGACGCTGCCGTCGTTCTGCGCGGGCAGAAGCTGGGATTGACCATTGATGATGTCCAAACTGACACCGGATTGGCGACCCACCGACCCGTTGTTACGGTTCAATCCGGTGGCGAAGATGATGGTGGAGACGCCCTGCTGAGAGCCGTTGCGGGTTGGCAAAACCCAGGATTCCACCACCCAATTGTCATTGGTCTGGAAGAAATTTCCCCAGGCGTTGCTGTTGACGAGCGTCCCGGTGCTTGATGGGGCAACAAACATGGCTCCCTGGTTGTTCAAGGGATTGGCGTGGGCGCGGAGGCTGGTTCGGCTGAAAAGACCCTCCGGGCCGAGCGGCCCACCCACCGCCACGTTGTCGACCACCGGCAACGTGCCAGAAGGATTTTCACCGTTCCCCGTGAATCCGCTCGTGATCGGATGGTTGTTTCCGGTCGCGTCGGCGCCAGGATTCCTCGGCTGGTCAAAACGCTGCCAGCTGTAGGGAGTGATCTCCGCCTTGGCAGGCATGCCGGAGGAAATCATGGCGATAACCGTCAAAAGCCAAAACACCACGGGTGAATTCGCCAATATGATCGATATTCCTCGTCGAGAGAAACACTGGTCGCTGTCTGGTGTTGTTACCTTCATCGAATGCTCCGTTTTGTGGGTTGGCTGATAGGGGACAGTTTGCTTGGCATAAATTTTGTGGATGTCTGAAATCGCTTGCGGGCTTGGGAGCTGCTTGAAACTCGCTCCCGTTTAACGCGTGGGCCGGTCCGTCCTGGCCGTGGTTCTGGACTGCAACCAATCAACATCGGCCGCCGAAGACGGGCTCTTCCCTTCTCTATATTGCTTCCACTTGTGAATCTCCGAATGCCCGTCAGCAAATGAAAACCCGCAGGATCCATCGTGCCAAGACCCGGGTGCGTCTCCGAAACCCGAGGATGCCTGCTGTGCAGGGTTGCGCGGATCGAAGCCGGACATGTTGGCCATGAACCAGCCGTCATTGATGCTGCTGCTTTCATCGAGCAGAACGAAGGTGTTCACAGGACCTGGGCGGATGAAATCGCTTAGTTTCAGGAAGTTGTAATGGGTGGAATCAATTCCAAAGAACCTGGAGATGTAGTTGTTCATGGAGTAACTCCTGGCACCCGGCTGGCCTTTGGTTGCAGGAGCCGTGCTGACCTTGGTGCTGCCTGGGCATCGCCAAACGGAGACGCTTCCACCGACGTAAGAGGCCAAGCGCACTCTCTTGAGCAAATCGTAATCGGTGAAATTTACGCTGGCCGGGAACCCCATGTCACTGGTGCCGCTACCGTCGGCCGCCGACACCCAGGCAAACGCATCGAGCAGATTGTCACCATTGTCGCCGGCATACATCAGCCATCCGATCGTGAGCTGCTTGGAGTTGCTCATGCATTGGATCGCCTGCGCCTTGATTTTGCTTTTGGACAAGGCAGGCAGTAACAACCCGGCCAGAATGGCGATGATTGCGATGACTACGAGCAACTCGATCAGGGTAAAGCCCCGGGCTCTTGGATGAGCCAAGTTAACGGGACGGTGACCTAGGTTGTTGCAGGTATTCACGGCTCTTTCTCTGGAATCAAAAGCACGCGCACAGCGCAGTTGAATCCGGAAAGGTGCTTTTGTTAACAGACTTGCACCCGCTTGCCTATACCCCGAACGGGTTATGAGCCCTGCACTGCACCCAAAACCGAGCTCGCGATGTTCCTTGCGGCCATTCCAGGAACCAGGGAGGGGGTTCCAGGTTCAAGCAAGGAGGAGCCGCCGGGCGCCAATGCCCTGCGTTCATCGAAAGGACCGAACGATGCTGGTTTTCGGATAACACGATCAGCACGTGCTTCACCCGGCCCAGCAGTCCGCGACACTAGGGTTTGTCGAAAGCTCCTCCTCGACGAATGGCTGAACGGTGAATCACCATCGACCCTGACCGAACGGGCGGCGACCCCGGACAGATTCTGACTGTAGTCGGGATCAGCCCTCGCTGCACGGGTGATGGACACCCCGGACGGAATCAAACAACCTCGTGGCCGGCATTGGGCCACCACTAACGGCGACCCAGAGATTTGTTTACGCTCTCGATGACTTCCCACTTCGTTTCCAAAATGCGTTCTACGATGTTCTCGCCCAGCGGATCGATCGTCTCGCTCGGGCTGTTCTTTCATCTCCTGCATCGCGTGCCGCATGTCGTCCTGCTCCTAGGCGGCCTCTCCGGGTTTGGCTTCAGCGCGGAGGCCGAATGGCAGAACTCGCTCAAACCAGCGGGAACACCGGCAAGGCTACCTCTTCCACTCGTGCAGGATGGCAAACCCGCAGCGGGCATACTTTGCACCGAGAATGCAACCGCCAACGACAAGGTTGCCGCCACAGAGCTCCAGAAGTGGATCAAAGAAATTACCGGAGCAACGCTCCCCATCTATTTTGGTGGCGCCCCGGGTCGAAACATCATCATTCGTTCCGATTCCCGCTTGGGGGAGGATGGCTATTGGCTAAGGGCCAAAGACGCACATGTGCTTCTCTGGGGGGGAACGAAACGGGGGTTGATGAACGGGGTATTCGCCTTGCTGGAGGAGGAAATCGGCTGCCGCTTCTACACAAAAGATTCGATCCGCCTGCCAACGACCAACACCCTGGTCATAGCGCCGGTGGAACGCCGCTACATTCCGCAGCTAAAACTGCGAGACCCCTACTATTCAAGCGCATCGGATCCCGCATGGTCACTGCGCAATCGCACCAGCGCGCCCCACGCCAAAGTCCCCGAGGAACAAGGAGGCCATGTGGATTACGACGGCATGTTTGTTCACACCGCGGCCCTGATCGTTCCAGTCGACAAATACTTCTCCACAAATCCGGAGTATTTTTCGCAACTCAAGGATGGCAAAAGATCCGCCGACCAACTCTGCGCGACCCACCCGGACGTCGCCAAATTGGCCATCGCGTTTGTCCGAAGTGTTTTGAGCCAAAACACCAACACTGAGCTCGTCAGCGTTTCGAAGAATGACAACACCACGGAGTGCCACTGCGAGCGCTGCGAGAAACTTCGCATCGAGGAGGGTTCCGACATGGCGAACCAGTTGGTGTTGGTCAATCAAGTGGCCGAGGCCATCGCGAATGAATATCCCCGCGCGACCATCGATACACTGGCCTACTTGGAGACAGTCAAGGTCCCAAAAACCGTGCGGCCGCGGAAGAACGTTGCAATCCGGTTGTGCAATGCCGCAGCGGGATCATGGGATCATCCCTTCACCCCGGCTGAACAATGCGACATAGCCGGACACATTGCCGCCTGGGGTGCGGTCCATGACCGAATCTATGTTTGGGACTACACCGTAAACTTCAGCCACTACCTTGCCCCAATGCCCAATCTGGACGTGATGGCGGCGAACATCCGATTCTGGGCAAGAAATCATGCGGAGGGCGTGATGTTGCAAGGCGGCTACCAGGGCCCTGCGGAACGCGACGAACTCAAGAGTTGGGTCGCGGGCAAGCTATTGTGGGATCCGTCACGCGACGAAAAGGCGCTGACCCAGGATTTCACCTGGGGGCACTACGCCGCCGCCGCTCCGGCGCTGGCGGAATACGAGTCGTTACTGAGTCAAATACGGGTGGATTTTGCGGACCAGATGAATTCGCCCGGCGGCGGAATTCGTTATCCGATGGAAGCGCCGTTCTTCACCAAAGAGTTCGTTGCCCGCGCGACGGAGATTTTTGCCCGTGCGAAGCGACTATCCAGGAATGACGCATCACTGCTGCGTCGCGTCGAACGGGCGGAACTTCCGATCCTCTATTTGCAATGCGTCCGCGGGCCGGATTTCACCGGCACGAACTACGCGCAAGCGGTGGCCGCCTTCGAACGAATTGCGCGGCGGGAAGAGGTTCTTTGCCTGAAGGAGGGAAACAGCGATTTTGAGACCAGTCTCGCGGAGTTCAAAAAACAAATCCGGGGAACGGCGTCCAAGTGAGATTCGCGATCACCCGAATCCAGCCAGCCCGGCGGCGCGCCTGATTTCACACAGGTTTGGAAGCTGTGGTTCAAAAGGGCGGTCAGTTTGGGCTCGAGCTGCCCAGCCTTGTTTCGAAGAAACTGCGGGTTGGAGTTTTAGGGGCGTCAAAGGCAAGCGACACGCCGGGCACCGGTATCCATTGGGAGCGTAGATGGAATAGCGTGGTGCAATGACATCGACGAAGGGCGGGTGAGGACACCGACTGGCCTGCTTCGATTTCTCGGAGAGAGCGGAAGGGGAATCGTGCTCCATGGAAACCATCATCAAAGCATCTCCCGAAAAGACGCGGCGCAAGTTCAACACCGCCTTCATGCTGGAGGCGTCCAAAACTGGCAGGCCAACGACAAGTCCGCCGCCTTCCTCGATTCGAGATCCCTGATCGCGGCTCTTAA
Organism: Verrucomicrobiota bacterium; assembly: GCA_947476875.1. GTDB lineage: Bacteria > Verrucomicrobiota > Verrucomicrobiia > Limisphaerales > CANJSG01 > CANJSG01. Next base: position 13,892 of record CANJSG010000046.1, on the reverse strand, counting down.
AGAACTCAATCACCGACAGGAGGTGCGTTCCCGCCGGCAGCAGGCCTTTGGCCGCCGCGTAGTCCTCCACCGCCCACACCAGCGGAACCCCGAGACCGTCCGCAATTCTCCGGGCCGCGAGGTATTGCGTCCGGTCGGAGCTGGTGAGGGTGAGCACATCGGCCCCGCCCACAGCCAGCTTTGTGGCCGTCAGCTCCGCCTCGGTCCGGGCTTGCGCCTCGTCGCTGAAATTGCGCAACCGGCGTCTGCCGTCCGCGTCGCGCCACGCGACCACGAACTGCACGTAGTCCGTGTCGGCGGACCGGTTGTGGGCCTCGTAGATCTTGACCGCGACGCTCCCGCGCCGGACCACCCGTGGTTTCGAGTTCCTCTTCATGGCCTTGCTCATGTTTCCAATCTGTCGCCATTTTCAGGGCCGTTTCAAAAATACCCCAAAAACACAGGAACAATGCAGGCCCGTAGGTCCGGCCTGTTTATAGAACATGCCGGAATCTTTGCCCCAAGCTCCGTAAGGGGCCCGATCAGGCCGCTCCGCTGGAGCTGCCGGCGGGCCCACGACCCGGAAACTGCCTTTTGGCATTTGTCATTTGGCCTTCGGCCTTCGTCATTGCTTTGCCGCGCTTGATTCCACCGGACGGAACGCCTCACCTCCACCGGCACCGATGATGGGTTGCATCACCGCCACCGCACTAACCGAAATCATGCGCTACCGCGCCCGTGATGTTGAGGACCGGGAGCAAGAGAACGAGCACTCACCGGGGCGTAACCGGCCGCGATCGGGAAAACCCATTGCTGCCGCCGTGGGGGCGGGCATCCTCCCGCATCTGCAACAACCGATGAAACCGTTCCTCTCGTTCTTGGCCGTTTTCCTTGTCACCGCTGCCGCAGCTCCCGCCTTTGCCGCGGATCCGGAGGACATGGTCAGCATCTCACGGTCGCATTGGGAGAACCTTCAGCTCAATGCGCGGGAGTTTCAGCGGCTCACCAACGAGATCGCTTCGCTCAAGGCGGAGATCAAGAAACTCAAGGGAGATTCCAACGCCGCGTCTCCGGCGGTGGCGGCTCCCGTGGAGCCCAAAGACGGTCCGGTCGCGGGCAACGCTCTCTCCACGCCGGACATGGCCACGCTTCCTGTGCTCACGCCGGAGACGGTGGTTTCGGTCGTGGACCTCATCAGCCACTTTCAAAAAGACCCCGTCGCCGCCGAGGCGCGATACAAGAAGAGGTCGTTCGTGCTGCAAGGAGTCGTCGCGGAGATCGACAAGTCGACGACCAGCCGGAACTACGACGTCATCTTCCGCCAACCGGGCACGGCCCTGAAGGCCAAGATCAAGATCACGCCGCCAACCCGCACCGGCGCCGCCGTTCTGGCCAAAGACGGAGGGTCGACCGAAGGCGGAACGTCCGATGGAAACACGCGGTCGGTCGAGGTGGGACAAACCGTGAGCCTCACCTCCAGATGCGAAACCTTCTCCAAGGACACGATCACGTTGTCCAGCATCGCATCAGACAAGAAGTAGCCCTGGGCCTAAGCGGAGCCCGGGAATAGCCGTTGCCGATGCGCCGACGGGATGCATCGTGCCTCCGGACTCTCTCGATGAAACCCCTCATCCTTTTCACCGTTTTCCTGGTCACAATTCACCACGCAGTCGCCGCCGGACTGCTCGACCAGCTCGGCCTTGGCGGAAAAACGAACCTCGCCTCCGGCGCCCTCGGTGCTCTGCCGCAGGACCAGATGGTCAGCGGCCTCAAGGAAGCACTGGCCAAAGGCCTATCGTCCGCCGTGGGACGCCTGGGCAAGGAAGGAGGTTTCCTCACCAACCTCTCCGTGAAGATTCCCCTGCCCTCCGCCATGCAGAAAGTCGAGAAGACCGCGCGGGCCTTGAAGCAGGACGCCTTGGTCGACGACTTCGTCCGCGTCATGAACGTCGCCGCCGAGAAGGCCGTGCCGGAAGCGGCTGCCGTCTTCGGCGACGCGGTGAAGCAGATGACTATCGCCGACGCGAAGCACATCCTCGCCGGCACGAACAACGCCGCCACCGCCTACTTCCGCCGTTCCACCGAGACGAATCTCTACACACGCTTCCTCCCCATCGTGAAGAAGGCGACCGACACCGCCGGCGTTTCCTCCGCCTACAAGAAGGTCTTGGACACGGCGGGCCTGTCCGGTGATACGGGCAAACTCATCTCCAGCCTCGGCGCCTTCGGCGGAAAACAGTTCGATCCGAAGAGCCTCGACCTCGACGACTACGTGACCCGCAAGGCCCTCGACGGTTTGTTCTCCATGGTGGCCGAAGAGGAGAAACGCATCCGCGCAAACCCGGCCGCGCGCACCACGGACCTCCTCAAGAAAGTCTTCGGCGCCGCCGCCAAGTGACCGTGTCCCCGTTCACCGGAGCCCTCATCGCCGGCGGCCGTTCCAGTCGCATGGGCCGCGACAAGGCCTTCCTCGACTGGCAGGGCCGCCCGCTCTGGGAAGTGCAGCTTGCCAAACTCCGCGCCGCGGGAGCCGCCGAACTGCTCATCTGCAGCCGGCGCGAACAAGCCTTCACCGGCGACGACTTCCGCTTCGTTCCTGACGACGTCGAAGACCTCGGCCCGTTGGCCGGCTTGGTCAACGCGTTGAAGGCCGCCTCCCACGACCACGTCCTCGTGCTCGCCGTGGACATGCCCTTCATCACCGTCGAACTGCTTGCGGATCTCGGTAGCCAACGACGTGAGGAGGCGGACGCGGACGCCGCTCCGGGAAATCCGCCTCGTCACCTCGGCGGCTACGCGGCTTCCGCGTCCGCCACAGTCCAAGGAATCATTCCCGTTCGCGACGGACGCTTCGAGCCGCTGGCCGCCATTTACCCGCGCTGCGTCCTCGCCTTGGCCGAAGCCCACCTCGCTGGAACCGACCGTTCACTCCAAGGATTCTGCCGCGCGGCGGAAGCGGCGGGGCTGGTGCGAAGCTGGACCGAGACTGAGGAATGGTCGGAGCAGTTCCGAAGTGTGAACACGCCTCGTGAACTGCAGTAGCGGTCAGCCCGGAGGCTTCTTTTGGAAGATCAGGCGCCACATAAAAGCCTGCCCTCCAAGATATGCAGCCAGCCAAGGGAGGATGAAAAAGACGAGATAAGCAGGCCCCCAAACTCGACCGACGTCATTCCAATCGGCGTTGAGGCACAAGTGAACCACGCCTACGGCATGGACCAGAAGAATCACCGTGGCCGCCACCTTGCACATGTATACGTGGCGAACACCGAGAAGAACCGCCAGCGTCAGCCACTGAAGTAGTCCCAGAAACCCAAGGGAGTCGTCGGCAAAAGGTGAAAGAAGCACCTGGAAGAAGAACGGCGTTCCGTGCCCAGCTCCGGTCAAAGCGGCACCAAAGCCGAAAACGAAAAACAGCCAGGCCAGAAAGCCCAAGACGAAGAAGATGGTTCTTTTGGTGCTTATGTTGCTGACGGCCGCGCGAAACCGAGTAATTGGGACGCGCCCTTCACGAGGTTGCCGATTCATCGAGTCCTACGGGCGCACCATTCAACCGCCGGGGACGGCGCAGAATCAAAACCCACATCAGAATCTGACTCGCCAAATAGGCGGCCAGCAGCGGGATCTTGAAATCGCCCACGATGCTAAACGCCCTTCTCACGCCGGACTGACCGGCGTCCATGCAAAGGATGATTATTCCAAGATAGTGAATCGCCAAAAGGGCGGCAGCGGCTATTCGGCAGCCGAGAAAATGCCGCTGCGAGAGCAGAGCCGCGACCGTGGGCCAGAACAAGTAACCAACAGGCTCATCGAGGGCCAATGCCGCTGCCAAGTTTGAGGGAGAGAAAAGCGCTTCAATGAAGAAGCCCGTGCCGTGGCCCGCGCCGAGGAGAGCACTAGCATAGATAGCCATGCCGTAAAAAAACGCCGATACACCGAGGACGAACGCGATAGGTTTTGCGAATTTCATGACGAGCTTCATTTCCGCAGGATGGTTCGGGTAAAGGAGCTGTCTGTTGTCGGTTCCATGTCCTTGAGATTCGAACTTCGTAGGTGGTTCGAAGGACCGACGCAACGGTCGAGTTCCACAATCGCCCTGCTCGCGTCCAACCCCGAACGTGCATTCCCCGCTCTCCCACGCCATCTTCCGGGCATGGCGAGTTGTCAGGTGACGCAGGAAACTTCGTGGAAGGAACGGATGCCGTTCGGGTTGGGCGCGACCAAACCGAAGCACTTCCGCGACATGCTCGGCGTCGTCTGGAAGAACCGCGACAACCTCGGCTACGCCTACAAGGTCCTCACCAAGGGCGTGTGCGACGGATGCGCCCTAGGCGTCGCGGGGCTGCATGACTGGACGATCGACGGCGTGCACCTGTGCATGACGCGCCTGAATCTGCTTCGGCTGAATACCATGCCGGCCTTGGACGAAACGGCGCTCGCGGATGTCGCCGCGCTTTCCAAACTGGACAATGCCCAGCTCCGCGAACTCGGTCGCCTGCCGTATCCGATGCTGCGGCTCAAGGGCGAAGCGGGTTTCCGCAGGATCAGCTGGGACGAGGCGTTGCAGCGGATCGCGAAGCGGATGCGCGCGTCCGATCCGAGGCGGCTGGCCTTCTTTGTGACGGCGCGCGGCGTGACCAACGAGGTCTACTATATGGCGCAAAAGGCGGCGCGGTTCATCGGCACCAACCACGTGGACAACGCCGCCCGGCTCTGCCACTCGCCCTCCACCGCCGCGATGAAGGCGACGCTCGGTTTGGCCGCGTCGACGTGCAGCTACCGCGACTGGTATGGGACGGATCTCGTCATCTTCTTCGGCTCCAACCCGGCCAACGACCAGCCCGTCAGCACGAAGTATCTGCACGAGGCCAAGAAGCTCGGGACGAAGATCGTCTTGGTGAACCCGTTCCTCGAACCGGGCATGAAGCGCTACTGGGTGCCCTCGTCCGCCGGCAGCGCGCTCTTCGGCACGGACCTCGCGGACTGGTGGTTCCCCGTGGCGCAGGGCGGCGACATCGCGTTCCTCCACGGCGTGCTGCGGCTGCTGATCGAACGCGGTGCGGTGGACGAAGCGTTCATCCGCGACCACACGAACGGCTGGGATGCGTTGAAGGCCGACTTGCTCGCGCTGAAGCCTGACGAGCTGTCCTCGAAGGCGGGTTTGCCGTGGGAGGCATTCGTCGAGTTCGCCAATCTTTTGGCCAAGGCGAAGAACGCCGTGGTCGTCTGGAGCATGGGCATCACGCAGCATCCGCACGGCGCGGACGGAGTGCAGGCGATTCTCAACCTCGCCCTGTCGCGCGGCTGGGTCGGTCGCGACAAGTGCGGCATCATGCCGATCCGCGGCCACAGCAGCGTGCAGGGTGGAGCGGAGATGGGCGCGTATTCGACGGCGTTTCCCGGCGGCAAAGCGGTCACACCGGAGAACGCGGCCGCGCTCTCGGCGCAGTATGGTTTTCCGGTGCCGGATTGGCCGGGCCTGACGACGACCGAGATGGTCGAAGCCTGCGGCGATGGGCGGCTCGACGTGCTCTATTCGGTGGGCGGCAATTTTCTGAGAACGCTGCCCGAACCCGACGCCGTGGCCGAAGCGATGAGCCGGATTCCGTTGCGAGTGCATCAGGACATCATCCTGACGGACCAGATGTTCATCGAACCCGGCGAGGAAGTGATTCTGTTGCCCGCCAAGACGCGCTACGAACAGGACGACGGCGGCACGGAAACGAGCACGGAACGGCGAGTGATGTTCACGCCGGAGATTCCCCGCCAAGTAGGCGAAGCGCGGGCCGAGTGGAAGATCCTCCGCGACCTCGCGGCGGCGGTTCATCCCGAACGCGCGACTCTGCTCGGCTGCGAAACCGGTTGGGCCATGCGCGAAGAGATCGCGCGGGTGGTTCCGTTCTACGACGGCGTGCAACACCTTCGGAAGACAGGCGACGCTTTCCAATACGGCGGCCCGCATCTGTGCGTCGGCGGCAAGTTCTCCACCCCGGATGGCCGGGCAAACTTCCGCTTTGTGCCGGTGCCCAAGGACTCCAAAGTCCAGGCAACGAGCGTGGGCGCCGCCACCGACCGGCAGTTCCACGTGTCGACGCGGCGCGGGAAGCAGTTCAACACGTTGATCTATGCCGAGGTCGATCCGCTGACCGGCGCGGGACGCGACGCGGTGTTCATGAGCGCGGACGACGCCGCGGCGTTGAAGCTGGTTCACGGCGACCGTGTTTCCCTGAAGAACGAACTGGGCGAACTCGCCAGCCGCGTCCACATCGCCGAGATCGCCTCCGGCAATCTCCAGGTCCATTGGCCTGAAGGAAACGTGATCATCCGGCGGGGCGTGGTGGACTCGGGCGGCGGTGTTCCCGACTACAATGCACTCGTGCAAGTCGTGCGGCGGGTGTGAACCGCCGGGGCTTTCGAGCCATTGCCGCGCCGGCTTCACGCTGTCTCCTTGCGCGCCGCATCCACGGCACCGAACACTGCCCTCCACTTGATCGAAACGCGTTCCAGCAAACTGATGACCGAAGCCGTCGAAATACGGCGTCTCGACGGTGAAGGAAGTTCGACGGCGGCCGACGCCATCGCGGTCGAGGAACCGCTCGAGATCCGCGTGGGAGGGCGCAGCGTCGCCGTGACGATGAGGACTCCCGGCCATGACGCGGAGTTGGCGACGGGTTTTCTGCTGACCGAGGGCGTCGTCCGGTCCGAGGCGGACATCGTCGAAGTCGCCCATTGCGAATCAGGCCAAGCGCGCCAGACGGGCAACGTGATCAACGTCTTCCTCGCCGCCGGTGTGGAGGTGGATTTCCAGCGGCTGACCCGACACGTGTTCGCGTCGTCGAGCTGTGGGCTCTGCGGCAAGGCGGCCATCGACGCGGTCATCCAGACGCATCCGCCGGTGAGTTCTTCCCTGAGGATTTCGGCCGCCATCCTTGAATCGCTTCCGGAGAAGCTGCGCGCCTCGCAAAAGGCGTTCGACGCCACCGGCGGACTCCATGCGGCGGCGCTCTTCGACGCGACGGGGAGTATGCTCGTCGCACGCGAGGACGTTGGGCGCCATAACGCCGTCGACAAGGTGATCGGTTGGGCGCTTCAGCAAGGCCTGACACCGCTAAACGCACTCGTGCTGCTCGTGAGCGGCCGGGTTTCCTATGAGATCGTGCAGAAGGCGCTGGCCGCCGGGTTGCCATTGATCTGCGCGGTCTCGGCTCCGACGAGTCTGGCGGTGGAGCTGGCCCGCGAGAGCGGGCTCACCTTGGTGGGGTTTCTCCGAGGCCGGACGATGAACCTGTATTCCGGAGTCTGGCGCGTCACCGGCGAGAACGAAAGCCGGATGGACCCATGAAGAGATCCCACGGCGCCGTTTCGCTTCTCGCCCTCGGCGCGCAGGTCCTCTCGACAGGCCCGACGGAGACGGGCGCGCAGGTCCTGCCATCAGGCCCGGGCGAAGCAGCGCCCACGCAGCCGTTCGGTGGATTGACCGGACGAATCGTCTACGCCGGCGAAACCAGCGTGCCCATGAGGCCGGTGGGGTATCAGACGAACGAGGTCATTCTCGACAACAACTCGCCCGCCGTGACGTGGCCGGGAAGCTGGTTCAACAGCTTCAGCACGCTGGAACCCCCTTCCCTGGCTGTCCCAGAGGTTCAGTTTAATCCGACTTCCATCGTTCTCACTTGGACCGACATGCCGGGGAAACGTTACCGCGTGCAATACAAGGCGAACTTGATCGATGGCCCCTCGATCAACCTCGGCCAGGAAGTTACCGCTGGATCCACCAGTGCGTCGCTCTACGACCCAGTCATCCCTGTTTCCGCCCAACGCTACCACCGGGTTTCATTGGTCGACTAAGCGGTCGGCAACCGGCCGGCTTTTTGGCTTCCCGTCGCCGCAAAAATCAGGTGGATTCTCGAAACACAGCCCTTATAGTCCTACAACAACCTGACCCAAAGACCATGCTCGTTCGTCGTCTTCAATCAGAGGCCACAGGCCGTTCCCCGGGGGGATTTTCCCTTCTGGAACTGCTGACGGTGGTTGCTTTGATCGGGATCTTGGCGGCGCTGCTGGTTCCGGCGCTCATCAATGGGAAGAAATCGGGAAGCGCGATCCGGTGCCTCCAGCACAAGAAGCAGCTGGCGCTGGCCTTCCAGATGTATGTGGCTGACAACGATGACCGGATTGTCCCGAACATGATTGGCGTGAACGGCAATCAGCCGTCCCTCCAGTCGTATTCCGACCCGGTGCCCCGTTACTCTTGGGCGGGCGGATGGCTCGACTACTCCCAGTCTCCACTCAACACCAACACCTCGATCCTGGTCCGCCATGATCCCAGCAAGGGCTTCTACGGCGGAATGCTGGGGAGCTACATCAAGGATGCCCGTGTCTTCCGCTGTCCCGAGGACACCTCGACCGTGACCCTCATCGGAAAACGGATCCTCCGGGCGCGTTCGGTTTCCATGAACTATCTGGTCGATGGTTCTTTGCGATCCCCCGTTCCGCGAAACAACCCGGACCAACTTGTCGCCGTGACCGCCGGCTATTCGGTCTACCGACGCATGTCCGATTTCAGAGCGCTGTCCCCCTCCCACACGTGGACGATGATCGATGAGCACGCGGACTCCATCAACGACGGTGTGTTCCTTGTCGATGTCGCCTCGCGCAGCCAGGTCGACGATTGGGTTGGAGCCTACCATCGGAACGGGACGGGCGTGGCTTTCGCCGATGGACACGCCGAAATGCACGTCTGGAAAACCAAATCCAAGCACTTCGGGGGTTCGGGAGTCATTCAACCCGTTGCGCAGATGACCCCGACGTCCGTGTCGCTCTCCAATCCCGACGTGGCCGCCGATTGGAAGTGGCTGCTTGATCGCACGGCTGTCCGTCAGCCTTGATCGTCCGTTCCGTTCCCCCGTCAATCGAGCGTCGAGCGCTCGAGAACTTCCGCCTCCTGCCGCGCGTTCTGGATCCGACACAGTGTCGCGTAGAGCCCCTCGCCAGCCATCAGCTCCTCGTGGTTGCCGCGTTCGATCACCTGCCCGTGTTTGAGCACCAGGATCTGGTCGGCGTTCCGGATCGTGCTCAGGCGATGGGCGATGACGAAGCTCGTCCGGCCTGACATGAGGCGTTCCAGCGCTTCCTGGATCAGCTTCTCGGTCTGCGTGTCCACACTCGCGGTGGCCTCGTCCAGGATGAGGATCGGCGCGTCCTTGAGCAGCGCCCGGGCGATGGCCACGCGCTGCTTCTCCCCGCCGCTGAGCTTCACTCCGCGCTCGCCCACGGAGGAATCGTAACCCTTCTCGAGACGGCCGATGAACTCATGGCAGTTCGCCGCTTTGGCCGCCGCGAACATGTCGGCTTCCGTCGCATCGAGCCGGCCGTAAAGGATGTTTTCCCGGATCGTCCCGTTGAAGAGAAACGGCTCCTGCGAAACCACGCTGATCTGCCGGCGCAGTTCGGCCAGCGGCATGGCAGAAGTGTCACGCCCGTCGATGCGGATGGCTCCGCTCGTCAGGGGGTAGAACGCCGGGATCAAGTTGACCAGAGTCGTCTTGCCGGCGCCGGTTGGGCCGACCAGCGCGACCATCTGACCGGGTTTGGCCATCAAAGAAACATCCTGCAGAACCCTTCGGTCTGCGCCGTATCCGAAGTTCACCTTCTCGAACGCCACCTCCCCTGTGGCGCGCCACGAAGCCGTCGGAACGACCTCGCCTGAAGACTTGGCTTCGGGTTCCGCGTCGAGGATGTCGAACACCCGTTCACCGGCGGCCCGGGCCGACTGGAGCATCTGGTTCAAGCCGTGCAGGCGGCCGATGGGTTCGTAGAACAGCGCGAGAAAGAAGAGGAAGCTGATCAACTGTCCGATCTCCATTTGGCCGGCGATGACCTGCTGGCCTCCGACCCACAGCACGAGAGCGGAACCCAGCGCCGTGCAGAATGCCATCGTCGGCGAATAGAAGGCCCAGGCCTTCATCACCACCAGCGTGCCCTTGCGAACGCCGTCCGCCTTGTCGCCAAAACGGCCGTCCTCATGGTCCTCGCGCCCGAAGGCCTTGATCGCGCGGACGCCCTGGAGATTGTCCATGAGCAGCGCGTTCATCGCCGCCGAGGCCTGACGCTGCACGCGGTAACGCTTGTGGGCCGTCAGCGTATACCAGAGCGCACCGGCCGCCAGGAACGGGATCGGGATCATGGCCACACCCGCCAGCGTCGGATTCTGCCAGAAAAGGATTCCCGCCACGCCGAACACACCGAGGATCGCCACGGTCCCCTGCTCTGTTCCGTCGATCAGGAGGCGTTCGACGGCGTTCACATCCTCGATGACGCGGGTCATCAAGTCGCCGGACGCGCGCTGGTCGAAGAAGCCGATGGTGAGCCGCTGGAGTTTTCCGTAGACCTCGCGGCGCATGTCGAAGATGACGTTCTGTTCGAGGCGGTTGTTGATCCGGATACGGATGCCGTTGAAGAGATCACGCAGGAGGAACGCCAGGATCAGCGCGCCGATCGCCCCCACCAGTTTCTCCGACCGACCGCCGCGGATCACGTCGTCGATGATGAACCCCATCAGCAGCGGGAAGGCGAACGACGCAGCCAGCGAGAGGATCGCACAGCCGATCGTCGCGGCGGCCAGAAGCCTGTAAGGGGTCAGGTAACGGGCGACCCGGCGGATGATCTCACCCGAGCCACGCGCTCGGACGACCATGCCGGGATTGGGATCGATGTGGCGAAGATGGCTGACCATGTTTGATTCAGTGCCGCAGGACGGGCGACGAAGCGCGGAAGGTCGGGGCTGACCCGCCGACGGTCAAGCGGACAGGCCGTTCAGACCGTCTCCCATCGGCGAGCCAGACGGCGAGCGAGCCACAGGAAGACCGCCGTGAGCGCGACGAGGACGGACACTTGCGGCCAGAGTTCCCAGAGCGGCCGTTCGCGCCAGAAGACTTTCAGGAATCCGTCCAGGGCCCAGCCGTTGAAGGTGAACAGCCCGGCCTTCTGCAAACCTTCCGGCATGAACGCACGCGGGACCATGCTGCCGCCCAAAGCGGACATGGTCAGGATGACGATGTTGGAGATGGCGTTCAACTGGCCCCGGCTTCGGCAGAATGTCGCCAGGCACATGCCAAATCCTCCTGCGGCGGCGGCCGTGACCGTCGTCATGATGATGAATCCCGGCAGATGGCTCCAGAGCTCCAACCCAAAGACGAGCGCACCCCAGACAAACATGACGGTGATCTGCACGACTCCGACAAGGGCGATGTAGAGCCACTTGGTCATCAGCAAACCCGTCATGCCAAGTCTGGTGGAAAGAAGCCGTTCGAGCGTCCCGTCCTCCGCCTCCTCCAGGAGCGATCCGCCTGTCGCCGTGCAGGTGAAGAGCAAAAACATGACGGCGATGCCGGCCGCGTAAAAGGCGATGGCCGGATTGGTCTTCTTCGCCCCGAGCACGTCGACCTTCTTCACGTTGATCGCGCCTCCGCCCTGCTCGGCCGCGACGCTGGCCGACGCGGCGTTGGTCCCGGCGGCGGCCTCCTTGTCGGCGGCTTCCGCCGACGAACGCAACTGCTGGAGCATTGTGGTCATCTGCTCGCGTTGTTTGGTCGAGAGCTCGAACCCCGAGCCCGCGCTTTCCATCTGCTTGAGGCCTTTCTCCATCATCAGATCCGGCGATCCGCCCATGGCCACCTTCTGCAGGAGACCGAAAGTCATCTGGGGCGCCACGGGGTTCGAGGTGTCGGCGAGGAGCTCCATCTCGGGACCTTCCTGGCCGAAGTCGGGAAAATACTTCCCCCACTCCTTCGGAACGATCAAAGCGACCGCCAAGTCGCCGTCCTGGACCATCGATGTGGCCCGTTCCCGATCGATGGGAACGCGCGGCGTGTTGGGGGCCGAGTTCCGCGGGATCGCTTCACGGATCAGTTTCAAACCGTCCTCGCGTCCGAGCGCAGCCAGGACCCGTTTGCTGACGGCCGATCGATCCTCGTCGACCACGGCCAGCCTGATCGACGGGGTTTTCCCATTCCCCGTCGTTCCAAAGATCAACGCGAAGATGGAAAAAAAGACGACGGGAACCACGAACGTGAGCGTCTGGGCCACGCGATCGCGCCGGAGCCGGGTCCACTGGATCCTGAGAAGGGTGCCGATCATTCGCGGAGAGCCTTTCCGGTGAGGGCGATGAAGGCCGCCTGTAGATTCGGGCTGCGGACCTCGATGTTTTCGACCCGGCAACCGGCCGCCTGCACGCGCTGGATGAGTCCGGGAAGTTCCGCGGCGACGTCGGCGATCTTCGTGTGCCAGACGCGGCCATGGTCGGCCGATTCACAGCCGGCCGGGCCATTCGGCATCGGGCGATCCAGCGTCAGCGTCACGGCCCGGAGATGGCCCACGGTCTTTTCCAAAAGCTCCGGCAACGTCCCGGAGGCGACGACCGATCCGTGGTCGATGATGACGATGCGTTCGCAGCGGGCTTCGGCCTCCTCGAGGTGGTGGGTCGTCACCATCAGCGACATCCCGCCGGCCCGGAGTTTTCCGAGCATGTCGTAGATATTCTCGCGGCTCTGCGGATCGACTCCCACGGTGGGTTCATCCAGCAGCAGGATCTTGGGTTCATGAAGGACGGAGCATGCGAGGTTCAGCCGGCGCTTCATCCCGCCGGAGAAGCTCCCGATCGGTTCATCCGCCCGGTCCGCCAAGCCGGTCCAGTCCAATGCCCAAGCGACCTTGTCGCGAATATGCTCCGGGGAAACTCCGTTCAAGCGTCCAAACCCGGACAGGTTCTCCCGCGCCGTGAGCAACCCATACAAAGCCAATTCCTGGGGCACCACCGCCAAAAGCCGCCGCCGGCTGGCCTCGTCAACCTTCTCGCCGAAGATCTCGATTTCACCGTCGTCCAGCCGCACCCGCCCGGCGATCGCCCGGATCAGGGTCGTCTTTCCGGCTCCGTTTGGGCCAAGGAGCGCCAGAAGCTCCCGTTCGCGCAGCTCGAAGGAGGCCCCACTCAGGGCTTGGTTGGCCCCAAATGACTTGCGCGCATTTCGAATGTTTAGAACGGCAGTCACGGAAACGCAGTCTTGGTCGACACACAGGACCGCCGCAACCGACTTGATGCAGCCGGGTGCTGATTTCTTTCCACTCCGGCATTTTGTCCAGAATTAGGATGTGCTTCATTAGGACGTGCATTTTCTCAAAGCTGAGTTAAATCGGGACCTGTGCCCTGCTTGATTGATACGCATCAACCTGCCGCTGTGGTGGCCGCCGTCGCAGCATCCTACCGGAACATGTTTCCGGCCGGGGATGTGGGCTACGTGGACCGGGTGTTTGAGTGGGCTGTGGATTCATTCGAGGGCCGTTATAGCGACTACCTCCCGATCGACGCCCGCTACCATGATCTCGAACACACCCTCCAGGGAACCCTCTGCATGTCCCGCCTGCTCGAAGGCCGGCATCGGCGCGGGGCCGAGCCCGTCCTGACCGAGCGGATACACCAGCTCGGGATGGCGGCCATTCTGCTCCACGACACCGGATACTTGAAGCACCGCTTCGACGATGCTGGCACCGGAGCCAAATACACGGCGACCCACGTCAACCGGAGCATGGACTTCGCCCGGACACTGTTGTTGAAAAAGGGATTCACCGCCGTGGAATGCCAGTCCGTCCGCAACATGATCCGCTGCACCGGCCTGAACGTGAACCTCGCGGCCATCGAGTTCCAAAGCCACCTCGAGCGGATCGTTGGACATGCCCTGGGCACAGCCGACCTCCTCGGCCAGATGGCGGCGCCGGACTATCCGGAAAAGCTGCCCGTGTTGTTCGAGGAATTCGAGGAGAGCTCCCGCTTCAGCGGCCAGACCGGCATGTTCAAGAGCGTCGACGACCTCATCGTCAAGACTCCAGGATTCTGGGAGAAATACGTGGTCCCAAAGGCG
>CANJSG010000045.1 GCA_947476875.1 Verrucomicrobiota bacterium | reverse complement strand
TGATTTTGCGCCTGTGGTCCCGGATAGCCGCCCTGGTCGCCCGTCTCGTCCGCCGCTCTCCCACAACTTTCTCCGGACCATCCCAGGCCAAGCCATCATACGCATCCGTCACGCCGCTCCAAAACACCCGTTCTTTGACGGGCTGCTAGGCGGAGGCCAGCGGAATGTCACGGCGGGACGCGATCCTTTCAGGCGTCCGCTTCAGCCGAGGCCCGGTTCACTTGATGAACCGGATGGTCAGCGGGTGGCGGTAGGGCTGGCCGGTGCTGGCTTTGACGGCCGCGACAATGGTGAGAACGAGGCTCAGAAGCACCAGCATGATGACGAACGGAATGCCGATGAGCACGAAGCAGAACGGCACCAGCAACAGCAGGTAGAGCGTGACCGAGAGCTGGAAGTTCACGGCCTCTTTGCCGTGGTGGTCGATGTCCGGCGATTCGGCGCGCTTGAGCAGCCAGACAACCAGCGGCCCGAAGATGTTGCCGAAGGGGAAGGCCCATCCGGCGAGCGACGCGAGGTGGCAGAGCACCTCCCACGTGCGGGACTGGGTTTGGGCCGGGGCGGCGGGCAGTGCGTCGATCGTCATGGTTTCAGGGCGGATGCTTCCGCCGGTTCAGTTGTTGTTTCACTCCTCCAATCCGGGGACCGGATCTTCGGCTTCGCTTTCAACAACCCGGAACCCATCGACGAAGTTTCGGAAAAATTTGTTCCAAACGAACGGTCCGGCGAATCAGCCCGCGCTCCATTTCAGGGCGATCGAGTCGGCGGGCCCCTCATTCCACGTTCGTCAACGACGGCCATCGGCTCCTGCGGGAAAGTCTTTCTCGTAGCGGCGCAGCAACGCGGCGGGATCGTTCGGCACGAGATAGATCTTCTGGCGCACGGCCTTCGTTTCTCCGGGATCGAGTCCACCCACGGCCGGGTCGCTGTGGAAGCAGACGTAGACGCCTTCGAAGAGTTCATGGGTGCGGTCGCTGGCGGTCGCGAGGATCCACCGGTCATCCGCCGAGAAGCAGCCGATGAGGCCGTTGACCGGACGATCAAGGGAGACGGGCCGGGGATTGGCGTCGGCGTCGGCCACGCCGGGCATGGGGAAGACCTGGCCTCCCAGATAGAGCGCATTGGTCGTGCGGCGCAGCTGATCGAGGGTGGTGAGGCCTTTGGCGGTGTAGAGAAACGTGCGCCGAATGAAGTCGCTCTGGGCGCGTCCGGTAAACGCAGGGACCCGGATGCACGCGGGCTGAAACCACTGGAGATCGATCCGGCTGGGACCGCGGTTCGTGAGGACGAACCGGATGTCGAGTTCGTCGGCGCTGGCGCGGATCTCATGGCGCACCTCGACATTGGTCGCGACGAGCGTGAGGAACTTCAGATGCGAACCATCCGCCGCGCTCTCGAGCAGTGTCGTCTTGTGGCGCAGGACCGATTGGCCCCAGTCGCGGCCATTCGCGCCGGACCGCAGGAACGCTTCGAGATACCAGACCTCCAGACGTCCGCCGGGCAGGCGCGGCGCCGTGACCGCGAGCACGTTGTTCGTCCAGGAGATCCGCAGCGGTTCGGCGGCATGGACCGGCAAAGCAGCGAACAGCAGTGCGACCAGGATCAGTAAGCGATGGCGCATGGGAGTTTTATCCGTCTAGGGAGACACAGCGGCGGCGCCATTGCACGCCGGGAACGCGGCTCTGGCGGTGGACCGGTCTTCGTGGTTCAGTGGCCGCGCTGGCATGGCTTCGACTGACTTGCTGACCAATCTGCTCCGGGATGTCTCGCGCTCGTTCTACCTGACGTTGCGCGTGCTGCCCGCGCCCGTGCGCCGCCAGATCGGGCTGGCCTATCTGCTGGCACGCGCGACCGACACGATCGCGGACACAGCGCTGGTGCCGGTGGAGCGGCGGTTGAGCGCACTGGATGAACTGCGCCGTCGGATCCAAGGAACACGAGGCGGCGCGGTGTCCTTTGACGAACTGGCGAAAGCGCAACCGGCTGTGCCCGGCGGCGGGCTTCATGCGGAGCGGATGTTGCTGGAGCGGATCGAGGAGGCGGTCGCGGCCTTGACCCTGTTCACGCCGGACGATCAGCGGCTGATCCGGGAAGTGCTGGAAACGATCACCAGCGGCCAGGAGCTGGATCTGAGGCGGTTTGAAGTCCGAGAGGAACCCACGCCGTCAAAGGTCGCCGGAGTGCGCAGTCTGCGGACAATGGAGGAACTGGACGACTACACCTACCGCGTGGCCGGGTGCGTCGGGGAGTTTTGGACGAAGACGTGCCGGGCGCATCTCTATCCGAAGCACCGGTTCCAAGATTACGCGGGGTTCCTTGCCGACGGCGTTCGTTTCGGAAAGGGCCTCCAACTGGTCAACATCCTGCGCGACCTGCCGCGCGACCTGAAGCAGGGGCGCTGCTACATTCCTTCGGACGAATTGCTGAAGCTGGGGATGACTCCCGACGATCTGACGGATCCGAGGAACGAGGCGCGTTTCCGTCCGGTCTTCGATGCGTTGCTCGACCTGGCTTCGGGCCATCTCGCAGCCGGGTGGCGTTACACCTGCACCAATCCATCGAACCAACGTCGCGTGAGATTGGCCTGCGCGTGGCCGATCCTCATCGGGACGGAAACGCTGCGGCTCCTGCGCACGGGACGGGTGCTTGATCCATCAAACCGGATCAAGGTGCCGAAGACGCGGGTGCGGATGATTCTCCTCGAATCCGTGGCGACGCTTCCGTTCCGGACGAAGTGGGAACGGCTGTTCAAGCCCGCGTGATGGGCGGCCTGCTCAGTTGACCATCGTGACCAGGTTGGTCTGGCCCGGCGCGATGATCTGCCATTTCCCGCGGATAAGGGTGCGGAGCATGGGCGTGCCGGGTGGCAGCTTGGTGGAGTCCATGAAATTCAGGTCGAAGGCCCAGTTGCGCGTGGGGGCGTTGTAGTAGACGCCGGTGTTCTGCCACCGGTTCGTCGCGTATTTGCTCGGGAACATGACGACCATCGAGCCGTTGTAGGTCAGGGTGTCGCCGCTCCACGATTCCAGCATCCGGGGGAAGTTCTCCACGCCGCCGCTGTAGCTGCTGAAGGTGGAACTCTCGACGATGCCGGCCAGGAAGGCCGCATTCACGGTCGTATTGCCCGCGTTCCGGCTGGAGAGACTGGCCGTCGAGTTTGCATCGGTCCACGCGGAGGAGAGGACGGTGACTGAATCTCCCAGCAATGCGGCCGGCTTGGTGGCCGTGGTGTTGGTCGTGCCAAGATGGCCGGAGGTGGGCTGGTTATAGTGGCCCTGGACGTAGATGGGCTTTTCGGTCGAGACCGTGAGCCCTTGGTCCGGGAGCGTTTGTCCGTTTTTTACGCGGACGGCGGCGAGATTGGAGGAGCTCATGGGGCGCAGGTCGTTCACATAGACGCTCTGCACATCGCGGGTGAGGTTGTTCAGGCTCGTGCGGAGAAGCAGGTTCGAAGTGCTCAGGGTCTTCAGATTTCCCACGTCGAGGTCCACGGGGCGGACCGTCTTGCCCTCTCGGGCATCCCAGAAGGTGGCGTTGGTGTTGGCCACGAAAACGACCTCGTTGGACGTGAGCGTGTAGGAGGTCACGCCCTTCGCGCCGCCGCCGGTGGCGATGGTGATGCCGTTGGTGTTCACGGTCACGATGAGGTCGGCCTTGTTGTAAAAGCGTTGCAGGCCCATCGCCGACGAGGCGCTTTCCGTCCCAGGCGGCGGCTGGAGGATGGCGCGAACCGCCTCCGGGGTATTGTTGGTGCCGATCGGCATGTTCATCGAAGTGGTCCGGGAGTCGGACTCGCCGTTGTAGACGGTGGTGCCGCTCTGGTTGCTGCGGCCGTCGCCGGGAGCCTTCGCATCGAGGATGTCGGCAGCCGCGGTCACGTGGTTGTTGAAGGTGAGCGTGGCGCCCGGATCGACGAACATGCCCATGTTTGAATGGACACGGCCGTTGACCGTCATGTTGGCGCCCGGCTGGATCTCCATGTTGACGTTGTAAAAGATCGCGAATTGGAAGATCGGAATGTTCGCCACCTGGATCTCCTGCCCCACCGCGCCGAAGAAGTTGCCACCGCTGACGCTGCTGTTGGTCTGGCGGGCATTGGAGATGACGCGGTAGCCCGAGGCGATGCCGTAAAGACCGGTGTATTGCGATTCGAGGTTGGTGAAGACGCTGGCGAACTGCCGATCCACCAGCGTCCGGCCGCTGGAGCCGGCGCCGTTCTGGAACTCCCAACCGCTCCAGAAGGAGGATTCGGCCGACGAAGGGACGAGGAGCCGGTAGTTGGCCAGGTTGCCGGCGACGACGTTTTCGCCGCTTTGCTGGAAGTCCTGCGAAATGCTGGCCAAGACCTTCTCCGTGGCAGCCTCGGCGGCGGACACCGAGGTGAAATACGTGTTGTTCCGTTCGATCTGCCGGGAGTTGCCGGAACTCCAGGAAACGATTCCGGCGAGCGCCATGAGGCTGATGGAGGTGAATCCCACGACGATCAGGAGCGCGTAGCCCGAACGGGATCGCCTCCGGACGAAGTTACGGCATTGGGCGAGTTTCATGGCATCGGATCATTCCAGCGCACGGCGGGTGATCCGGGTGCGGAGCTGGTAGAAGTCGTAGAGTCCGCCGGGGCCTATATCGATCGTCGGATACTGGAGCTGGTAAAACTGCAGGGTCAGTCCGATCACACGGTTGTTGTTGTTGTTCGTCAGGATCTGTCCGAGGTGGTTCTCGGCGGTGAAGACGACCTGGTTGCTGATCGCGTTGGCCACGACGTAGACGGAGCTGACCCCGTTGGTCGTGCGTTTGAGGCGGTTGTCCGATGAATCCCAATAGTAGCGGACGAAGCTGGAAGTGTTCGTCGTGGGATAGACTTGGATGGAATTTCCGGACTGCGCTTCCGTGATGCCCCGGGTGGTGAAATTGGTCAGGCCTCCGGAGCCGATCCGGATGATTTTGGCCGAACGAATCTCGTCGACGAGTTTACTGATCGCGCGACGGGCTTCGTCGCTGGCTCCGAGCTTCGAGCGGGAAAGCTGGAACATCTTCATCCCATAAATATGGCTGAAGACCACGCCTCCGATGACGACCATGAAGAGGGACATCGCGATCAGCGCCTCGGGCAAGGTGAAGGCGAGCCGAAGACTGCGAACGCCGGACCGGCCATTCATCGAAGGGATCAAGACCTTCATTGGTCAGGCCCCCGGTAGGTGACCACCGTGTTGGTGTGGGTGGAACGGCCCATGAAGGACCAGACACAGTCCACCCGGACACCCTTGAGCACCGGGTTGGTCGTGACATTCCAGATGGAGATGAAGTTGGTCGCGAAGACGAAGGTGATCCCGTTGGTTGTCGCCTGGTTGATGATGACCGAGCAGTTCGTCCTGGGTCTTGGAAACTGGAGGGCAAGCGATCCGGCCAATGCGTTACCAGTGACGGGAATGTCGAGGATGTTGACCTGGTCGACAAAGTTGGAGGCCACAAGCTCATCGACCGTCGGCGTCGAAAGCTGGTCCCACTTGGCCGCCCTCGCCTGTTCGAGCTGTTGCATGGCCAGGGAATGTGCGGCCAACGAATAGGCGTTCCATTCGGCTCGTTTGGCCGTGAAGACGTAGCCATTGACCACTCCGACGATCGCGACGCCGGCCACGACCAGCGAAATGACCACCTCCATGATGGTCATGGCGGCCATGCCTTTCGGCCTGGTTCGAGTTTGATGGCAGAGGTTCACGTTCGTAGCCCACATCGGCACACCTCCGTTTCAGGAGGACCGGGCAACCACTTGAGCGCACAGGACGTGCCAGTCAGCCGGATGCGAATGCGGCTTTGCTCTTGCTGGAAATACGATCAGAAGCAGATTGCCGCCCATGTTTTCAGGGAAGCTCCCGCAAGTGCTGCTCCAGTCCGTTGTCTTCATCGCATCGATCGCCGGAGCAGGAAGGGTTTTTGCCCAAGCGCCGGTCGTGACGGAACTCGATCCCCCGTTCGGCGTCCGGGGAGCGACTACTATGATCCGCGGCCAGAATTTCGTGAATTCCGGCCTGAAGGTTTTCTTCAACGGGGTCCAGTCAGCCTCCGCCTCATCGTCCGCCCCGTCCCAGATCAACGCCCAGATTCCGGCGAACGCGACCACCGGCCCGATCAGGGTGGAGCAGGCGGGAGGGGTGTTCACGACGACGAACAGTTTTGAAGTCGTGACCAACCAGCCCTACGTCCGGTGGTTCGATCCGGACTCCGGATCCACGAACGCCAACGTCACGCTGGACGGGCTCAACCTGGCCGTCGATCCCCTCCCAGCCGTCCGGTTCGGCGGTGTCCTGTCTCTTTCGGTCCAACCCGGCGCCGGCCAGAACCAGATCGTCGTCCGGATCCCCGCCAACGCCCTGCCGGGCCCGATCACGGCGAGCAATTCGTTCGGCGTCTTCACCACATCCAGCAACTTCACGGTGTTCGGCAGCGGCCCGCAGATCCTCTCCTTCGATCCCCCGACCGGCGCGCCCGGAGCCGATGTCACGGTCAATGGACTCAACTTCATCCCGGGAAACACCACCGTGCGGTTCGGCGGCACCAACGCGCCTTCGGTCAACGTCACGGCACCGACGCAACTCCACGTGACCGTCCCCGCCAACGCCGTCACCGGGCCGATCACGGTCGCGACGCCGTTCGGCACCAACACGACCGCGACGAACTTCACCTTCGGACTCGCTCCACAGATCGCCGGCTTCAGCCCGACGTTTGGCCCCGTGGGAACGAACGTGACGATCGACGGAGCCAACTTCGTCGCGGCCGGCCTGCGGGTCAGCCTGAACGGTTCGAACATCCCGCCCGCCAAGGTCACCATCGTCAGCGGAACACAACTGCGCGTCACCATCCACACCGGCCAGACCAACGGCCCGTTCACCGTCGCCACCGTCTACGGGACGAACACGACGACGACGGACTTCATCGTGACGGGCGGAGCGCCCCAGATCGCCGATTTCAGCCCGTCGTCAGGCCCGACCAACACGACCGTCGTCATCAACGGCTACAACTTGATCGACGTCACGAACGTGGCGTTCGGCGCGGTGCGGACCGCCAACTTCAGCGCGGTGTCGCCCACCCAGATTACCTTGAAGGTTCCCGCGCACGCGATCACCGGCCCGATCACCGTGCAGAATCCCTACGGTTCATTCGCCACGTCGACCAATTACTCCCTACCAGTCATCTTCACGGGCCTGAGTCCCGCGACCGCCCCCGTCGGGGCCACCTTCTCCGTGTTGGGAACAAACTTCACGGGCGCCACCGCCCTGCGGGTGAACGGCACGCCCACGCCGTTTGCCTTCGTCAACGATCGCCAGATCGACGTCCTCGTCACCACATCGATGGGGTCCGGGCCGGTCTCCCTCACGACACCGGCCGGCACGTTCGCGACCACCAACTCGTTCGTCATCCAGCCCTCCGCTGATCTCGGGATCTCAATTGCCCCTGACCGGTATCCGATCGCTTTCAACGAAATCGCCGGCCTGGTCGTCACGGTGACCAACCTCGGCCCGAGGACGGCGACCAATGTGATGGTCACGGCCGGGTTCCCCTTCAACTTCCTCCAGACCGGCGGGACCCTCGGCGGCATGGTCGGCACGGTGACGACGAATGAATCCACCATGAACGCGGAGGTCCCGCTCCTCGGCGCGTCCAATTCCTTCATCTTCACCCTCACAGCCCGAGCCATCGGTCTGGCCACGAACACGGCATCAGCCTCGGTTGCCAGCGCGACGCCTGATGGGCTGCAAGCCAACAACACCGCGCTCACCGCCTTGGCCGTCGCCAATGCCCCACGGGCCGGCATCCGCCAAATCGAGACCAACGTCGCGGAGTTCTACTGGCCGTCCAACTGGCCCGGGTTCCGCCTGCAGACAGTCCTCCAATTCCCGGCGGGAGTGTCATGGACAACGCTGACCAATCCGGCCTCGGTCACCGGGACCGAACTGCGAATCCAAACCGGGACAACCAACCCGGCCTCCTTCTTCCGCCTCATCCGCTGAGGTCGGCCGCGGACAAAAGAAAAAGCGCCCGGATGACCGGGCGCTTGGAGTGTGAATCTCGGAATTGGTGCGGCCCTTAACGGGGAGGCGCGTTGGTTCCAACCGGGCGATTCGTCGAAACCGCAGGCGTGGTGGTCAGAAAACTGTTCGTCGGAGGCGTCACTGCGGAATTCACGACGGGCGCGGCCGGCGCACCGACGACGGGACTCGTCGCCAACACCTTCGCGACTCCGCCGACTTTGGCGCTCCGGGCGTGGTTGAACGCGATGCCCAAGGTGATCGAGAGGAAGAAGAACGCGACGACGGTATATTTGGTCACCTTCGTCAGCGCGTTTCCGGAGCCCGCCCCGAGAAGCGCATCGGCGGCGCCGGCTCCGAACGCCAGACCGGCGCCGGCTTCCTTCTTCGGCAACTGCACGAGGACGAGGAGGATGAGAAACAGGGAGGTGATGACCAGAAGCGCGGTCAAAAGCCAGATGAACAGGGTGATCATGGTAGAAAGTTCGGTTTACAGGGAATTTTTGATGATCTCGACAAAGCTGCGCTCCTCGAGGGCTGCGCCGCCGACGAGGGCGCCATCCACGTCGGGCTGGCTCAGGATCTCGCGGGCATTGGCCGGTTTGACGCTGCCGCCGTATTGGATGCGGACGCGTTTAGCCGTCGCTTCGTCGAACATCGTGGAGAGCAGCTTGCGGACGAAGGCATGCACTTCCTGCGCCTGGGCGCTGGTGGCGGTCCTGCCGGTGCCGATCGCCCAGACGGGTTCGTAAGCCAGGACGGTCTCGACGACCTGTTCCTTGGTCAGCCCGGCCAGACTGCCGCGCACCTGGGCCTCGACGACCTTCTCGGTGGTGCCGGCTTCGCGTTCGGCGAGCAGTTCGCCGAAGCAGACGATGGGGATGAGGCTTGCGGCATGGGCGGCCTTGGCCTTGGCGGCGACGAGGGCATCGGATTCGTTCTGGAACTGACGGCGCTCAGAGTGGCCGAGGATCACGTAGCGGACGCAGAGGTCGCGCAGCTGGCCGGCGCCGATCTCGCCGGTGAAGGCGCCGTAGCCGTTCTCGCTCATGTTCTGCGCGCCGAGGCGGATGTTGGAGCTGAGAAGCTCCTTCGAGACTTCGCTCAAGGCGGTGAAGGACGGCGCGACGACGACGTCGATGTCCTTGACGGAACCCAGTTCGCGCTTGAGGCCGCGGACGAGGTCGAGGGCCTCGGCCACCGTCTTGTTCATCTTCCAGTTGCCCGCGACGATCAGCTTGCGTTCTTTATCCATGCTCAGTTTGAAATTTTAGGAATCACGAATGCCGGTCCGGGAGAGAGCTCCAGATTCGGAAAGGCCGGCATTCGCTGGTTGAAATCACTTCTCGCTCAGCGCCACCACGCCGGGAAGGGGCGAACCTTCGAGGAACTCCAGGCTCGCACCGCCGCCGGTGCTCATGAAGGTGACCTTGTCGCCGAGTCCGGCCTTGTTGATGGCCTTCACGCTGTCGCCGCCGCCGATGATGGTCTTGGCGCCGTTCTTCTGGGTGGCTTCCACCACCGCCTTGGCCACGGCGTTGGTGCCGTCGGCGAAACGTTTGTCTTCGAACATGCCCATGGGGCCGTTCCACAGGACCGTCTTGGCGCCCGCAATCACCTCGCAGAACGCCTTCGAAGTAACCGGCCCGATGTCGAGGCCTTCCTCGGCGTCGGGAATGTCGCCCGTGTTCACGCGGGGATTCTGCAGGTCGAAGATGGGTTTGCCCTTCTTGTTCAGCTTTTCGGTCTTCACCGGCGTGGCCGTGATGTTGTCGCTGGGCAGGAGGAACTGCACGCCCTTGGCCTTGGCCTTGTTGACGGCCGAAGTGGCCACGTCGGTCTTGTCGGGCTCGACGAGGGACTTGCCGACCTTGCCGCCGGCCGCGAGCCGGAAGGTGTAGGCCATGGCGCCTCCGATCAGGATGGTGTCGGCCTTGTTCAGCAGGGTGTCGATGACCTTGATCTTATCGGAAACCTTCGCGCCGCCGAGGATGACGACGAACGGGCGGGCTGGATTGTCCAGCTCGTCGCCCAAGAACTTGAGTTCGCGCTCCATGAGCAGGCCGGCCACGGCCTTGCCGCCGCGTTTGGCGACGATATGGGGAACTCCGTCGGTCGAGGCGTGCGCCCGATGGGCAGCACCGAAAGCGTCATTCACATAGACGTCGGCGAACTTGGCCAATTTTTCGGCGAAGGCGGGATCGTTGGCCTCTTCCTCGTTGTAATAGCGGACGTTCTCCAACAGCAGGATGTCGCCGGCGTTGAGCCCGGCCACGGCCGCTTCGACGGCGGCACCGATGCAGTCATCGACGAAAGCGACGGGTTTGCCGAGGAGTTCGGAAAGTTTGGCGGCGACCGGCCTGAGGGACATCGACGGATCGCGCTGGCCCTTGGGACGGCCGAGGTGGGCGGCGAGGATGATCTTGGCGCCCTTCTCGATCAGGAGACGCAGCGTGGGCAGCGTTTCCTGGATGCGGGTCTGGTCGTTGATCACCATCTGGCCGTCCTTCTCCTCCATCGGGACGTTGTAATCCACGCGGACAAAGGTGCGGAGACCTTGGAACGAAATGTCTTTGACGGTCAGCTTGGCCATAAGGGTGCCTGAAAACAGGCGCGGCAGCCTAGCGGAGGCCGGTTTTCAGTCAAAGGGGATTTCTAGTGCCCGAAGCCGCACCCGCATCACGCCGCCGAAGGCTTGTCCGAAAGGGAGGAATGCTTCTTCACCCAATCCCACAGCTCCTTCATGTCGGGATCATTCAAGGCCAGCTTCCGCAGCTCCTTGCCCTCCGCCAGTTTGGCGGATTCGTTGAACCAGCGCTTGGCCTGGTCGAGGTCGTTCAGCTTCACGCAATAGCACGCCAGATTGTAGCGCAGTGGCCACTGGTCCGGAAACTTCTCCAATACAGCCACGGCGCTGGCGTGCGCCTCGTCGTAGCGCGCCTGCCAGAAAAGGGCGTTCGCCAGGTTGATCCAGCCCTGGGCATCGGCCGGATGAACCTCGGCGTGGTGACGTCCCCAACGTTCGCAGTCGGCGAAGGCCCTCTCGTGCGCGGCGATGGCGAATCGCAGCTCAAGCACGGCCGGATGGTCCTGCGACGAAGGCCGGATGGAATCCAGCTCCGCAGACGCGGAAGCGAAATCACGGAGACCCATCCAGCCGGCGGCGGCGTTCAGGTGAAACGGATCAGGATGTTCGAGGCGGTGCGGCATCGTGCTGTGACAACAGCTGGCCCGGAAGACTCGACCATGCCAACGCCGAATGCCAATCCGGAGTTGTCGGGCTGGACCGCCCCGCACTTGCTCGGCCTCAATCCCGCCGATCCGGGGACCATCGAAGCGAGCCCCTCAAATCGCCGGGGAAACGGACGAGGCAACCGGAGCCGCTGCGGCTTGGAAGGCCGCGCTCGAGGGGTTGGCCCGGCCTTCTTGCTCACGCCAGCCGCCGGATCTTCTCCAGTTCCTCATCCAGTCGTTTCGGTGAAACGGGGAACGCCGTGCCGACTTCCTGGGCGAAAACGGACACCCGCAGCTCCTCGACCATCCAGCGGAAGTCATCGACCGCCTTCCGGCCTTCCGCCGTCTTGGGTGGCTTGGCGGCGAACGCGGCCAGCGCGGCGGCGTAGGGCGCGACGATGCGGACCCGCTCCTGTTCCTTCAGCGGGTTCTGCGACGCCCTCTCACAACGGATCTGGAGCGCTTTCAGGTAACGCTGGAGATGCGGCAGGCGCTCGAGGGTCAACAGCTCGGGGAATCGCAGTGGCAACAGGGCCGCCAACTCGGCGGCGAATACTGAGTTTGGTTTCGCTCCGGGCTTGGCCGCCGGCTTCTGCGGTTGGCCGAGCTGGCTGAGATCGCTGAACGTGCGCGGCTTCTGCGGCGACACGGGCGCGGCGGCTTCGAAGCCTTTCTCGATCTTTTGCCTGAGCAGAAGAATGGCTCCGAGCTGTTCAACCAGTTTCGGCAACAGAAGACGCAGTTGTTCCCTTGTCCGTTGCACCACGCCGTCGAAGGCGGCCTGGGTCATCGCCTGTAGACCTTCCTTCGGGAAGGCCGTTTTCTTCAGGAGTTCGAGCGCGCTTTCCTGAAGCTCCTCTCCGCCGCCCCAACCGGTCTTCTCCAGGGCCTTCAGATCCTTCCGCAGCCAGGCGAACTCCTTCTGCAAGGCGCGTTCGATCAGCGCGCGTGCGCCGTCGACGCTCGCGTCGCGGGCCTCTTCGGCGGAACGGAAGAGGCGCAGGCTGACCACGCCGGCTTCCTCGCAACCCACGCCGGGCCACGCATGGATCATCTGCCCGCGATGTTCGCCGACGAGCACACGCTCGGGCAGGTCGCCAAAGGTCCAGCCGGTGACGGCGGGTTTCTCCCATTGCTGCCGGGCCTTGCGCCAGACCGGCGGCTCGGCGGCCGGGATGTCCTTCACTTCCTCAAGCTGTCCGCGCAAGGCGTCCAGATCGCGGCCCGAGGCGAGCTTGCGGCCGTCGCGCGCCACCACTTCGACCCGCGGTCGAAGGTGGGCCGGAATCGCCGCCTCGCTCCACGCCGACGCAGGCACGGCCACGCCGTAGCGCTGATGGATGAATCGTCCGAGGTCGTTGCGCAGCGATTCGCCGGTCGGCCGGAAGTCGCGGATGATTTCGGCGACCTTCTCCTGCAGCGGCATCAGCTCGCGGCGGATCGCTTTGGGCAGGGCGCGGAGCATCTCTTCGGCCTGTTCGGCGCGAAGCCCGGGAACGGCCCATTCGATCTCGGCCGACGTGAGCGACTTCGCGAGATCGGCCGGAAGCCGCAGCGTGACGCCGTCCCACTCCTCGCCGGGCGCGTAGGCGTAGAGCAGCGGCACGGTCCGCTCGTCGAAACTGACGGCGTCGGGAAACGCGTCGGAGTCGAAGTTGATCGGTTGATCGCCGACGAAGTCCTTCTGCGTGGCCTTGAGCGACTCGCCATTGGCGGGCTCACGGAGCCAGCGGTTCAGTTCGTCGCGGGACGAGACGTTCTCCAGCCGTTTCCCGTAGAACTCGCAGAGAAGCTCGTCGAGGTCGCCGATGTCGTAGCGGCGGACCCGGGTCTGCCAGCTCTCGATCTTCTGCCGGATGCCGCGGTTGTGGGCGAGGAACGGATATTGGTTCGTGGCCGCCGAAGCGAGGAGGCGGACCTCGTCGGACGAGCCGTCATCCTCGTCCGCAGCGTCGTCCCGGCGGCTGCGGGACGGGAGAAGATCCCCTTCAACGAGGGCCGAGCGGATGAAAATCTTCGTCGCTTCCTTCGCGTCGACGTTGCCGTAGGAGACCTTGCGCCGCGTGATCTCCATGCCGTGGAGCGTGAAGACCTCGTCGCAGAGCACGCGCCCGGCGGCAGCGCTCCAGTGCGGATTCACGTGCGTGCGTTTGCAGAGATGCGGGGCAAGTTCGGCGATCCACTGCGGGTCGATGCCCGCCAATGTCCGGGCAAAAAGCTGCGACGTCTCGACGATCTCGCCCGCGACAATCCACAAAGGCTGGTTGGTCTTTTCCTTCGGGCTCGGAGCGGGACCTTTCCGGTCCGGGTTCATTCTGCGCTGCGGTTCGCCGCGTTCGTAGAGGGCGGAACCGGGGAACAAGGTCAGCAGGCGATTGCCGGAGCCTTTGTAGCTGTTGCGCTCTTCGCGGCGGGAAACGTGGCCCAGCAGACCCGAAAGGACGGAGCGGTGGATGGGGACGTAGAGCGGGTGGGCTGCTTTAGGCTGGTAGGGCGAAGGCTCCTGCCGAGCCGCCTTGAGGCCGCCACCGTTCGATCCGGCTCCAGCGGCAACAGACGGGACCGGCGGAGTTCCCATGAGGGCGCGATTTGTCTTTGGTTCACCGCGAGGCGGCTCGGCAGGAGCCTTCGCCCTACCTGTGTCGCGGCCTACCACGTCTTCCAAGGCGTCCTCCAATTGGCCGTGGAGATCCTGCCACTCGCGCATGCGGAGGTAGGAGAGGAAGTGCTGCTTGCAGAACTTCCGCCGCGCGCCCTGGGTGCGGAGCGATTCCCACTGGTCGTGCACCGCGTTCCAGACGTTGAGCAGCGTGAGGAAGTCGGACTGCGGATCGGTGAACTTACGATGGGCCGCCGCAGCCGCGTCCTTCTGGTCGAGCGGACGTTCGCGCGGGTCCTGGATGCTCAGGCCGGAGGCGATGATGAGCAGCTCCCGCGAAACACCTTCGCGGCCGGACTCGATCAACATGCGCCCCAGCGTCGGATCGATGGGCAGGCGCGCGAGATCCCAGCCGAGCGGCGTGACGGCGCGTTCGGCGTCGAGCGCGCCGAGTTCCTGGAGGAGCGCGTAGCCGTTGGCGATGGCGTTGGGCGCGGGCGGTTGGACGAAGGGGAACGTCTCGATGTCGCCGAGCTGGAACGCCTTCATCCGCAGGATCACCTCCGCGAGGTTGGCGCGCTGGATCTCCGGCTGGGTGAACGGCGGGCGGGCCTTGAAGTCCTCCTCGCTGTAGAGACGGATGCAGACACCGTCCTGCACGCGGCCGGCGCGGCCCTTGCGCTGGTTGGCGCTGCTTTGCGAGACGGGTTCGACGGGCAACCGCTTCGTGCGGGTGCGCGGATTGTAGCGGCTGATGCGCGCCAGTCCGGCGTCGATGACGTAGCGGATGCCGGGAATGGTGAGCGAGGTTTCGGCGATGTTGGTCGCGATGACGACCTTCCGGCGCGAGATCGGGGAGAAGACGCGTTGCTGGTCGCCGGAACTCAGCCGGCCGAAGAGCGGGACGATCTCGGCCGCGCCGCCGAAACGGCCTTCAAGCTGGTCGGCGATTTCGCGGATGTCGCGTTCGCCCGGCATGAAGATGAGCAGGTCGCCGCCGTCGGTTTCGTAGAGGATCGTGTCGGCCGCGCGCACGGCGGCGTCGGCGTAGGTCAGCGTGTCGCCACCGGACGAACCGGCCCGGAGCGATGCGCGGATGCTGGCGGTGAGACGAGGTGTCTCGGGGGATGCAGCGAGGGCCGTAGGCCGGGCGTCCTCGCCCGGCGAGGCGGGCGAGGTGGGGCCAGCCGCGCTGCGGCTGGCCGTCGAGTCGCAGCGCGACTCGATCCACCTGCCTTCATCTTCTTCCTCCGAATCCGGCTCGTGCTCGAACGGCGTGTAGACCACATCGACCGGGAACATGCGGCCGGAGACCTCGATGATGGGTGCGTCGCCGAAGTGTTTGGAGAACGCCTTGGTGTCGATCGTGGCCGACGTGACGATGAGCTTAAGATCGGTGCGCCGCGCGAGCAGGCCTTTGAGGTAACCGAGAAGGAAATCGATGTTCAACGAACGCTCATGCGCTTCGTCGATGATAATGGCGTTGTATTCCGAGAGATCGGGATCGCCCTGCGTTTCGGCCAGCAGGATGCCGTCGGTCATCAGCTTGATGTAGGTCTCGGAGCTGGACCGGTCGTCGAAGCGGATCTTGCAACCGACCTCGCGTCCCCAGCCGACGTACAGCTCCTCGGCGATGCGCTTGGAGATGGAGAGCGCGGCCACGCGACGCGGCTGGGTGCATCCGATCTTGGCCTCGATGCCGAGCCCGGCTTCGAGGCACATCTTGGGAATCTGCGTGGTCTTGCCGGAACCGGTTTCGCCTGCGAGCACGACGACCTGGTTGGCGCGGATGGCAGCGACGATGTCGTCCTTGCGCGCGGTGATAGGCAAGTCGGCGGGATACGTGACGCGCGGCACGCCGAGGCGGCGGCGTTCACGCAAGGCGACGGAAGCGCGGGCCTGTTCGAGCAGGCGGTTGAGGATGGGATCGTGCTTGTCCGGATGCAGCCGGTCCTTGAAGAGCCGGACCGCGCGCGCGCCGAGCCGCACCCAGTCGGGCAACATGGCCTGCTGGAGCAGCGAACGGAGTTCTATGACGCGGGGGTCGTTCATGACCGGGGCGGAGGTTGTAGCGGAAACAACGGCCGGGGAAGAAGCGCGGAATGACTCCAAGGAGGCGCACGGAGCGCGAAGAGGGAAAGCTGAACCGATCAATCCATCTTCAGATCCTTTA
Source organism: Verrucomicrobiota bacterium (assembly GCA_947476875.1). GTDB lineage: Bacteria > Verrucomicrobiota > Verrucomicrobiia > Limisphaerales > CANJSG01 > CANJSG01. Next base: position 5,525 of record CANJSG010000045.1, on the reverse strand, counting down.
CGAAGTGCGCATCTTCCCAGACCTCTTTGACGCCAAGTTGTTCCCGGACGATCACGAAAACACGGTCTTTGAGAGCCTCGCGAGAAAGGCGGCCTGTAGTTTCCGGCCACCACGTTGGCGGCTGCCAAGGGCCCGGTTTGTAGCCGATCTTGGTAAGCCAGGCTGCGGTTTTGCGAGGTTACGGATGACGAAAGAGCCGCCCTTCCTCTTGCATCCTTTCAAGCCAGTCGAGGACGTCACGAACTCGGTTCATCTTCTCGGCATCCGGGCCGGAGATTTCGCATCGGAACTCTTCTTCGAGGGCCATCACTAGTTCGACGGTATCCAATCCCATGAGCCGGATCGTCACGCGGATTCCTTTCCAGTCAACCGGAGCTTCGATTCGCCAACATGGTGATCCACGAAGGGCACGAAGAACACCAAGTCCGGTAGGGCGCGTCACTCCGTGCGCGCCGTCGTGGGACCGGACGGCTTCGGAGCGGCTTTGGTCCGTTGGTTGGCATTCGGCGGCGGGCAGAGGACTGCCCGCCCTACCTGCGTCGGAGCGCCGAGATACCGCTCGGCATGAACACGCCGTTCTTCGGACTGCTGCTTGCGATCCGGGATGGAACCACCAGTTTCAACCCGGCGAAAGCCGCCTTGATGCAAACCCGCGTCGTCCAACCCGAACTCCTCGACTCGCTTCCATCGGAAGCGCCGGACGCGGTGGCGTCGCGGCGGGATCTGCGGCGGATCAACTGGTTCATGGGCAATGGGCGGTTGATCGGCCGGGAACTGTTGCGGCGACGTCACCTGCCCGGCAGCTCGACGCCACGTGGCGAAACCACGCTCGCGGAGTTGGGCGCGGGCGACGGGACGATGCTGCTGAAGATTCTCCAGTCTCAGGCCCGCGACTGGCACGGCGGACGCATCTTCCTCGTCGATCGGCAGCCGGTGGTGACGGCGGAGACGCTGGATGGCTTTCGGCGGCTCAGTTGGCAGGTGGAAGTCGTGGCGGAGGACGTCTTTACCTGGCTCCCGAACGCACCGACTACTGACCTGATGGTGATAAACCTGTTCCTGCATCATTTCGAGGGCCCGGCGCTCGGAGAACTTCTCCGGCTGGTCGGCGAGCGGACGCGGGCGTTTGTCGCCTGTGAACCGCGCCGGTCCGCCTTCGCCTTGCTGGGCTGCCGGATGCTCCGGTTGATTGGCTGCAACCACGTGACCCGACACGATGCGGTGGTCAGCGTTCGCGCAGGGTTCAAGGGAACCGAACTCGGCGATCTTTTCCGCAACGGAACCAAATCCCCCTGGACTATCCGCGAAACGGCGGCCGGTCCATTCAGCCACCTGTTTGTAGCGACACGATGAGCACGCACAAACGCATCACCATCGTCGGCGGCGGCCTGGCCGGGCTCACGCTTGGCATCGGACTGCGCCAGCGCGACGTGCCGGTGACGGTGCTGGAAGCGGGTTCCTATCCGCGCCACAAGGTTTGTGGGGAATTTGTCTCCGGTCGCGGCCGCGAGGTGCTGCGGCGTCTGGAGATCGAGCCGAAGCTGATGGCCGCCGGGGCAAGGACCGGCGCCTCCGTGGAATTCTTTGCCGACACGTTCCGCGCCGGACAACGGGCGCTTCCCAACGAAGCGCTCTGCCTTTCCCGCCATGCGATGGACGCCGTTCTTGCCGACGACCTGAAGCGTCTCGGGGGCAAGCTGGTGACGGGTAAACGGTCGACTGGCGAGCTGGGTGAAGGATTCATCCGCGCGACCGGCCGGCGGCCTCAGGCGCAGGATGAAGGCTGGCGCTACTTTGGATTGAAAGCCCACGTGCGGGGTGTGGGGTTGGAATCGGACTTGGAGATGCATTTGACGACGGCCGGGTATGTCGGCCTGTGCCGCATCGAAGGCGACGAGGTGAATGTCTGCGGCCTCTTCCGATCGCGGGAACCGGTGCAAGGCCTGGGGCGTAATTGGAAGGATTGGCTGCAGGGCGCTCCCGGATCCCTGCTTTCGCGTCGTCTGGCCGGAGCCGTTTGGGACGAGTCTTCCGCCTGCACCGTGGCCGGGCTTTCCCTGGCGCCGAAGACCGCTGCAGATTTGAAGGAATGTGCGGTGGGCGATTCATTGACGATGATTCCTCCGGTCACCGGCAACGGCATGTCGATGGCCTTCGAGTCCGCCGAGAACGCGGTGGCGCCTCTCGAGGCCTACAGCCGGGGCGAACGGACCTGGGAGGAAACCATGAAGGCCGTCGCCTCGGCGAACGACGGTGCGTTCTCCGGAAGGCTGCGTTGGGCGGCCCGGTTACAGCGCGGCCTGATGTCGCCCCGGTGGTCGGTGGTGCTCTTCGATACGGTTCGCAAGTGTCCGAAGGCGCTCGATGTCTTCTTCCGTCTGACCCGTTGAAGGCTGGCCAGCCACGGTTGGCAAGCCTACTCCGTGCGGTGTGTCGCATGATCGCCGCCGATCCGTTCATCGCCACGCTCAAGGGGAGGCGCTGTCGTTCCGGGGTGTCTGGAGCGGGCCGCATGCGCTGCCGGTGGATTGGACGACCCACATCCAGACCGGAACCCTGATCGACCTCCGGCCCATCACATTGACCCATCTGGCGCTGCCCTACGAACGGGTTTTCCGGCTGAAAAGCGCCCAGACGAATTTCAAACCGCGGGTTTCAACGAACTCGCTGTGATCGACGGCGAACCACCGTTCCTGACTTTGACCCACCAATGCGCTGCCTATCTCACAATCGAATCCACGACCAACCTGGTGGACTGGTTGGCGGTGGCGAACTTCGAAGCGACCAACGGCGTGAACCGCTGGCCGAACGCCTCGGGCCTCGGGGGCGCAGAAACTTTCCTCCGTCTCCTTCACCTCGCACCAGCCGCGCCAAGCCCGTAAACGCTCGCGATTCACCGGCTTAACCTCCGACTTGAGGAAGGCCGCAATGGAGCCCCGAGCAAAATGCTATTCCCAGTGTCAGCGGTTGTGACACACTCGGAACATGGGCATGAGACGAGAGGCCCGCGAGAAGGCGGTCCAGTTCCTCTTTCAACACGATTTGAATCCTCCCGAGAACCTCGGGGAGGCGCTGAATGTATTCTGGGAGTCGCAGAGGCCGACTGTCATGGAGGCGGAGAAGAAACAATCCGCCTTCGACATCGCTCCGGCCAAGATTCCACCCCCTACGGTGGCGGAAGCGACGTTGCGGATGTTTTCCGAGCCGCTGATCCGGGGCGTCCTCGACAACCTTCCGGAGATCGACGAGGCCATCAAGAAGGTCGCCCTCAACTGGGACATCGCCCGCATGGCGGCCGTCGACCGGAACATCCTCCGGCTGGCCGTCCATGAGATGCTCCACCGGCAGGACATCCCGCCCGTCGTCAGCATCAACGAGGCGGTCGACATCGCGAAAAGATACTCGACCGACGACAGCGGCAAGTTCGTCAACGGCCTGCTCGACAAGATCAAGGGCGAGCTCCTCCGCAACACCCGCTACACCAATACCTGATTTCCCGGAACCAACCCGTGTTCGCCGACCTCCATCTCCACACCAACTTCTCCGACGGGACCTACACGCCCGAAGAGCTGGCCGGACACGGTCGCCGCGTCGGGCTGAAGGCCATGGCGTTGACCGACCATGACACGGTCGAAGGCTGCGCGCGGATGGCGGTCGCCTGCGAGGTCAACGGCATCGAGTTCTGCCCCGGCACCGAGCTGACGGCCGAGGTCGACGGCATCGAGGTCCACATCCTCGGGCTCTTCATCGACATCGAGAATCCCGAGATGCAGGTGGAGATGGCCAAGTTCCAGGACGTCCGCCAGAAGCGCATCTACGAGATGGTCGCACGGCTCAACGAAAAGAAGATCCCGCTCAAGCCCGAGGCCGTCTTCAAGATCGCCAACTGCCGTTCCCCCGGCCGGCCGCATGTGGCCCGCGCCCTCGTCGCCGAGAAGTATTGCACCAGCCTCGACGAGGCCTTCGAGCGCTTCCTCAAGAAGGGCAAGGCCGCTTGGGTGCCCAAGTTCAAGATCTCCGCCTTCGACGCCATCCGCCTCATCCACGTCGCCGGTGGATTGGCCGTCCTGGCCCATCCCGCCCTCAACCGCAGCGACGAGGTCATCCCCGATCTCGTGCGGGCCGGGATGGACGGGTTGGAGTGCTTCCACAGCAAACACACGCAGCACGTGTCCGAGCACTACCTGCAGATCGCCGACAAGCACGGCCTCCTCGTCAGCGGCGGGTCCGACTGCCACGGCATGAGCAAGAACAAGCCGCTCATCGGCTCGATCAAGCTGCCCATCCACACCTACAACAAGCTCAAGGAAGCGCGGGACGAACTCCGCGCCCGCCGCGCCGCCGTCGTCTGAGTCGTCCGGCCGCCGGAGTTCCCCTTCTCTCGACCATGGGATTCTTTCAACGCCTCAAGGAAGGTCTCTTCAAGACGCAGCAGAAGCTCGTCCACGAGATCAAACGCATCGTCACCCGTTCCCCGCGCCTCACCGCCGACACCATCGAGGAACTCGAAGCCGCCCTGCTCGGCGCCGACCTCGGTGTCGCCATGACGCAGCAGATCCTCACGGCCGTGAAGAAGGCCTACGAAACCCAGGGCAGCGGCGGCGTCCAGGTCCTCGACATCGCCATCGCCGAAGTCGAGAAGAGCCTCGGCACCGTCCATCCCGGACTGAAGACCAACGCCACCGGCCTCACCGTTGTCTCCGTCGTCGGCGTCAACGGCACCGGCAAGACCACCACGAGCGCCAAGCTCGCCCATAACTTCAAACAGAACGGCGAAGGCGTCGTTCTCGCGGCCTGCGACACCTTCCGCGCCGCCGCCATCGAGCAGCTGAAGCTCTGGGGCACCCGCCTCGACGTCGAAGTCATCGCAGGAGCGCACGGGGCCGATGCCGCCGCGGTGGCCCACGACGGCATCGCCGCCGCCCAGGCCCGCAACGCGAAGTGGCTCCTCGTCGACACCGCCGGCCGCCTCCACACCAAGACCAACCTCATGCAGGAGCTGCAGAAGGTTCACCGCGTCATGGCCAAGAAGCTTCCCGGTGCCCCGCACGAAACTCTCCTCGTCATCGACGCCACCACGGGCATGAACGCGCTCAACCAGGCGCGCGAATTCCACAAGGCCGTTCCCCTGACCGGACTCGTCGTCACCAAGCTCGATGGCACCAGCAAAGCCGGCATGGTCGTGGCCATCCAGAAGGAGCTGGGCATCCCCGTGAAGTTCATCGGCGTGGGCGAGCAGAAGGACGACCTCCAGCCCTTCAACGCCCGCGAGTTCGCCGAAGCCCTCTTCAGCGACAAGGAAGCGGCGGAATGATGGGAATCGCCGCTAGACCGGCCGCGCCCAGTAGCCGCTGAAGTGAAGGCAAGGGGGGCTTCCAAACCGGCCGAAGCGATCGCCAGCCACACCGCTGCCGTGCGTTATGCGCCGGAGTCCAAGACGGCCCGGCTGACCCTCCAGACCGCGCAACGGGAAGCCGCGGCCCGCCGCCAACCGGTGTTCCTGCCCAGAGATCCCGTGCTCCAAT
>CANJSG010000044.1 GCA_947476875.1 Verrucomicrobiota bacterium | reverse complement strand
GCCGGTCCGTTCGCCGTTGCCGAAGAGCGTGCCTTCAACCCGGTCGGCACCGGCCAGTAACCCCATCTCCGTCGCCGCGATCCCGGTTCCACGGTCGTTGTGGGTGTGGAGGCTGATGGTGAGCGACTCGCGGTTCTTGATGTTCCGGCACATCCACTCGATCTGGTCGGCGTGGACGGTGGCCATGGTGACTTCCACCGTGTCCGGCAGGTTGAGGATCATCTTCCGCTCCGGAGTGGGTTGCCAGACGTCCATGACCGCTTCGGAAATCTCCTTGGCGAAGTCCAACTCGGTGGCGCTGAAACTCTCCGGCGAATACTGGAGCCGGACGTCGGTCCCGGCCAAACGGGGCAACCGATCCTTGATCCACTGCGCGCCCTGGACGGCGATCGCCTTGATCTCGTCGCGCGACTTGCCGAAGACGACGCGGCGCTGGGCCGGCGATGTGGAGTTGTAGAGATGGATGATGACGCTCTTCGCTCCGATCAACGACTGGACAGTCTTCTCGATCAGGTCTTCACGCGCCTGGACGAGGCATTGGATGGTGACGTCGTCGGGGATGTGCCCCTTCTCGATCAAGAGCCGGTTGAAGGCGAACTCGGTGTTCGACGCGGATGGGAAACCGACCTCGATCTCCTTGAATCCGCACTTCACCAGCGTCTGGAAGAGTTCCAGCTTCTGGCTGACGTTCATGGGCACGGCGAGCGCCTGGTTGCCGTCGCGCAGATCGACGCTGCACCAGATCGGCGCGGCGATGAGCACCCGGCTCGGCCATTGGCGGTTCGGCAGGTCCACCGGCGGGGCCGGCCTGTATTTCGAGGACGGATTCTTCAACATGGCTTTCGGTCTTTCAGTTTGGCGCCGTCCGGCGGTCGCGGTGTCATCGCTGACAAACAAAAACCCCACCGCCGGTCCGGCAGTGGGGTTGCAAATCGTCTCGTTCGCTCAAACCCCGTCCGCCTTGCGGCTGATAAGCAGCGCAAGCAGCGAAAGTCGGAGGTTCACGGCAAACTTCATGTGACTGGAAGAAACCACAGGGGCTTCTCGACGGTCAACGGCTTCTTTGGGACCGGGTCGGCTCAGAACTTTCCGGTCAGCTCGACGCCGACCACCATCGGATCACCGGGGGTGCCGACGAAGAATCCGTTGTTGAATCCCGGACGGGGCCCGAGGTCGAGCGCGTTGGCGTAGTAGGCCGTGTCGGTCAGGTTGCGGCCGAAGACGGCGATGCCGAAATTCTTCCGCTCCCATCCGGCGCGGGCGTAGAGGAGTCCGTAGGCCGACTGGCTGGCGGTGTTGGGTTCGTCGAAATACCACTGGCCGATGGCGGTCACACCGACGGTCGCATACACGCCGCACTTCCGGCAGCGCGCGGTCAGGCTGGCATCGAGCGTGAACTCGGGAACGAAGTTCACATCCTTGCCGGCGAGATCCTGGACGAACGGCGCGGGCGTGGTGAACTTGCGGAACTCGGCGTTCTGCAAACCGCCGGCGACCTTGGCTTCCAGCCATTCCACCGGCGTGGCGCGTAGTTCCAGCTCACCGCCAAGCGTGCGGACCTTCTCCGCATTCACGATGTAGAAATCGAGCCCGGTGAAACTGGCGACGGGCCGGTAGACCTGGTAGTCGCGGGTCTCGATCCAGAAGGCGCTCGCGCTGGCGGTCAGCTTTCCACCCAGCATCCGGGCCGACACGCCGACTTCATAGTGCAGCGACTCCGCTGCGTCATAGGCGGAGACACCGGCATTGTCGGACGAAGAGCTGAAACCACCGGGTTGGAAACCGGTGGTGAAACTGGCCCAAGCCGTCACATCGGGCGTGAAGTGGTAGGCGAGGCCCACCTTCGGCTGGAATGAGCTGGAGCTCCCGGCGAACGACTGGGGAGCCGCGATCGGGAATCCGCTGAAGGTGTGGTCGCGATTGCCGCGGCGATCCTCGTGTTCGAATCGCAAGCCCGCCGTGACATCGAGCTTCTCGTTGAAGGTATAGGTCGCCTGCCCGAACACGGCGGCGCTCTCGCCGCGCGTGCGGCCACTGGTCAAGTCGGTGCCGGCCGGCGGAGCCATGGGGCTGACAACGAAGGGCGCCATCGGACCGAAGTCGTAGCCCGAGGCGGCGTCGGTCGTGAGCTGGGCCCAGTAGGCGCCCGCGTTCCACTTCAAGGCGGCCCCCTTGTCGACGGACTCAAACCGCAGTTCCTGCGCCCACTGCTGCACGTCGGGGCTGCTGAAGCCGGTGAGGCCGTTCAACGGGAAATTGTTTCCGGAGAAGAACTCGGCGTAGTCGAAGTCGCCGCGGATGTCCTGGCGCCAATCGCGGCGCGTGGTCACGGAGACGACCTTGAGATGCTCGCCGGTCCACGCGGCGCGCAGGGAGAACGTATGTCCGTCCTGCCGGTTGGATCCGTCCTGGTCCAGCTTCACATCATAGAGATCGCCCGGAGCCGAGATCGGCCGGGTGATGACGCCGCCGTCGCGGAACCGTTCCGCCGAAGCCCCGAGGGTGACGTCGACACGTTCGCCCGGTGTCCAGCGCAGTTGGGCGCGGCCGGCCAACGTTTCACGGTTGTCGGGGCTGTTGCCCGTGACCTGGTTGTTGAAGAACCCGTCGCGCCGCGAGAACAAACCGCTCAAACCGAGGAAGAGTTTGTCCTTCACCAGGGGTCCGCTGATGGATCCCAAGCCGGTGACGGATTCGTAGCTGCCGTAGCTGACCGAACCACGGCCGGTCACGTCGTTGCCGGGAAGGTGCGTCGCGATGTTGATCACGCCGCCGGGACGGTTGGCGCCGAAGAGGGTTCCCTGGGGACCACGCAGCACGTCGACCGACTCGAGGTCGAACAGAGCGACTCCGCGGGTGAAGAGATCGCCGTAGGGCACATCGTCCACGTAGATCGAGACCGCGCTTTCGCCGTAGCTGAAATTGTTTTCACGCAAACCACGCAGGCTGAAACGGGGGGTCCGGTCGCCATTGGCGTCGAAGGTCGTGAGATTCGGAACGAGTGCGGTCAGGTCACGGGTGGAGAACGCCTGGCGGCTTTCCAAATCCGCTCCGGTTATCCGGCTGCTGGCGCTGACGTTGCCGACAACGGGAAGCGCGTTGCCCGTCACCACGACCGTGTCCAACCGGTAGGGCTGGGTATTGGTGATGGATTGAGCGTGGACCGATCCGGCAGCAAGCGCGCCGAAACCGGCGAGCACATGGGGGGACTTACGGTTCAAGCGGCGGAGTTGCTTCATGGTTGGTTGGATAATTGGGCGGAGCTTCTGTCAGACACGCGGACGGAAATTCAATTCAAAGAAACGGGTGCAGCTGGAAAGGCTGCGCCCACGGAAAACGGCTACAGACTATTCGAGGAAGGCCTTATGAACGGCACGCATGGCCTGTTCCCCCTTGGCCAGATCGATGACCACCGAGATGTAGATCTCGCTGGTGGCGATCATGTCGATGTTGACCGACTCCTGCGCGAGCACCTCGAACAGCTTCGCGGCCACGCCGGAGTGGCTCTTCATGCCCACGCCGACGACCGAAAGCTTGCCGATGCTTTCGGCGGATTCGACGGCCTTGAACCCGGTGCTGGCCTTGAGCGTTTCGATGACGGTCTTGGCCTTGAGCAGTTCGGACTTGTCGCAGGTGAACGAGATGTCCGTGCCGCCGCCATGGCTGACGTTCTGCACGATCATGTCCACGTTGATGGCGGCATCCCCGAGGGTGCGGAAGATCTTGGCCGCGGTGCCCGGCTTGTCGGGCACGCCGACGACGGTGAGCTTGGCCTGGTTCTTGTCGAGCGAGACGCCGCGAATCACGACGTCCTCCATGCTGGCGGTGGCTTCTTTCACAATGGTTCCTGGATTGTCGTTGAGGCTGGATCGGACTTCGAAGACGACGCCGAACTTCTTGGCGAATTCGACGGAGCGTCCCTGCATGACCTTCGCGCCGAGCGAGGCGAGTTCGAGCATCTCGTCGTAGGAGATCTCGTTGAGTTTCTTGGCGCCGGGAACGATGCGCGGATCGGCCGTGTAGACTCCGTCGACGTCCGTGTAGATCTGGCAAAGATCGGCTTCAATGGCGGCGGCAAGGGCGATGGCCGTCAGGTCGGAACCGCCGCGTCCGAGAGTGGTGATCTGTCCTTCCGCGGTCTGGCCCTGGAAACCCGCGACAATGACGACATTGCCGGCATCCAGCAGATGTTGGATCTGCTTTGGCGTGATGTTCTTGATCTTGGCCTTGGTGTGGACGCCGTCGGTGACGATGCCGGCCTGCGCACCGGTCAGGGATACGGCCGGAATTCCAAGCGCCTGGAGCGCGATCGCGGTGAGGGCAATCGTCTGCTGCTCTCCAGTCGCCAGGAGCATGTCCATCTCGCGCTCGATGGGCAGCGGAATGATCTCCTTGGCCAGCTTGATCAACCCGTCGGTCACGCCGCTCATGGCGGAGACGACGACAACGATCTGGTTGCCTTCCTCGCGGGTCTTGGCGACGCGGCGGGCCACGTTCTTGATCCGGTCGGTGTTGCCGACCGAAGTGCCGCCGAATTTTTGGACGATTAGTGCCATGTCAAAGGGGGCGTATTCTAGCAAGCCATCGGCGGATTTGGCAATGGCGGTTCTGACTGCATGCGGTGGGCTGCGGGATTGGGCCTAGGCGTGCGCCGCAATCAGGTAGTCGCGGAACCGCTCGTAGTCCGCGCCCATGCGGTCGTAGTCCTCGGGTAATCTGAGTCCGGTGACCATTGAGGCCGGCACATCGGGAGCCCAGCCGACGACCTTCTCGACCTCCTCGGGGAACTTCGCCGGGTTGGCGCTCTCAACGATGACGGCAGGTGTCCGGCCGAGGGGTTCGACGGAGCACCAGTCGAGGAAACCCTGCCATGCGACGACGCCATGGGGTTCGAGCAGGATCTGATACTTGTTCCAGAATTCACGGAGCGACGTGCGGGTCCGTTCATCGGTGATCGAACTGGAGAAGATCTCCCGGCGCATCGCATCGAGGTTGGGCTGGCGGTGGATCGTGCCGGTCTCGTCCATCTCCCCGCCATACACGGAGACGAGCCGGGCCAGATTGCTCGGAGAGCCGACGTTCATCGCGTTGGAGACGGAATTGCGCGACGGCGAAATCTTCTCGTAACGGCCGCTGTCGAGGTAACGGGGGAAGGCGTCGTTGTCGTTGACCGACGCGATGATCTTGCGGACGGGCAAACCCATTTCGCGTGCGAAGACCGCGCCCATCATGTTTCCGAAGTTGCCGCTCGGAATGCTGAAGACCATCGGCTCGCCCGGCTGGGCCAACCGCGAGGCGGCGTAGAAGTAGTAGACGCTTTGGGGGAGCAGCCGGCCGATGTTGATGGAATTGGCCGAGGAGAGATGGATGTGGTCGAGCGCGGGGTCGGTGAAGGCGCGCTTCACCATCGCCTGGCAGTCGTCGAACTTCCCGTCGACCGCCACGGTGCGGACGTTGTCCTTGAGCGTGGTCATCAGCTTACGCTGGCTTTCGCTCACCTCCGCGATCGGGAAAAGCACGATGACGCGCACGCCGGGCACCTTGTGGAACGCGTGGGCCACGGCCGCCCCGGTGTCGCCGCTGGTGGCGGTGAGGATGGTGACCTGCTTGCCGTCCTCCTGAAGGAACCGGCCAAACATCTGGGCCATCATCTGCGCGGCGAAATCCTTGAACGACGCCGTCGGCCCCTGGTCCAGCCGCATCAGGTAGACGCCGTAGTGGATGACCTCCAGCGGAACGCCGAAGTCGTAGGCCTTGTCGCACATGGCCGACAGCGCATCGTCCGGAATGACGCCGTCGGTAAACTTCCGCAGCACCCGGAAGGCAACCTGGCGATACGGCAGATCGGCGAACTCGGCGATCTCGTTCGGCGTCAGGCGGGGGAAACGTTCGGGCAGATACAACCCGCGATCGGGAGCCTGTCCGGCGAGGAAGGCCTCGCGGAGGTTGACGGACGGAGAACGGCCGTTGGTGGAACGGAACAAAAGCTTGCTCATTCGAAACTCTCCACGCGGATCATGACGGGCGCGGACTTCACGACCGACAACTTGGCGATCCGGGCAATCGCCTTCTGCATGGTCCGGTTCGGCGCGTCATGGATCATCAGGATCAGGGGCACCGTGGCCCCTTGATGGCCTTCCGGTTGGATGACGGAGGAAATGCCGATCTTGGCCTTGCCAAGAACCGAGGTGACTTTGGCCATGACACCCGGCCGATCCTCGACCGTGAGGCGGAGATAATAGCGCGAGACGACGTCGTCGATCGGCAACACATGGCCATTGTGTTCGTGCCTCACAAAGCTGGGCACGCGATGATGGCTGCCGCACTTAAGGTCGAGGGCGGCATCCGCCAAGTCGCTCAGGACCGCGCTGGCCGTGGCGTCCTGCCCTGCCCCGCGGCCGTAGTAGAGCGTATCGCCGACCACGTCGCCCCGGACGAGGATGGCGTTGAAGACGTCGTTCACCGAAGCCAGCACGTGAGTATTGGGGACGAGCGCCGGATAGACGGACACCTGGATGCCGGAGGCCGGAGGCCGGAGGCCGGACGGCGACGCCTTCACAATGCCGAGCAGCTTGATCGTGTAGCCGAGCTTCTCGGCGAACTGGATGTCCTGCTGCGTCAGGTTGCGGATGCCCTCGGTGTGAACCTGCTTGGGCTGGACCCAGAAACCGTGGGCCAACGACGCCAGAATCCCTGTTTTGTGCGCCGCGTCGTGCCCGTCGACATCGAGATCGGGCGGCGTCTCGGCATAACCCATCTTCTGCGCATCGGCCAACACCGCCGCGTAGTCGGCCTGCTCGCGCTTCATCCGGCTGAGGATGTAGTTGCAGGTGCCGTTGACGATTCCGTAGAGGCGCGTGATGCGGTTTCCAATCAGGCCTTCGCGCAGAACCTTGATGATGGGAATGCCGCCGGCGACCGATGCTTCGTAGTAGAGATTCACTCCGGCCTTGGCGGCGGCGGCGAACAGTTCTTCACCGTGCTCCGACAACAGGGCCTTGTTCGCCGTGATGACCGGTTTGCCGGCTTTCAAGGCCGCCAAAACCACTTCCCGGGCCGTCGAGGTGCCGCCCATCAGCTCGACCACAAGGTCGATGGAAGGATCGGCCACGACTTTTTTCCAGTCCGTCGTCAGCAGGGACTTGGGAATGGCCACAGCGCGGGGCTTGCGGAGATTTCGGACCACGACGCGGCCCACCTCGAGCTTGATGCCGAGGCGTGACGCCATGAGGGAACCGTTACGCAGGATGGCCTGGTAAACGCCGCCGCCAACAGTTCCGCCGCCGATGATGCCGATTTGGACCGTCCGCACAGGGCGGGGAGATTGCAAAGAAGGTGCCCTCGTCACAACGCCTTTCTTGAGAACCACGAGTGGCGCGGGAATTCCGGTGATCGTTCAGAAACAACCAACTAATCCCTTGCCCCATGGCGCGGTGTTTTCTAGGTTCTGCGCCCGCTGACGCCCTGCGTCGGCCCCGGTGGGGCGGTAGCTCAATGGTAGAGCAGTAGCCTTTTAAGCTATTGGTTCCGGGTTCGAGTCCCGGCCACCCCACCACTTCTTTTGCTCATAAATCCAATGGAGACAACGGTTTCGTGAGCCTCCCCCTCCCACGGGTGGAATCCAAGGCAATCGGCCTCTTTAGGGTTCAAACTAGGGTTTTGGGCAAATCTTGGGCAAATCCGGCCCGGCATGAGTTCCAAGTTGGCCAAGATGTTGTCTAGCTCCGGAACGACGGCCCGCGGGCCAATGTGGTCAACGCTAAGTTGGTCGCGGCGATAGATGTTTCTCCTAATCGTCCACGGTCCTAGCACGAGTCGAACGTGGTTGCGGACGCGTCCAGTTTCGCGGGCAGGGTGATCCCCCCGGAGGGAATCAGAGCAGGACGCCCGGATTCATCTGGAACGCCTACTTCTTATGGGGAAGACGTTCGAAGAGATCCCGCGTCCGCTTGGTCGCTTCGGCCTTCTGTTCCGGCGTCATTTCCTTTTCGAGAAGCTCGAGTCCCTTGCGGGCGCTTTCATGGCCCGAGGCTCCGGCGACGTTGAGCCAAATGTGAGCCTGCACGGGATCTTTGATCACACCCCTGCCACCGGCATACATGTTGCCAAGATTGAACTGGGCTGTGGTGTCTCCCTGGTCGGCGGCCTTGCGATACCACTTCACGGCCTCGGCTTCGTCCTTCGTCACGCCTCGGCCGGCGGCATACATGACGCCGATGTTGAACTGGGCGCTGGCGTATCCCTGGTCGGCGGCTTTGCGAAACCACTTCACCGCTTCCGCTTCGTCCTTCGGCACGCCTAGGCCGTCGCCATACACGACGCCGAGGTTGTATCGGGCGATGACGTTTCCCTGGTCGGCGGCCTTGCGATACCACTTCACGGCCTCGGCTTCGTCCTTCGTCACGCCTTGGCCGTGGGCATACCTGACGCCGAGGTTGGACTGGGCGAGGGCGTCTCCCTGATCGGCGGCCTTGCGATACCACTTCGCGGCCTCGGCTTCGTCCTTCGTCACGCCTCGGCCGTTGGCATACATGACGGCTTGGTTGAACTGGGCATCGGCGTATCCCTGGTCGGCGGCCTTGCGATACCACTTCACGGCTTCGGCTTCGTCCTTCGTCACGCCTCGGCCGATTGCATGCATGAAGCCAAGGAAGTATTGGGCGGGTGCATTCCCTTGGTCGGCTGCTTTGCGATACCACTTCGCGGCTTCGGCTTCGTCCTTCGTCACGCCTTGGCCAATGTCATACATGACGCCAAGATTGAACTGGGCGCCGGCGTTTCCCTGGTCGGCTGCTTTGCGATACCACTTCACGGCCTCGGCTTTGTCCTTCGTCACGCCTCGGCCGATGTCATACATGCCGCCGAGTTCCAATTGGGATGCGGCGTTTCCCGCCTCCGCTTTGGATTTCACCGCAGCGAGATCCGACTCCGGTGTCACAGCCGCACTCGCTCCCCCACCTGAAGTTACGAAGCAAATCAAAAGAACGAGAACAGCCTTCCGCAGCAACCTTTTCATCAATCCACGACACCCGAACGCTGCGGCCACGTCAACGGCGGTCCTTCGGACGTAGACACGAAAAAGCCGCCCCGGCGCAGGCGGCTTGAATGGGTTTGCTTGTGCTATGTCTCGACCTCGAACGCCGTCGAGGGAGATTCTTTACTGTGGAGCCTGCGCGGCTGCGACAGCTCGCCTCCGCAGGTGCATCAGCCAAGTCTCTCTACAACCATAGGCGCGGCAATCTCCGGAAACCTTCACGGATTGAGAAGAAACGCCTCCCTGTCTTGGCAGCATCCGAACGGCAATTCTCATCCCCTCTTGTCCCGCCGTGCCATGTGTCGACCCGACAGTCGAGGCATGGGGCTTTGCCACGCTTCGCGGTCACTCCAGAGAGACCTTCATCGGGAAGATTCCAGAATCACCCGTGGGCACCGGCTTTTATTCAGGGTCGAAGGCCCGCCATCGCCGCCAACAGCAAACTCCATTGCCGCCCGATGTCGCCTCTGTTTCGATTTGGCATCGAAATCGCGATCATAGGCGGCGGTCCAGCGGGCTTGCGGGCGGCTGAAATAGCCGTGGCCGGCGGGGCTTCCGTGACTCTCTTCGATGCCAAGCCGTCGGTGGGCCGCAAGTTTCTCGTCGCGGGCCGTGGGGGTCTGAATCTAACCCACTCCGAACCGCAGGATCGGTTTGTTGCCCGCTACTCCGGCCCCGGTCAGCCCAAGTCTTTCTGGACAGACGCGCTCGCAGGGTTTGACGCCGACGAGTTGCGCAAATGGGCGGCCGGATTGGGCATCGAAACGTTCGCGGCGACGAGCGGACGGGTCTATCCACGCGAGATGAAGGCGGCGCCGCTGCTGCGTCGGTGGGTGCAGCGGCTCCGCGAAACCGGGGTGGAGTTCGCCTTGCGTCACCGGTTCATCGGGCTGCGCTCCGGAGCACCGTGCTCCGTGGATTTCCAGGTCGACGACGGAACCAAGACCGTCAAGTCCGACGCCGTGATCCTGGCAACGGGCGGAGGTTCATGGCCGGAGACGGGGTCCGATGGAGGATGGGTTTCGGCGCTGCTCGCGATGGGCGTTTCGATCGCGCCGTTGGAACCGGCCAATTGCGGTTGGGAGATCCCGTGGCCAGCCGATGTGCTCGCCATGGCGGAGGGCAAACCGTTGAAAAACATCAAGGCCCGGGCCGGGGATGCCGAGGCCGTCGGCGAACTCCTCGTGACGCGCTACGGCCTCGAAGGCGGCGCAATCTACCAGCTTGGAGCCGCGCTGCGGGCGATGCCTGAACCGGAGATCATCATCGACTTCAAACCCACCTGCACGGCCGAGGAGTTGGTCCGTAAATTGGGGAACTGCCGCAGAAACTTCCTGCCTGAAGCCCGTTCCAGATGGCGCCTGTGCGATGCCTCCTACGCCATCCTGGCGTCGGTGCCCGGGAACGAACCGGTCACGTCTGCCGCCGCCCTGGCCACGAGGACGAAGAACTGCGCGATCCGTCTCACCGGTCCCCGTCCCATCGCGGAGGCGATCTCGTCCGCGGGCGGTGTCCGCTGGAGCGAGCTTGATCCAAGTCTCATGCTCCGGCAGATGCCCGGGATCTTTGTCGCGGGCGAAATGATCGACTGGGAAGCGCCGACCGGCGGCTACTTGATGCAGGGCTGCTTTGCGACGGGGACACGAGCAGGCCGAGGCGCCCTGGATTGGCTCAAGGCCGGGACTGGTTCAACAGATTCAGCCGGGTAGAACGCAGTGCACCGCATTTCGTTCGCCAAGTCGTTTGCGAAACCACGCCCGGCAAAGCTAATCTCCCATCGACCATTCGATTTCCCCACAGGCCTCGGAAAATTGGCTGAATGTCCCGGGACGAAATCGAGTCGGGCTGCCGATGCCATTTGCCAACCGACAATCCAGAGACGCCGTCCGATCCCAGCCGGGGTTGGGCTGTCTTGTTGTTTGGATTGCGACGCTGCTCACGGCCTTGTCTCCGTTTCGGATCGGCGCGGTCGACTTCGCGAAGGAGATCAAGCCGCTGCTCCAGAACTATTGCTACGACTGCCACGGCGAGAAAAAGCAGAAGGCCGAGGTCGACCTGTCGAAGTTCCCGGATGAGGCGTCGTTCTACCGTGACCCGAAGCTCTGGGAAAAGGTCCACGAGCAGGTCCACACCGGCGAGATGCCGCCCAAGAACAAGAAGCAGCCGACGGCCGAGGAGAAGGACCGGCTTGAATCCTGGATCAAGCAGGCGCTGGCCGGAATCGACGACACCAAGATCGAGAAGAATCCCGGCTACGTCGTCAGCCACCGGCTGAACCGCGTCGAATACAACAACACCGTGCGCGACCTCTTCGGCGTGACGAACCGGCCGGCCGACAAGTTCCCTTCGGACGGTGGCGGCGGCGGCGGATTCGACAACAACGCCGACACGCTGTTCATCCCTCCGATCCTGATGGAGCGGTATCTCGAGGCCGCTTCGGAGATCCTCAACGCCGCGCCTTCCAACCGGGTCTTCATCGCGCAGCCCAGCTTCTTCAGCGGCAAACGGTCCACAGCTCGGAAGATTATCGAACACCATGCCTTCCGGGCCTTCCGTCGTCCGGTCACCAAGGAGGAAACGGAGCGTTACGTCCGTCTTTACGACCAGGAGCTGGCCCTTGGAGAACCCCACGAAGGAGCGGTGAAGCTCGCGTTGAAGGGCATCCTTGTTTCGCCCAACTTCCTTTTCCGCACGGTGGAAGCCCGCAAGACGGACCAGCCCTTCAAACTGAACGACTGGGAGATCGCCACGCGCCTGAGCTACTTCCTCTGGTCCACCATGCCGGACGACGAATTGTTTCGCCTGGCCACGGCCGGAAAACTGACCGCCGCGAAGACGGTCGAGCAACAAGTGAAGCGGATGCTGGCTGATCGGCGTTCGACGGCCCTGTCGGAGAACTTCACGCAGCAATGGCTCGGCCTGAGAACCTTCAAAACCTCGGCCCAGCCCGACCAACGGAGGTTTCCTGAATTCACGCCCGCCCTCGCCGACGCGATGCAGGAGGAGCCGGTGAAGTTTTTCCACAGCCTCCTCGCCGAAAACGCCAGCCTGCTGAAGCTGATCGACGCCGACTACACCTACGCCAACGAAGACCTCGCCAAGATCTACGGATTGACCGGCATCGTCGGGCCGGAGCTCCAGCGTGTGTCGCTGACCAACCGCGCCCGTGGCGGTGTCCTCGGCATGGCGGCGATCCTGACCAAGACCTCCTATCCGCTCCGAACCAGCCCGGTGCTTCGCGGCAAATGGGTTTTGGAAGAGATCCTCGGCACGCCGCCGCCGCCTCCTCCTCCGCTGGTCCAGAGCCTGCCGCATGACGACAAGAAGCGGGACGGCATGACCCTTCGCCAAAAGCTGGAGCAGCATCGCTCCAAGGCCGAATGCACGTCCTGCCACAGCAAGCTGGACCCTCTTGGCTTCGGCCTGGAGTCGTTCGACGCCATCGGCCGGTGGCGGACGAAGATCGACGGCGATCCGGTCGATGCGTCCGGCACGTTGCCCGGCGGAAAGACCTTCACCGGACCGGTGGAACTGAAGGGCATCCTGCTCGAACGCCGCGGGCAGTTCATGAAGAACCTGACCGAACGGATGCTGGCCTACGCGCTGGGACGTGGGCTGGAGTTCTACGACACGCCGAGCATCCGCCGGATCACCGAGGCGCTGGCGAAGGACGATTTCAAGACGCAGAGGCTGGTCACCGAGGTAGTGATGAGCTATCCCTTCCAACACAGAAAACCCCCGTCGCACTCCTTCGCCGCCAACTGAACACGACCATGAAGAACTGGCAGATCTCCCGCCGCACGATGCTCAAGGGCACCGGTGCCATGCTTGCGCTTCCATTGCTCGACGCGATGAAGCCCTTCGCCGCCCTCGGCGCGACGGGTGCGGCCGCCGCGCAGCCGGGCAAACATCCGATCCGCATGGCGACCCTCTACATGGCCAACGGCGTGAATCCCCATCAGTGGACACCCAAGGGCGCGGGGGCCGAGTTCGAGTTGGCCGAAGGCATGAAGCCGCTCGAGGCATTGAAGAAGGACATCCTCGTCTTCACCCAGCTTTGGAACGCCGGCAGCGACACGGGCGACGGCCACTACGTGAAGACCGGCGGTTTCCTCACCGGCCAGACCATCCAGCGCACGACGGGATCCAATCTCCGCGCCGGAGTCTCGATGGACCAGGTCGCCGCCGCGCGCGTCGGCAACATGACTCCCCTGCCCTCGCTGGAGCTTGGCCTCGAACCGCCCGCGACCGGCGTCGACACGAATGTCGGCTACACCCAGCTCTACGGCGCCCACATCTCGTGGAGTTCGCCAACGACGCCGCTGGCCAAGGAGATCAATCCGCAGCTCGCCTTCGACCGGTTGTTCCGCTCCAACGTCGCCGAACGTCGGCGCGAAGCCGTCCGGGACCGTTCGGTCATCGACGCGGTGCTGGACGACGCCAAGTCGCTCCGCAACCGCGTGGGCCAGGACGACCGCCGGAAGCTCGACGAATATCTGGAGTCCGTCCGCTCGGTGGAGAGGCGCATCGCCTTCGACGCCCAACGGAAGAAGGACGACGCCGACAGCGATCCGCTCGTCCGCGCCGAGGTTGAGAAGCTCGGCAAACGCATCCACGACTACTACAACGACCCGGCCAAAGTCTCCGAACGTCGCGGCAACCACACCGAGCACACCCGCCTGATGCTCGACATCATGGCGCTCGGGTTCTGGACCGATTCCACCCGCGTCAGCACGTTCATGTTCGGCAACTCCGTCTCCGGCCGGAACTTCTCCTTCCTCGACGGCGTGAAAGGCGGCCATCACCAGATTTCTCATCACGAGAACGAGGCGGCCAAACTGGAGGAATACAAGCGCATCAACGCCTGGCACATCGCCCAATACGCCTACTTCCTCGAACGCCTCCGGTCCCTCAAGGAAGGCGAAGGCAACGTCCTCGACAACTCGATGATCCTCTTCGGGGCCGGCATGCGCGACGGCAACGCGCACAGTCCCCGCAACCTCCCCATCATCCTTGCCGGCAAGGCCGGAGGAACCCTGGCCACGGGCCGGCATCTGACCTACGAGAAGAACACGCCCCTCTGCAACCTCTACGTCGGCATGCTCAACCGCATGGGCGCTCCTGTGGAACGTTTCGCGGACAGCACCGGTGAGTTGAAGGGCCTAGGCGATCCGGATTTCAAGGGAATGGTTGCCTAACGCTCCCGCTGGATCATCCCGCTGGGCTGAGGCGGAAGCCTGTTTTTGAGACCTATCCGGGACAAAACTGGATTGAGCCATTAAGCCGCATGGTGTTGGCGCCGATTCCCTAGTCGACGTCAAATGCCTGCTGCCACTCAAGTTCCGGTTTCAGAAGCTTCTGCCGAGCCCGACACCAATGTAGAGGCCGCTGCCTTGGCGGAAACGCCCCCCGCGCCGGCTGCCGCCCCCGAAAGCCGCGATTGCAGCGCGCTCATCGAACGCACGTTCAACGGGATCGATGCAGGGTTGAAGACCCGTGAGACCGCCTCAATCGCCCAAGTCGTCGAACTCGTCCGGGAAATGGCGATGAAGGTGGATTCCCTCTCGGTCCACCAAGTAGGCGAGATCCTTTCCCGCGATCTGACCATTGCAACCAAGCTGATCAAGGTCGCCTGCACCGTCGCCTACAACCCCGACGGCGCCGACATTACGACGATCAACCAGGCCATCTCCACCGTCGGCTACAACCGCGTCCGGAACATGGCCATCTCGCTCCTCCTTCTGAAGAACGCCAACCGCCGTTGGAGCACGGATGATTTCGACGAGATCGCCTGCATCACCCTCACGAGCGCGTTGATGTCCGAGACGATCATGGAGACCCGCAAGTCCCATAATCCCGAGCATGCCTTCGTCTCCGCCGCCCTGCGCAACTACGGCCGCCTTCTTCTCGCCTCCTTCTTCCCGGAGGAATACCGGGAAGCGATGACGCTGGGGGAGAAAAAGGGATTTGAGACAGCCATCCGCGAGTTCTTCGGAATGACCTCCTTGGAGATCGCGAAAGAGCTTCTCCGTCGCGCCCACCTTCCGCCCGCACTGCTGCGGTTCATCGAAGGAATCCCGGAGCACAAGTTCTCGGCCGACCAACTCAGCAAGGACGACCAGCAGCTCATGCTGATCGATTTCTCGGTGAAGTTCTGCGAGCTGCTTTCAAGGCTTAAATCGCAGGAGCATTTCCAGACCGGCTACCGCGAACTCATGGAGCGCTACGGCAAGTCCCTCCAATATACGAAAGAGGACATGAAGGCGCTCCTCGAGGCCACCCTGTCCAAGGTGGACTCCTACAAGCGGCAGCTCGCCAGCCCGCTCTTCAGCAACCGGATCATCATCAACATCCGGGCATGCCTCGAAGACCAGCCGCTCACGCTGCAACCGGCGCCGAAGGCGCTCGAAACCTCGAAGCGAGGCCCGCTCGACCCCACATTCACCTGCGGACACAACGCGGAGCGCATGTTGCGCACCGGCCTGAAGGAACTCGAACCCGTGGTCAATGCGAAGGTTCCCGAACACCCCGCCGCCTGGGAGCAGGCCACCCGCCTGCTTTGGCGGGCATTGGAACTCGACGACGCGCTGCTCCTCATCCAGCCACCCTGTTCCATGGCGTTCCAGGGCGAATACGGCTTCGGCCAGCAGGTTGCCGCTCTCCGGCCCAACGCGTCGGTCGATCCCGCGACTAAGACCATTTTTACCATCTGCATCACCCGGGGCCAGGATGTCATTATCCAGAACCCCAACGAGACGGCGATCCAGCCGTTCATCCCGGCATGGCTCAAGCCCTACGCCACAGGGGGAGTCATCCTGCTGCCGATCAGCGATGGGGAAGGAACGTTCGCCGTGCTGATGGGTCTCGCGCGCGCCAAACACACCTTCGCGTTGAGCCCTAAGACCATGGAGAACCTGCGCACTTTGAAGGCTCTCCTCGGTGTGCTCCGGCCCAAGGCGGATGAACTGGTCGAAGCCTGAAGACGGCCCGGCCGACCGCTCCTGCCCCGATCCCCTCCCGAATCTCTGCCCAGTCTCGGCGACGCGCTCACGCTCAATCTTTGGCTGCGGGCTTGCACCGTCGATTCCCGCCGGATTGAGTCTGGGGAATGTTCCTTGGACCAAGAATCCTGGCCGCCGCGACCATCCTTGCGACCGCGCTGGCCGGCTGCAGCAAGAAGCAAGACGACCCGTCCGCCGCAAAAGGCGGGGGCGGCATGGCCGTGCAGGTCGTGGCCGTGCCCGCCACCCAGCGGCCGGTGTCCGAAAGCATCTCGCTCGTCGGCTCAATCGCCCCGAACGAGATGGTCGACATCAAGGCCGAGGTCGACGGACTCGTCACGACGATCAACTTCTCAGAGGGGGGCCGCGTCGAAAAAGATCAGCTTCTCGTCGCCCTCGACCAGACGCGCTTCGTCGCCCAGTTGGCCGAGGCCGAAGCGAATCTCAAACTCGCCCGCACGACGTTTGACCGCACCAAGCAGTTGTTTGCGGACAAGCTGATCTCCCAGCAGGAATACGACCAGTCCTCCGCGGTCTACGCCGCGAACGAAGCCGGAGTCGACCTGCGCCGGCGCGAGCTCCGGAACGCCAGGATCACCGCGCCGTTCGGCGGCATCGCCACCGCCCGCATGATCAGCCCCGGGCAGGTCATCAGCCGCGCCACCCCGCTCACCACCGTGGTCGACATCGACACGGTGAAGGTCGAGGTGAACGTCCCGGAGCGTTACCTCGGCCAGCTGAAGAACGGGCAGAAGATCGTGTTCAAGGTCGCCGCGTTTCCCAAGGACCAGTTCAGCGGCGAAGTGTTCTTCATCTCACCGCAGCTCGAGACGACGACGCGGACCGCGTTGATCAAGGCCCGCATCGACAACCGCGACGGCAAGCTCCGCGGCGGCATGTTCGCCAACCTTGATCTCTCGCTGCAGCTCCGCGAATTCGCGCTCCTCATCCCGGAGCCGGCGATCGTCAACAACGCCGACGTCACCATGGTCTTCGCGATCACGACGAACGGGACCGCCGTGATGAAGCCGGTGAAGATCGGCATCCGCATCGAAGGCCGTGCCGAAGTCCTCAGCGGACTTTCCCCCGGCGAAATGGTCGTCGTCGAGGGCACCCAGAAGCTCCGGCCCGGCGCCCCGGTCCGTCTGTCGACAAACGACTCGGCGTATTCTTTTTGAGAAAGGGAGAACGTGAGCTGAGGCGAAAGGGAGAATCAAAATGAACCTCGAAGATCCATACGCGTCCGACGAGTTGAACGAGAGTTCCTCTTCGTCGCGTCCCATTACCCACCACTGGGAGTTGGAGGTTTATCGGATCGCCATGGATCTTTCGACGCAGCTATTCCAAGAGAGCCGTCATTGGCCGCTTGAGGAGAAGTTCTCGTTGATCGATCAAATCCGCCGTTCATCCCGCTCCGTCACTGCCCAGATCGCGGAAGGTTGGCGAAAGCGCCGCTACCGAGCCGCATTCATCAGCAAGCTGAATGACGCCGAAGGTGAAGCAGCCGAATCCCAGACGTGGATTGAACACGCAGTCCGCTGCGCCTACCTGCCCCGCGAACGCGGCCTTGCCATCCACAGCCGCTACAACGACGTCATCGGCAAACTCGTCGTCATGCAGAACAATCCGGAGCCTTGGCTCCTTCCCGGACACCGGGACTAGCCCCCTTTCACCCTCTCACCCCAGCTCCCCCGCCATGTTCCTCTCCCGCGCCTCCATCCAACGGCCGGTCCTCGCGACGATGATGAATCTCGCGCTGATCCTGTTCGGCCTGATCGGCCTGTCCCGGCTTCCGGTGCGCGAGCTCCCGGCCATCGATCCGCCCGTCATCAGCGTCACGACCGTTTTCCCGGGAGCCAACGCCCGCGTGGTCGAGACCGAGATCACGGAGCGGCTTGAAGACGCGATCAACAACATACAAGGCATCAAGACGCTCCGGTCGGAAAGCCGCGAAGGCGTCAGCGGCATTACCATCGAGTTCGACCAGTCGCGGAACATCGACGTCGCCGCCCAGGACGTTCGCGACCGCGTTTCCCGCGTCCGCGGCGCCCTGCCCCAGGACATCCTGGAACCCATCGTTTCCAAGGCCGACTCCGACGCCCAGCCGATCATCTGGATCGCGATCAACAGCGACCGCTACTCAACCCTCGAGCTGACGACCCTGGCAGACCGGCAGGTCAAGCCCCGCTTCCAGAGCGTGGCCGGCGTTTCGTCGATCACCATCGGGGGCGAGAAGCGCTACGCCATGCGGCTCTGGCTCGATTCCAACAAGATGGCCTCCCGCGGCGTGACGGTCCTCGACGTCCAGACGGCCCTCTCCCAGCAGAACGTTGAATTGCCCAGCGGCCGCGTCGAGAACCTCGACCGCGAGATGACCATCCAGACCCTCGGCGAGCTCAAGACCGCGGCGGAATTCAACCAACTGGTCGTTCGCAACGTGGGGAACACGCTCGTGCGCCTGCGGGACATCGGGCGGGCCGAAGAAGGCCCCGAGGATCTCCGCACCATCGCCCGGGCGCGCGGCAGGCCCTGTATTTTTCTCGGCGTCGTCAAGCAGGCCCAGGCCAACACCGTCTCCGTGGCCAAGGCGATCAAGCTCGAGATGGAGGCGGTCAGACCGACGCTCCCCGAGGGATGCGACATGTGGGTGGGCTTCGACAGTTCGACCTTCGTGGAGAAGTCCATCGCCGAAGTGTGGGAAACGTTGGCGATCGCCTTCGGTCTGGTTGTCCTGATCATCTTCGTTTTCCTCCGGAACGTCCGTGCCACGCTTATCCCGGCGGTCGCCATTCCCGTTTCGATCATCGGCACGTTCGCGCTGATGTATGCGCTCGGCTACTCGATCAACATCCTCACCATGCTCGCGCTGGTGCTGGCCATCGGCGTGGTCGTCGATGACGCCATCGTCGTGCTCGAGGCCATCTACCGGCACATCGAGGACGGTGTTCCGCCGATGAAAGCGGCGTATCTCGCCATGGAGGAAATCAGCGTGGCCATCATCGCGATTACGATCTCGCTGATCGCCGTGTTCGCCCCCCTCGCCTTTCAGAAGAGCTCGACCGGGCGCCTGTTCATCGAGTTCGCGGTCGCCGTCGCGGGATCGGTGGCCATCTCCGCGTTTGTCGCCCTGACGCTCTCGCCCGCGATGGCCGCGCGTTTGCTGAAACCGGTTGCGCACAAGAAGCCAACAGGACTCTTCGGCGTGTTCGAACGCACGCTGGACTGGATCACCCGGACCTATTCACGGTCCCTGAAATGGACGCTTGCACACCGTTTCGTGGCCATGATCGTGACCGCCGCCACCATGGGCCTGATGGTTTTGGCGTATCGCGGACTGGATCAGGATTTCCTGCCGATGGAAGACAAGGGCCGCCTGTTCGCCCTCGTGGTGACTCCCACCGGCTCGACCAGCGAATACACCGATCGCCAGGTGAAAAAGGCCGAGAAGATCATCTCCGAGATACCGGAGGTCTCCAGCTATGGCGCGATGGTCGCGCCTGCCTTCGGCGGGCCGGGTCAATCCACTCTCGGGATTGTCTTCGTGACCTTCACGGACAGCTCCGAGCGAAAGCGCACGGTCCAGGAGATCGTCAACGGTCCCGGCGGCGTCGCCCAACGGATGTTCACCGAGATCGAGGGCGGGATCGGCATCGCCAACCTTCCCAAATCCATCGAGGTCGGCTTCAACAATTCGCCGTTCGAACTGATTCTCCAGAACCAGGATCTCGATGTCCTGAGCAAGTCGGCCAACGACTTCGCCAATGTCCTGCGCGGTCTCACCAACGAGCTCGGCCAGCCGCTTCTCAGCAACGTCCGCGTCGGCTTCGAGGTCAACAAACCGGAAGTCCGCGTGAACATCGATCGCAACCGGGCCGCTGCCCTCGGCGTGAGCATCCAGGACATCTCCCGCACCACGCAGATCCTGTTCGGCGGATTGGACCTCAGCCGCATCAAGGTCGACGGCAAGGAATACAAGGTCATCGCCCAGCTCGAACGTGAATCGCGGCTGACTCCGGCGGACCTGGACCGGGTCTACGTCCGCAGCACGAAAGGCGAACTCATCCAACTCAGTGCCCTGGTCACCCGGACTGAAGGCGGCTCCCCCAATGGCATCAATCATTATGGCCGACTCCGTTCGGCCAGCATCACGGCGTCGGTCGGCTCCGTTCCGATCGGCACCGCGGTGAAGGCCGTGCAGCCGCTGCTCGCCACCGAACTCCCCACCGGTGTCCTGCATGCGTGGGAAGGCGACGCCAAGAACCTCGCCGACACGTCATCCGAGATCTGGTGGATTCTCGGGCTCGCCCTCGTGATCGTCTACATGACGCTGGCGGCGCAGTTCGAAAGCCTGGTCCATCCGTTCACCGTGATCCTCTCCGTTCCGCTCGCGATGATCGGCGCCTTCGGCGCTCTCTGGCTCCTGAACAAGGGCGGTTCCGTTGGCCTCTACCCGCCGATCCCAGCCATGAACGTGAACCTCTTCAGCCAGATCGGCCTCGTCCTGCTGATCGGACTGGTGACCAAGAACTCGATCCTCCTGGTCGAGTTCGCCAACCAGCAGACCAGCAAAGGAATGGACTCCCATTCCGCCATGGAAGAAGCCGGTCGCGTCCGCCTGCGTCCGATCTTGATGACTGCGCTCTCGACCATTGCTGGCATCATGCCCATCGCGATTGGCTTCGGCGCCGGTTCGGAAAGCCGGCGTCCCATGGGTGTCGCGGTCGTCGGCGGCATGCTGACGTCGACCTTTCTCACGCTCTACGTGATCCCCGTCGTCTACACGCTGCTCGACGATATGCGGGTGAAGTTCGGAGCCAAGGACGCCCCGACAACGCCTCCCGCTGAGGATTCGATCCCAGTGAAGTGAAGGTCGGCAACCATGGCCACCGCAGCCGACCTCGGAGAGGTCGAAGACGAATAGCCACAGGTGAAACCTGCGGTGAACTGCGGATCAGGCTCTTCGACCCCGTGCGGGGTCCAACCACGTTTTGCGGCCAACCGCGGGCTGTCGCCCACGACTCTCCACGTTAAGTCCCTTCGGGACATCGGTTCTGGCTGACAGTAGGCCGACTCGCCTCCCGCAACTTTCGTTTTGAATTCAGCCCGCTAGTCGCCAGCATCCGCCCCCCGATGCTAGGCATTTGCCCAGTGTCAGTGATTTCATGAAACGCACGCACCATTGCAACGAGCTCCGCGCCGAACACGCCGGAAAGACTGTGACTTTGACCGGCTGGGTCCATTCCCGCCGCGACCTCGGCGGACTCCTCTTCATCGACCTGCGCGACCGTGAGGGACGCACGCAGACAGTTTTTGATCCGGCTGATCTGCCCACGGAAGTCTTCGAGGGCGCGACCCATCTGCACAGCGAGTCCGTCATCGAAGTCACCGGCGTCGTGCGCGCCCGTCCTGCCGGCACGAACAACGACAAGATTCCCACCGGCCAGGTGGAAGTGATCGTCAAGGGCTGCACCGTCCTCAACCACGCCGAGATCCTCCCCTTCCCTGTCGATGACCCGGAGATCGCCAGCAAGGTCAACGAAGAGCTGCGCCTCCAATATCGTTATCTCGACCTGCGCCGCCCGGAGATGATCCGCAACCTGCGCGTCCGCTCGAAGGTCGCCATCGCCACGCGCAGCTTCATGGACGAACAGGGTTTCCTCGAAGTCGAGACGCCCACGCTCTTCAAGTCCACGCCCGAAGGCGCACGCGAATTC
>CANJSG010000043.1 GCA_947476875.1 Verrucomicrobiota bacterium | reverse complement strand
CTGTTGCGGAATTCCTTCCGGACAAAGCGGCCGCCGTTCGCACCGGTGAAGTTCACCACGTATTCATCCCACTTGCCGGGCTTGAACGTGACCACGATGCGGGCCGAGTGGGCCTCGGTCACGGCGTAGGTGTAGGTGTAGGAACTGGGACCGCTGTCGTCCGTCTGGAGGCCCGCCGACGCGGTCTGGAACGCGAGCACCTCCGGGGGAATGCCTGAAAGGAAGGTGTAGGTTTCCCCGGTCAACGCGACGGAAGGCGTTCCTGCCACGACGCCCCCGGTCGAGGTTTGGCCGACGCTCAGCGCGGATGGCGAGAAGAAGCCGGTGTCGGTTCCCTTGAGGATTCCGTTGCGGAACTTGCGGTGGACGAACTTGCCGGAGCCACCGCTGGTGAAGCCCAGGTCGAACTCGCTGCGACGACCATCGACAAACGTGAGGATCAGAGACGCCGTGTTCGATGCGCCCAACGTGTAGACGTAGGTGAACGGCTTGGCCGGGTTGTCGTCGCCGGGCCGCTCGTTGTCTTCCTGCTTGATGCCGTCGGTCGCTCCCACGAAGTCGTAGCGCTCGGGAGTCGCATCGGATTGGAACAGATAGACCAGGCCGCCCAGAGCGTCGGGCCGACTGGTGGGAACCGTGTTGGTCCCAGCCGTGGAGGCCGGCGGAGGATTGGTCATGCCGCCCGACGGGGCGTTGCTGGAAACCATCAGGAACAAGCCGGCCTCGCGGTTCTTGACCCGGCCCCGGCGGACTTCCTCGCTCAGATAGGTGCCGCGGTCACCGGCGCTGTAGGTGAAGGTGTAGGTGTTCGTTCGCCCGTTTGCGAACCGCACCTCCGTCTGCACCTCGTTGTCGCCGGTCTTCGTGAACAGGTAGCTGAAGGAATCGGTTTCGATGCCTTCCACCTTCTGGCCGTTGGTCTCGGTCATGAAGCGGAGACGCTCCGGAACGAGATCATCGCCCAACTGCACGGTCGCTCCTGAAAAACCCCACGGCGCGAGCGTGGCGCTGGTTCCGGGCTCGACCACCACGCGGAAGAACTTGTTCGAACGCGATCCGTCTTCATTGCGCGTGGAACCCAGGCGGCGTTGGCGACGTCCGCTGCCGAAGACCGGGTCCGCCACGTCTTCCCAATGCTGGAGATCGTCCGAGCCCTGGAGCCGGTAGATCTTGTTGGTCTCGGTTTCGAACTCCATCTCGACGGCGTGTTCGATGTGGATCGGCCGGTCTTCGGCGCGGGCCTGGCCGGCGATGCCGACGAGGGCGAGTAGGGCGATGGTTAGAAGTTTCATGGGTTGTGTCATTGGGGGTTGAGAACGGTCTGCCTCCCAATTAGCAGCCGCCTTGCCAGCGTTGATTGGCGGGGCTTCCAGGTGTTTCCGGGTGCAACTTGTCACTGGTCCGTTCCCGGAAGGGAACGCGCGTTCCGGCCGTGGATCAGGGATCAGCGGATCGTTCCCAAAGAAAAACCCATGGTGGGTCCACCATGGGCTGAAACTGCCGGCCGATCGAATCTCCGAAACGGACACGAGGTCGCTACTCGACCCGCACCCTGTAGAAGCGCCCGGCCTGATCCACGGCATTGGTCAGGACGATCCGCGAGCCGTCGCCGGCGTATCGCGTGGGCCACTCTTGCCAGATGCCGTTCATGGCGTCGGCCTGTTCCACCACGTAGATCTGCCCCGTCACAGTGGAGAAAGAAACACCAGCGCCTCCGGGAATGCTCGCCAGCTCCAGGAGGGTAGGCATCAGCACCCGCAGAGGCAGCGTGACGGCCAACGGGTCGCCGACGTGGTTCGACACCGTGACGACGTAATCGCCGGAATCCGCCGGCACCACGAGGTGAAGGGGCAAAGATGCATTGGTCGCGTCGCCAAGGCCGACACCGTTCCGACGCCACAGGAAGTGCAAAGGGAGGCTGCCTGCCACCGGCGGTGACAGCACGACATCCGTTCCCGCCCCAACCCGCCGCAAGACGGGCTGCCCCAGCAGCGTGGGAGGCATCGGAGGGCGGGCTACATCGAGGGCGTAGTTCAACCGGGCGATTCCTTTCGCGCCGTTCACGCCATCGACGACGATGGCATAGCTGCGTCCCTTCACCGTCGCGAACTCGAGGCGCGCGGCGCCTGCCAATCCGACCGTGGCGGATTCGCAGCGAATAGGAATCAGGTCCGCGTAGTTGGTCAGCGGCGGCGTGTAGGCATAGACCGTGAGCGCGGTCGGGAAGGCGCTGCCGATCGTGTCGAGCACGACGGTTCCATTGGTGGGCGACTGATAAGTGAACCAATACGACGCCCCGCCGGGGCCCGCACAGTTCACGGGTTCCGAAGGATCCGCCGTGGCGAACACGGTGCTGAAGATCTGGGAGCCGTTGTAGCCGCGGACCACTCCGTCCATCAGGCGACGGACGGACATCAACGCGGGCCGCGAGCCGGCCGTGCCGTCCGAACCGAGCAACGGCGTGTCCAGGGAATCCAACAGCTTGTCTCGGGCGAGCGCATTGGTCTGGCCCTCCGAGTTCACCTGGATCTCCACGGGCGTCGTGTCGAACTGCACCTTGCCCATCCGCACGCGCAGGCTGTAGCGCCCGACGTTGGTCGCCTGGAGGCTGGTGATCACGAAGTTGGTGCCGAAATCTTGTCCCACTTCCTCGGGCATCGATTCGCCGTTGAATCGCCAGTTCAGGTCCAAGTCCGGCGTCACGATCATGTTCACCGAAAGGGTGACCGTGTCGCCAAGCCGCGCGGCCCGATCGCCTGTGACCAGCAACGTGACCGGGGGAGGGGACGTGGCGTTGACGAACGACCATCGCAACCGGATGTCGCCGGCCGCGCCGTTGAACCCGTCGATCGCGATTTCATAGCGGACGCCCGCCCGCGCGCCGAACTGCAACTGGCTCGCGGGTTCGAGCCCCGGCGCGTCGTCGTTCCTGGAGAGTTCTTCAAGTTCGGCGATGTTGTTCGTCGCAGCCCCCTTGAAGTAATAGGCCGACAGGAGCGTGTCGAAGGTGCTGCCGTCCGTGCCGAAAGTGGCGATGCCGTTGGCCGGCGCGACCCACGAAAGCCAAACCGACCGGCCGCCGCGTTTCCCTCCGTGCCGGGGCTCTCCGGGTTCGCGGCTTGCAGCGACGTTGCTCCCGTGAACGTCGCCCGTCGGATCGCTCGTCACTTCCCTGTTGGCGAAGAGGTCGACCAGTGCGGGGTCACCGGCCCGGGCTTGGCTGACCATCAGGATGACAAACGCCACGAGCCCGATCAGTCGGACCAGTCGCGCTCCGGCTTTCGGAAAAGCCGGAGTGCTCTGGATCGATTGTCGGGTGCCATTCATGCGCAAGTCGCCTGTCCCTCATACATAGCAGCACACCTGCCAACCGGCGATCGCCGCCCTTTGCGCGGGTCCGGCCCGCTTTATCGGAGGCAGCGTTCCGGAACGCGTTGGGACGTTCCGGCAGCGGAACAGGGGCTCACTCTTGCGAAGGCGGCCTGAGCTCCGGCCATTTTTCCAGGCGCCGTAGGAGGGCCTGGGGCGAGATTCCGAGCTTGGCCGCCGCTCGGCGGATGCCTCCGCGGCATTCGTCGAGCGTTTGACGGATGAGCTGATACTCCTGCGCCTCCATCAAGTTGAGTTGGCGATCCGGTGGCGGCGCCGCGGAGGATTTCGCCTCCGTGAAGGCCGCGGAAACAGCCGCCGCCGCGCCCGAACGACGAAGGCGGTTCAGGTCGAGCGAGAGCCAATGCGTCTCGCCATCGGTGCGGAGAAGCGACCGCTCCAGGATGTTGCGCAACTCGCGGACGTTGCCCGGGAACTCGTGGGCCCCCAGCGCCGCCAGATCCTCCGGCCTAATGAGCAGCTTGGTGCGGTCGTAGCGCGCGCACAGGTTGCCTAGAAGCAGTTCGGCGAGGCCGGGAATGTCCTCCCGTCGGTCGCGAAGCGGCGGCAGTTCGACCGTGAAAACATCGAGGCGATAAAGCAGGTCCTCGCGGAAACGGCCCGCATGGACTTCATCCCCCAGGACCTTGTTCGTGGCCGCCACAAACCGTCCGGTGAATGGCTGGGTTTCGGCGCCGCCGAGAGGCCGGAATTCGCGGGACTCAAGGAGGCGGAGGAGCTTCGCCTGGAGATTGAGGGGAACCTCCGCGATCTCATCGAGGAAGAGGGTTCCGTTTGCCGTCGATGCCGCGAGGCCCGGGCGTTTCCTGTCGGCCCCCGTGTAGGCGCCCTTTTCGGCTCCGAACAGCTCCGCTTCGAACATGTCCGAAGGCATGGCGGCGCAGTTCACCGGAACGAAGGGCGCCTTGCCATCGGGATGCGAAAGCAGATGGAGAATCCGGGCGGCCACATCCTTCCCGGTGCCGGTCTCGCCCGTGATCAAGACCGTCGTGGCCGGATGCCGCGCCGCTTGGCGGAGCTGTTGGACGACGTCCTTCATGGCGGCGGATTCGCCGAACCATTCGGGTCCGACCTCGGCTCCCGGCTTGGCGTCCATCCGCAGGCGGGCGCGCCGCAGGCAATCGGTCAACGCGTCGAGTGCGACGGGTTTGGTCAGATAGTCGAAGAGCCCGTTGCGCGTCAGCGCGACCGCTTCGCCCAGGTCCGGAGCGCCGGTGATCAAGACGATCGGCGCGTCGGGCTGGCGGCGGGCCAGTTGGGCGAAGAAGGCATAGCCCTTGCCGTCGGGCAGGTGGTTGTCGAGCAGGACGAGATCAAAGTGGCGCGCCGCCGAGGCTTCGCGCGCCGTGGCGAGATTGGGGCAGAGGACAGGTTCGCCGCCCTCGCTTCGAACGACGCTCTCGGCCAGCGCCGCGAACGCGGCATCGTCCTCCACGATGAGGCAGGCGAAGCGCTTGGACGTCTTCTCTTTGGGACTGTCGGACATCAGGTGCGAGAGCTTGGGGCTTCGTTCATTTCTTTCCAAGGCAGGATCCCACCGCCACTAGAATTTCACCCAGCGCGAATGGTTTTTTGAGCACGCGGGTTCTCGCGTCCGACAACTCGGCGGAAGCGGCCGAGACTTCCGGGCCGGTCACGATCACCGGTAAATCGGGAAAGGCGGAGCGCAGTGCCGGGAATTCAGGAAGACCCGCATCAACGATGACGAGGCGAACATCGTCCCCGTGGTTCTTCACGAGGGTCAACGCCGATGCAACGTCCGACTCCGCCAATACCCGGTAGCCGTGGGCACGCAATCCGTCCGAAACAAGGTCGCGGATCGACAGTTCACCATCCGCCACGACCACCAGTTCGCCCGCGCCTCGGGGAATCGGCCGCTCGGCGCTGTCGGCAGGGACTTCCAGCTTCTCGGAGTCCCGTGGCAAAAGCATCTCAAACGTGGTGCCACGCCCCGGTTCGCTCTCCACCCGCAGGCAACCGCCGTGGTTCTTGACGATGCGGACCACCGTCGAGAGACCGATGCCGGTGCCGAGTCCCTCGCCTTTGGTGGTGAAAAATGGTTCAAAGATCCGGGCGCGTATCTCGGGCGGCATTCCGGTGCCCGTATCAGAAACGGTGATCGACACGAAATCGCCGGGGTGCGCTTCCGGGAAGTGCCCGAGATCGTCGAGGCCGAGCACGACATTGTCGGCGACGAAGGTGATGCGCCCACCGTTCGGCATCGCGTCACGGGCGTTCACGCAAAGGTTGAGGAGCACCTGATGGAGCTGGATCGGGTTGCCTCGGACACTCCACAGGTCGACCGGAAGAAACGCCTCCACTTCGATTCCCTTCGGAAAGCCATCGCGCACTATCTTCTCCATCTCGCGGACCACCGGACCAATCGAAAGCCGTTCAGTCTCGCCTTCCCGTCCCCGCGCGAAGTGCAGGACCTGCCGGACCATCTGCGCGCCCCGATGCGTGCTCGATTCGATCAAGCCCAGGATGCGGGCCGATTCCCCGTCGCCGCCTCGCCGACGGAGCATCTGGACGCCCATGAGGATCGGGGAGAGCGCGTTGTTCAAGTCGTGGGCCATGCTTCCGGCGAGCGCCCCGATCGTCTCCATGCGCTGGGTGCGGAGGAACTGCGCCTCCAACTGTTTCTGGTCGGTGATGTCGGAGCTGATGAGGAGAAGTTCCTTCGCCTGCCCGGCCTCGTCGCGGATCAGGGTCCAGCGGCTGGAAACAATCACCACCCGCCCGGCCGCCGACTGGAGCCTGAGCTCGCCATTCCATTCGCCATCGGCCAGTGCCTGTTGCCTCGCGAGATCAATCGCCCCGACGTCCAACGCGAAGAGCGAAGCAAGCGCCCCGAGCCTCCTCCACTCGTCGTCATTCCAGCCGAAGAGCGTTTTCGCGCTGGGGTTCGCATAGCGCACGCGGCCATCCAGATCCTGGACGAGAATTGCGTCATGGGCCTTGTCGATCAGGGCCGCCTGTTCGCGGATCAAGGCCTCCGCGACACGTCGCGCGGCCTCAAGCCGGCGGCGCGTCCGATACCATTCAACCGAGTGAAAGAGGACGGATCCACCCAACGCACCGGGAATCTGGACGACGCCCACGATCAGCCACGGAAACCAAACACCTCCGCCAAAACTCCACGTTGCAAGTCCGGCGACCACAAGGAATCCGACGACCGCGGCAACCGCCGCCGCAATCGGCCGCAGCCACAAGAGTCCGAACCCGGCCGCGAAAGCCGCCACCACCAGAACCAAAGTTTCCGTGCTCTCCGCCAACCGCTTGAGCCCGTCGTTGCGGAGGAGGTTCAGGATCTGGGTGCCGTGGACTTCCACTCCGGGCATGAAAGCGTAGCGCGATGACACCGATCCGAACGGGCTGCGAAACTCGTCATGGCGCGCAAGGAATGACTCCGTCATCGGGCGAGGCCCGATGAGGACGATCTTGTCGCGGAAGAAGCCGTCCGGGACTCCGTCGGGTTGGAGCGCGTCCCAGTAGCTGACATGGGGAATCGTGAGCGGCGGACTGTAGTAGCGCATCCAGCCGGCGTTCCACTGGCGCATCGCTGTGGCGTCTGATGCTCCCGCAAGCCGCAGCATCTTGGCTACAGCCCACCCCAGGCTGGGTTGATTGTCGGCGACAATTCCCGAGAAGCTCCGGCGAACCGTGAAATCTTCGTCGACCTTGTGATCGGCCAACCCCCAACCCGAGGACGCCGCGAGCAACGGCGCATAGGGCAGATGGATCGTGGTCAGCCTGAGCCAATCCTGGGCACCGGAAGGTTGGTGGGTGGAGTCGGAGTTCCGGTCCGCAGCCAAGATGACCTTGCCGTTTCGTCCTATGGCAGTCGCCAGCTTTTCGTCCGACACGGCGTCCGGTCCCGGATCGGCGAACAAGATGTCGAACACGATGGCCCTGGCCTTCGATTGGGTCAGCCGGTCAACCAGGCGCGCGTGCATCTCCCGCGGCCAAGGCTTTGACGGATCGTGCCCCGCGCTCCGATACGACTGGGGGTCGAGGTAGACGATCACCACGCGGCCGTCTTCGGCCGCCCAGCCAGCGAGGTCGCGAAGCAGGTGCAGGCTGTCGTAGCTGCCCTTGACCAGGCTGGTTCCCTGATGGCTCCGGAGTAGAACCGCCAAGACCGTGAGCGCAATCGACAGCGCAAGGGCCGAGGTGAGGCGTTGGCGATCGGTTCGGGGCTCGGTCATGGGGACAGACCGAGACTTGGCCAAAGCAGCCGAAGAGGCGACACCCCAATCTTGCGTAAATCAGACCCCACCAATCCCGCACGAATAGGGATTCGCAGACTCAACGGGACGCCGTCGCCGCCGTCACGTCGAAGCAGGCGCCTTCCTTCGTGCTTCGGACGTAGATGCGCCCATCGGACAGGGCAGGGTGCGACCAGCACTTGCCGTCGAGGACATCGGCGCGGGACTTCTCCTTGTAGGCGGACGGGGTCGCCTCGATGAGGACGAGTTCGCCCTTGTCACTGAGGGCAACGATGTCGTTGCCGGCGATGATGACGTTGCCGGGACCGAATCCAGCCTGCTCCCACTTGACCTTGCCGGTGGCGAGTTCGACGCACTTGATCGGGCCGGTGCCATATTCCTTGAAGCTGAACATGCCGTAGAGGTGCCCGTCCTTGTAGACCGGTGTGCTCCAGTGGTTGGCGAGCGGCTTGTTGCCGGTGAGACGGTAGAGTTGTTCCGTGTTCCACGCGGCGCCTGTGTGATTCACCCGGAAAGCCGCTGCGCCCACTCCGTAACCGGCCGAGCAATAGACAATGTCACCGCCCACAACGGGAGCAGCAGCAGTCGAAACGGCATAGGGGAAAGCCTGCTTCCAGAGGAGCGCTCCGTCCTTGGGAGAAACGGATACCAAACCGGACTGGGTGAAGAAGATGATCTGACGCACGCCGTGGATCGTGGCAGGCGCGGGATTGGCGTGGGTCATCTTCTCATCGTGCGACTGCCACACGGTCTTGCCCGTCATCTTGTCGATGCCGAGCAGTGACTGCCCGGCACCACCACCGGCCACGAACACCAGGTTGCCTTCCACCAACGGCGAAGCGGCGTTCTTCCAGGTGATGTTGCGGCCGGCGTGCTCCTTGATGATTTCGCGCTTCCAGATCTGCTTGCCCGTCTTGGCATCGAGGCAACCCAGCACGAGGTCGGCGGTGAACACATAGACCTTGTCGCCGTCGAGCGTCGGCGTGGATCGGGGCCCGTCGCCACCCTTGTTGTCCGGGGTGCCGCTGTCCCCTCCGCCGTCATATTTGACTGGATTGAACGCCGTGCTCCAAAGCTCTTTGCCGGTGCTTGCATCCAACGCGGTGCAGGCTTCGAGCGCGACTCCCTCGACGTTCTTGGTCACAAGCGTGTAGGCGCGGCCGTCTTTCACGGAGAACGAACTAAACCCGGCTGCGGTCGGAACCTTCCAGACCTGCTTGGGCCCCTTAGCGCCCCACGGCGCAACCGACACTCCCGGCACTGTGCCGTCGACCAACGAGCCGCGGACGTTGGGCCAGTCGGCTTGTGATGTTTGGGAGAGGGCGAGAAACGAACCGGTCAGGACCATGGAGCAAAGAGTGGATTTCATGGGGTGATGGTCAGGATAAGTCCCGCACTTTGCAACCTCGGCCAAGAGGGCTTCATCCAAGTCGGAATACCCTGACCAGCAACCGCTCCCGAGGAATGCGAATAGGAGCCGGCGCAAATCGTCCAACCTCTGTCACGGGCTTGTGAAACATTTCACAAAGGACTTGCGACACCTTTGGTGGCCGCTAGGTTAATTGGGCAAAAGTCGAACATCGATTCTATGAACAAGTCATCCACCGTCCTGAGCCTGGCCCTGATTGCGGCCGCTCCCAGCCTTATTGCTGCCGATCTGACCGGCAAAGTCACCCTCAAGGGCACCCCTCCGGCTGCGGCCCAGCAGCCGATGAAGGAGAACATGTGCGGCAATCCTGAAGCCTACGTCATCAAGAGCCGCCAGTTCGTGGTCGGCAAGGACAGCGGCCTCGCCGGTGTTTTCGTCTATCTCAAGTCCGGAACGGGAGTGGACGGCAAGAAGTTCGCTCCTCCTGCTGAAAAACCCCTTCTCGACCAGATCCACTGCGAATACCAGCCCTACACGTTCGGCGTCCTCGCTGGCCAGGGCTTCACGGTGAAGAACAGCGACCCCGTTCTCCACAACGTGAACTCAACGCGCGCGAAGAAGAATACCGGAAAGAACTTCGGTATGCCGACCAAGGGACAAATGAACGATTTGATGTTCCCGAATCCCGAGTTCATCCAGTTCCGCTGCGATGTCCACCCGTGGATGCTGGCGTGGGTCGGCGTGTTCGAGAACTCGTTCTTCGCCACCACCGATGCCGACGGCAATTTCTCTGTGAAGAACGTCCCGGCCGGAAAGTATCAGGTCGTCGTTTACCACCCGAAGACGCACGGCGTGAACGAAGGCATCGTGAAGGAAGTCACCGTGGGTGACGCCGGCGCGAAGGAAAGCTTCGAGATCGAATACAAAGCCCCCTAAGAGGCTCATCCATTTCGTGAGCCGCCGGGACTTGTCCCGGCGGCTTTTTTTCAGCACTCAACCACCCCTAGCCGATGCAAAATCCAATTCCTCGACACATCCGGATCCTCGCGATGGCGACAGCTGTTTCGACGCTGTTCCTGGTCTGCATCGGCGGCATGGTGACGAGCAAAGGCGTGGGCATGTCGGTGCCCGATTGGCCGAACAGTTATGGCTACAACATGTTTCTCCTGCCTTGGGACAAGTGGAGCCAAGGCGGAGTCTTTTGGGAGCATTCCCACCGGCTCAAGGGCGCATTCGTCGGACTGCTGACGATGGGCCTCGCCATCTCGCTTTGGTTCTCCCGGGTTCCGGATGTGCTTCGCAAACTGGGGCTGGTCGCGTTTTTCGGAGTCGTCCTGCAAGGAATTCTCGGCGGGTTCCGCGTCGTCTTCGACAAACACGGCTGGGGCGCCGAGTTCGGCGTCATTCACGCGGCGGTCGCTCAACTTTTCTTCTCGCTCGTCTGCGTCATCGCGTTGATGACGACCCGGCGTTGGCAATTGTGGGGCGACGCCGGGTCGCGCCCATCGAAGGATTCCAGTCTCCGTCGCTGGGCTCCAGTCCTGACCATCGTCATCTTTATGCAGCTGATCATAGGCGCTTCGATGCGCCATCAGCACGCCGGCCTGGCAATCCCCGATTTCCCGCTCGCTTATGGAAATATCTGGCCTGACACGTCTTCTGCAGCGGTCGCTGGCTACAACCAGGCGCGCGTGTCGATGATCTCCTACAACGACATCACTGCGGGACAGATCATCCTGCAGATGGTTCACCGGCTCATGGCCTACACCATCGCGGCACTCGTGACTGTTTGCTGGTGGCGGACACGGAAAACACACGCCTCGGGTTCACCGCTTCGGCGCTTCGCAAACACGTGGCTCGCCTTGATCCTAGTGCAGGTCACCCTCGGTGCGGTGACGATTTGGACGAAGAAGGCGGCCGACGTCGCCACCGCCCACATGGCGGTCGGAGCGCTGTCGCTGATGACCGGGGCACTCTTCAGCGTGGCAGCGTTTAGGTTGCTTCCGGTTCCGCAATCCCCAAGGATACCGAGCTCGTCGGCCGACGTGGCCGCACGAACCGCGTGACATGAAGGCCACCGCCGAACCGATCGAATCCGCCGCTTCAGCCCAACGAGGCCGTGTGGCGATCTACTCGGATCTGTTCAAGGCCCGCCTGACGTTCCTCGTCGTCCTCACCACAGTGGTCGGCTTCTTCGTCGGGACCCGTGGTCCGATTCGACCGGTCCTCCTAACGCTGACCCTCGTTGGAACGGCAATGGTCGCGGCGGGAGCGTCCGCATTGAATCAATACATCGAGCGCGAACATGACACCCGTATGCGTCGGACCGCGACCCGCCCGCTGCCTGCCAAGGAACTGTCTCCCGGCCATGTGCTGCTGCTCGGCGCCGTCACGTCCCTGATTGGTCTCGGCATCTTGCAATTCTGGGTGAACTCGCTAACCGCTCTCCTGGGCGCCGCCACCCTCCTCAGCTACTTGTTCGTCTACACTCCGCTCAAACGTCTCACGACTCTGAACACAATCATCGGCGCGATCCCCGGGGCACTTCCACCGTTGATGGGATGGGCCGCCGCCCGAAACGACATCACGCTCGGGGGGTGGTCCCTGTTCGCGATCCTGTTCGTCTGGCAACTCCCGCACTTTCTCGCCATCGCATGGCTCTACCGTGAGGACTACGCGCAAGCCGGCTACGTCATGCTTCCGGTGGTGGATCCCCAAGGCGCTCGCACAGGGAGCCAAGCCGTGAGCCATTCGCTCCTGCTGATCCCCGTGAGTCTGGCGCCGTTTATCATGAAGTTGGTCGGGCCGGTCTACCTGTTCGGAGCGCTCGCGGCGGGAATCGTCATGCTGGTGATGGCGTGGAAGTTCTCGAGAAGCCTGTCGGCGGCTTCGGCGCGTCGCCTTTTTTTTGCCTCGATCATCTACCTTCCGCTGATTCTCGCGCTGATGGTCTTGGATAAGTCCTGAAGCCTTTCTGATTACGGGCTCTCATTTTTTAACGAACAAGCGACTGAGCACTTGAACTTGTGACCTGAATGGCTGCATTTAACTCGAAACGGCGTCCTACAAATTCCCGAAACTGACCCTATGGCACAGCAGACTACGGCGCACGGAGCGCACACCGAGCACGGTGGACACGATCACCACGAGCTGAGCTTCTGGCGCAAATACGTGTTCTCGACGGATCACAAGGTCATCGGCCTGCAATACGGGCTGACGGCCTTTTGCTTCATGCTGATCGGCCTTTTCCTCATGCTGGCCATGCGCTGGCAGATGGCCTATCCCGGCAAAGCGTTGCCGATCGTCGGCGGCCTGCTCCAAGCCATCCTGGGCGATCTTTGGGTCGGCAAGGATGCGGCGGGAGTTCCCGGCGTGATGCTGCCCGATCTCTACAATTCGTTCGGCGCGATGCACGGAACGATCATGGTCTTCTTGGCAATCGTGCCCATCGGTGTCGGAGCCTTCGGCAATTACGTCGTCCCCCTGCAGATCGGCGCCCCGGACATGGCGTTCCCCCGCCTCAACATGGTCAGCTACCAGAGCTACTTGCTCGGAGGTCTCTTGATGCTCGCCAGCTTCGTCATGCCGGCCGGTGCGGCGAAGTCGGGCTGGACCTCCTATTCGCCTCTCGCGAGCGTCAATGATTTGGCTCACGTCCTCAACGGTCAGACCATGTGGCTCATTGGCATGGTCTTCAACATCTCCGCTTCGCTGCTCGGATCGATCAACTTCGTCACCACGATCATCCAACTCCGGGCCAAGGGCATGAACTGGATGCGCCTGCCGTTTTTCGTCTGGGCTGAATTCGTGACCGCCTTCCTCCTGATCCTGGCCTTCCCTCCACTCGAAGCCGCTGCGGCAATGCAGCTCGTCGACAACCTGACCGGTTCCAGCTTCTTCCTGCCCTCCGGCATGGTGGTCTCGGGACAACCGTTGAACATCAGCGGCGGCGGCAGCCCGTTGCTGTGGCAGCACCTCTTCTGGTTCCTCGGCCATCCTGAGGTCTACATCCTCCTGTTGCCGGCCATCGGCATCGTCGCGGAAGTGATCGCCAACAATACGCGCAAGCCGTTGTGGGGCTACCGCTCGATGGTCTATGGCGTTCTCGCGATCGGCTTCCTCTCCTTCATCGTGTGGGCTCACCACATGTATCTCACCGGCATGGGAACGAAGATCAGCACGTTCTTCCAGACGACGACGATGATGATCTCGATTCCTTCGGTCATCCTTCTGACGTGTTTGTTCATCTCACTCTGGGGTGGATCGATCCGGTTCAATGTCCCGATGCTCTTCTCATTGGCGTTCCTCGTGATGTTCGGCATCGGCGGACTCACCGGTCTGCCGCTCGGATTCAACGCAAGCGACATCCAGCTCCACGATACCTACTACGTCATCGCCCACTTCCACTACATAGTCGCCCCAGGAATCATCTTCGGCTTTTTTGCAGGCGTTTATTTTTGGTATCCAAAGATGACCGGCCGCTACCTCAACGAATTCTGGGGCAAGGTCCACTTCTGGCTTTCCCTCATCTTCATGAACGCCGTGTTCTTCCCGATGTTCATCCAGGGTCTGGCCGGCATGCATCGCCGCATGTCGGACGGCGGAGCCACCTACGCCCTGTCCAACCCGCAGAACCAGGGCGTGGCCGACGGCCTCAGTGACTTCGTCATCAACCTGAACAAGCACATCAGCTGGGCGGCCCTGTGCCTCGCGATCGCCCAGATCCCTTTCATCCTGAATCTTTTCATCAGCATCAAGAAGGGTCAGAAGACCAATTCAGACAATCCTTGGAAGTCCACCACGCTCGAATGGCAGACGCCGACCCCTCCCGGCCACGGCAACTTCGCCGTCGTGCCCAACGTCTACCGTGGACCCTACGAATACAGCGTTCCCGGCGCGAAGGACGACTTCACGCCCCAGAACGAGCTGCCCGCCCGCAAGAGCGACACCAAGAACACCTCTGCCAAGTAAGCCATGGAAATCCCTTACACGACAAAGCCAAGACCGGATACGGCTCTCTACAATGCCAAGGTCGGAATCTGGCTGTTTCTCGCCTCCGAAGTGATGCTCTTCGGCGCCCTGTTCTCCTCCTACATCCTTCTCAGGGTCGGGGCGGATCCAAAACTGGTATGGCCTGCTTTGGCTGCATGGCCTCACCACTCCGACGGGCTCCTGAACGTTCCCATGGGGGCGATCAACACGCTCGTCCTGATTGTTTCGTCGGTTACGGTCGTCATGGCCTGGGTTTCGTTGAAGCTGAAAAACTTCAACAAGTTCTTCA
The DNA here is from genome assembly GCA_947476875.1 of Verrucomicrobiota bacterium. GTDB lineage: Bacteria > Verrucomicrobiota > Verrucomicrobiia > Limisphaerales > CANJSG01 > CANJSG01. The sequence continues at coordinate 7,622 of CANJSG010000043.1, read as the reverse complement.
TGTTCCAAGGCATCACCATCGTTTGCGCGATGGGGTTCTGCGCGATCAAGTCCTTCGAATACGCGGCCAAGTTCTCGCACTACCATGTGGTGCTCAATGACGGCACTGCGATGACGGGGCACTTGGAGCCAAAGCAGTATTTCACGACCGACAAGAAACTCCGCGCCGCAAACGTCGCCGAGATCGAATTCGTCAAGGATCCGCCTTCCGGCCACGGCCACGATGCCGCCTCCCACGACGATCACAAGCCGGTCAAGATCAAGATGGCCGACGTCCAGCGCCTGACCTTCTGGGGTCCCCAACAGAGCACCTATTTCGCGATCTACTTCACGATGACGGGCCTCCACGCCCTTCACGTCATCGGCGGGGCCCTCGTGATCGCCTATCTCTGGCTTCCCGGTGCCCGCATGTGGAAGACGGATCCAGAACGTTTCACCAATCGCGTCGAAGTCTGCGGCCTGTTCTGGCACTTCGTCGACCTCGTCTGGATCTTCCTCTTCCCCGTTTTGTATCTCCTCTGAACGACACGCATCCTATGGCTGAACACGCACACGCCGACCATTCCGTCGACCACGACCACGAGGCCGAGCACATCAGGGCCCACGTGAAGGTCTACCTGCTGATCTTCGGAATGCTCATCCTTGGAACGATCGTCACCGTCGGGATTTCCTACGTGGATTTCGGCGCCGCCTGGATCAACATCACGATCGGCCTCATCATCGCCAGCATCAAGGCGACCCTGGTGGCCGGGTGGTTCATGCACTTGATTTCAGAAAAGAGGATGGTCCACGCCATCCTCATCGTAGCCGGATTCTTCTTCGCCGTCCTGGTGGCCCTTTGCATCTGGACCATGGCTCCCGAGAGCCTGATCGGCGGCGGAAAGAAACAGCACACAACATTGGTTCCGGCGCCCCACGCACCGGCGGTCACTCCCGCCCACTGAGGAACACTCATGTCGCTCAAAGCCCTCCACATCGTCTTCGTCACCGCAGCCACCTTATTGGCGGCCGGCCTCGCGTTTTGGTTCCTTCAAAACCACTCCGAGACCAAACAGACGGTGGACCTCGTTCTGGGTGTGGGCTCCGCCGTTTCCGCCGTGGTCTTGGTGATCTACGGCCGCATCGTTTTCAAGAAGCTTAAGAACATTAGCTACCTATGAAACGCTCCACTCTAATCCTCATCGCGGCCGCTGCGTTTCTCGTGATGGGCACGCTCGACTCGTCCGCCTGTGCGACCTGCTTTGGCCGAACTGATTCCCGTCTGGCCGAGGGCATGAACATGGGTATCCTCGCCCTTCTGGCCGTGATTGGCTCCGTCCTTGCGGGCATCGTGTGCTTTTTCGTCTACGTCGCCAAACGCTCCGCCACCTGTGCCGCAGAAGAGGCCTTCAACGATGAGGGCTCGCTTGATTTCACCGAAGATTCCCCGACCGACAAAGACTAAGCATGGACAAGATCGATTTCCCAGGAACGCCGGCCAACGCCTCCCATCAAGGAGCCGGCATTGACCAACTCCTCATCTACGTCCACGTGCTGATGGCGGCGTTGTTCGTGGGTTGGCTCATCTACTTCCTCTACTGCATGGTGAAGTTCCGGGCCGGCGCGAACCCCAAGGCGGACTATGTCGGCGTGAAGAGCCACATCTCCACCTACCTCGAAGGCGTGATCGCCCTCATCGAAGCGGTGCTGCTGATCGGGTTCGCGATACCTCTGTGGGCGAAAGCCGCGGCGGACTTCCCCAAGGAAAGCGAAGCCACCACGCTGCGGATCGTCGGCCAGCAATTCGGATGGAACGCCCGTTATCCCGGACTCGACGGACAATTTGGCAGGAGCGACATCAAGTTCCTCTCGACCGACAAGCTTGGCTTGGACAAATCCGACCCTTTGGGGAAGGACGACTTCGTGGTCTACAACGACATCGTGATCCCGAACAACAAGCCGGTCGTCTTCCACATCAGCTCGATGGACGTGATCCACGGGTTCGCCGTCCACTCGATGCGCGCCCAACAGGATGCGATGCCCGGACTGAGCATCCCCATGACGTTCACGCCGGCCAAGGAAGGCACCTACCTCGTTACCTGCGCGCAGCTTTGCGGCAACGGCCACGGCGGCATGCGCGCCAGCATCACGGTCAAGAGCCAGGCGGAATACGACAAGTGGTTCGCAGAGAAATCCAAGAGCGGCGCCGGGGCCGGCTCCTTCGACTGAGCCGCTTCGCGCATTTTTAAATCCTCAAACCCGAGGTTGCACCTCGGGTTTTTTGTTCCACGGTTTGACGGCGTTTGATCCCAGATGAACCAGAAATCACATGAGCGCCTGACTTGGGCGATCCTGTTCACCGCGACCTTTGCGATCGCGATCGCTTTCCTCAGAGAACGATCCAGCCACGGCGAGGATCTTCCCGTGCTCGCGACCGTTCCCGCGTTCCAACTGACAAACCAGCTCAACGAGCCGATCACCCTGGATACGCTCAAGGGCCGGGTCTGGATCGCCAACACCGTCTTCACCACCTGCCCGTCCCTGTGTCCGAAGCTGGCCCGTCACTTCAGCGAACTTCAGTTGGAGTTCGCAGGTGAACCCGACTTCCGCCTCATTTCATTGACGGCTGATACCGATCGGGACACGCCGTCAGTCCTAAAGCGATACGGCGAAAAATATGGAGCGGATCACCGGAGATGGAGCTTCCTCACTGGAAACAAATCGGATGTCCAGCAACTCGGCGTCAACGGACTCAAGTTCATCATGACCGATAATCCGCTGACAAACCGGGTCGATCTCGACGACCTGTTCCTCCACGGTCCCTACTTCGCGCTGGTCGACCGCTCAGGCCATATCCGTGGCTGGTATGACGGATCACTCCCCGAGAAGCGCGAACCCATCCGCCACGCGATCCGGACACTGCTCAAAGAACTTTGACCATGGATGCCTCCATTCTTCCTCCGATCAACGCGACCCTCAATGGCATCGCGACCGTCCTTTTGACGCTTGGGTTCATCTTCATCAAGGCCGGCAACAAGACGGCGCACAAGACGTGCATGATATCAGCCTTCGCGACTTCGGTGGTTTTCCTCGTTTGCTACGTCGCGCACAAAGTGCTCGTCCGCGGCGTCCACACGCCATTCGGCGGGGAGGGTGCGATCCGGACGATCTACTACGTCATGCTGATCAGCCACATCATCCTCGCGATCACGATCGTGCCGATGGTGCTGATGACCATGAGCCGGGCGTTCAAGGAGAACTTCACCGCGCATAAAGCCATCGCGCGTTGGACTTGGCCCGTGTGGATGTATGTCTCGGTCACCGGCGTCCTCGTCTACTTCTTCCTCTACGTCTGGTTCCCGAAGAAGTAACCGTGCTCCCGGCTTTTAAGGGGCCAGAAGGGAGTTGACCAACGCGCTGATCGCCCGCCCATCCGCCCGACCTGCGGCCTTGGCCTGGGCAGCCTTCATCACCAAACCCATCTGCGCCTTGCTGGTGGCGCCAGTCTCCGAGATCGCTTCGCGGACCAACGCCTCCAGTTCCGCCGGTGAAAGAGCCTTCGGCAGGTATGTTTCGAGGACCGCCAACTCGGCCTTTTCACCCAGCGCCAAGTCCGGTCTGCCGCCCGCCTCATACTGCGTGATCGAATCCTTCCGCTTCTTGGCCTCACGCTGGACCAGAGCCAGAAAGTCGACATCCGTCAGGCTGTCCACCTTCTTTTCGATCTGAAGATAGCCGGCCGCGGATTTGAGCAGGCGCAGCGTGCCGAGACGCACGGTGTCTTTGGCGATCATCGCCGCCTTGATTTCGGCCGATAGTTTTTCGTTGGTGGTCATTTTGAAATATCCGGTCAGGCCTGCAGGTTCCTGATGGCGTCGCGGACCCGCGCCGCCTCCTCGTAGTCCTCGCGCTGCACCGCGTCTTCCAGGGCGGACTCCAGCTTCTGCCGTTCGGTCAGCGGCTTCTTGCTCCTTAGGAAAACAAGGCGCGCCTCCAGCGATTTCAGCTCGGCGCTCTGTTCGGCCAGTTCGGCCCGGTTGTTCTCCGCGTAGGTGGTGCGGATGTTCTCCATCTCCGCCTCGAGGTCCGTGATGGCGCCGGGCCAATCGTCGGAGGCAAGCCGCTCGGACTCCAGCCCCCGGCCGCGCATCATCAACAGCTGCGGCTTGAACTGCTCCAACGTCCAGATCAGGTCCGCATTGTCACAGTGCTGCCGGACGAACTGCATCACGTCCAAGTTCCGCGTCGTGTCTCGAAGAACGGCCGGGAAGTCCTCGAGGTGAAACAGGCAGATGTAGCGGTGATGAAACTGGATCAGCTCCTGCTGGAGCTTTGCGAAGTCTTCGGGCTTGAGCTGGAACGGATCATCCGTCACTTGCGCGGCCTTCTGCTGGTAATACTCCAGCCAGGTGGGATGCCCCATCGGAAGCTTCCCGTCGGGCCGCCCCTCGGCGTTCATCTGCAGGATGCCGAGGTCGACGCGGAGCTGGATCTTTTCCATGCCGTCCTTGCCTTTGACGCGGCGGACAATCACTTCGCCGGGATGGAAATCCCAGGCGCCGAGAAGAGGTCCGATGTCGGAGTTCATGGAAGAACTATCGGAACGGCCTTAAGACCAGTCAACGAATCGAAATGGGTCATCGCGTTGGCAGCCCTCTTCAAAAGACGGCCAATGTATCCAGCACCGCCTTGATCCGTGGCACCTCGTGGGTCCGGAACAGGTCCGTCCGGCCCAGCGCTGCCAGAAGGCAGAAGAACGGTTCCGCCGACCGCACTTCATCGCCGAAGAACTCGAACGCATGCGGCAGCGCATGGCACGTCGGAAAGCCCAGAGTCCGCAGGCGGAACGTGTTCAGGAAGACGTTCATCTGATGCCGCACCCGCACGGAGCTGTCCTGGAGATTCCGGTAGTAGAACCCCAGGCCCGGATCGATGAAGATCTTCTTCACGCCGTTACGCGTCGCCACATCGATCTGACGCGCGAAAAACTCCTTCAGCATCGCCGTGGAGTCCGCCCCGAAGTCGAAGTCCGACACCTCACGGACATTGTCGCCCTGGACGTAGCAGATGATCACGCCGCCATCGTGGTCCGCGACCATGCGGAACATCTCGTCGGAGCGCGCCGTGCCGGTGAGGTTGAGGATCCTTGCCCCCGCTTCGAAACAAGCCCTTGTGACCTGCGGATGATAGGTCTCCACCGAAACCACCGCGCCGGACCGTGAAAGTTCACGCACCACCGGCAGTAATCGGCTGTTTTGTCCCAGGCCGTCCACGCGCTCGGCGTGGGCGAGCGTGGATTCTGCGCCGATGTCGATTACCTGTGCGCCTTGGGCCACAAGCACGTGGCCACGAGTGATCGCGGCATCCGCACTGAGACAGACACTTTCCCGATACCACGAATCCGCAGACAGATTGATCACCCCCATGATCGACGGGCGGCTATTCGAGGCGAACGCGACCCCGTCGATCGTGAACTCCGCAACCCTCGCGTGCAGGTCACGACTATGCGCCGCCGCCAATGAACCCAATATTTCCAAGGACAACATGGACGTGAAACTGCCAGCCACCGGTTGCGAAGCAAGTAGCCGGAGGAAAAGCTCCCGATCCCCGGGGACGATGAAAGGAAGTGGTGCATCCGGCGCGACTCGAACGCGCGACCATCCGCTTAGAAGGCGGATGCTCTATCCAACTGAGCTACGGATGCACTGTCGTGGCGATACGAGCCGTCGGGGAGGTTCTATGCGAGGGCGCGCATTGGCGGCAAGCTCAGGGTCAAGACACTGTTAACGGACCGGATCACCGTGGCCCGCCTGAGGCTGGGTGATTTCATCAAGGCGGAGCTCCAGCACTCGGAGACCTCCGGCTCCATCCGATCTGGCAAAATGACGTTCGCGGCAGCCCACGAGGTCTACCTAAACCGGTTGGAAGGAAACCCCGGATTCAAACCACGAACGAAGTCCCACAACCGTTAACTCCTGAGGTTCTTGGCGAAGTCATGGCTTGGAACCGGCAAACCCGACGGCGAAGGAATGGGACGCGTCTTCCGGTTCACGGTCCGGGCATTCGACGACCGGCAGCATGCGAGCAAGAGGGAAGTGGCCGGGTTTCCGGCGGGACTGGATTGGGTTTGGAAACCGGGCGGGATTCGCCGACCGTTTTCAGGTGCGACAGACCCTCGGCTACGTTTCCCTCATCGTCCGCGACTACGATGAAGCCATCCAGTGGTTCACTGGAATGCTTGGTTTCCGGCTCGTGGAAGATACCGACCTTGGCGGCGGCAAACGCTGGGTGCTCGTGGCCCCACCCGGCTCTGCGGAAACCCGGCTGCTGCTCGCGCAGGCCAAGAACGATCGAGAGAAAGCCGGAATCGGCCAGCAGGGCTTCGGACGGGTCTGGCTCTTTCTCCACACCGACGACTTTGCCCGGGACCATGCGGCCATGCTGGCGAAGGGAGTCCGGTTCCTCGAAGCGCCGCGGCACGAGAGCTACGGAACCGTGGCCGTGTTCGAGGATCTCTACGGAAACAAGTGGGATCTGCTGCGGCTCAATGCCCCTTGAATTTGTTGGTCAGCGGTTGCGTGGTCAGTGTGCCGAAGCCAAGCTCGGCATCATGAAAGTCAAGAAGCTGCTGCACACCCGTTACCGCCTGAACGATCTCGAAAAGTCGGTCCAGTTCTACACCGACGTTCTGGGCCTTGAGGTCGTCCGGAAACATGAATCGCCGCGCGGATCAAGACTCGTTTTCCTCAAGACGCCGGGCAGCGAGGAGTTGATCGAGCTCTGCTATTTTCCGAACAGCGGGCCGGTCCAGGTGCAGGCCGACCTGACGCACCTGGCGTTCGAGGTCGACAGTCTGGAAGCCTTCGGCCAGCACCTCGCAAAGGTCGGCCTGAAGTATTCCGACGGCCCCACGATGAAGCCCGACGGCCAGGGCGGCTTCGCGTTCATCGACGCCCCGGAAGGTTACGAGATCGAGCTTATCCAACGCCCAAAGTCTGACAGCAAGACCGAGTCCTACTGACCTGTGGCCGCGAGGAAGTATGATCTGGTCATCACGCACGGCCTCGATACGGACGGGGCCTTCCTCCATCGCGTCCAGGAACGTTGCGCCGCCGCCGGGTTTGACTTCTTCCTCATCGAACCACTGTGGGCCGGGGCGTTCTTGAAAGCCTTGGATGCCGGGACGGTTTTTCCCCGGACGCTGATCAATCTCCACAGCGAACACCACGATCCGAACGACATCTTCTCACGGTTGGTCGACCGCGCCGAAGCGATGGGAGTGCGCATGATCGATCCACCGTCGGTGGCGCGCGCGTGCTTCGACAAGGCGGCCATGCACCACCGGTTGATCGGCGCCGGCATCCACGTGCCGCCGACGATCCTTCTCCCGGCGGCGGCGGCGAACAGTTGGATCCTCTCTCGCGAGGACTCTTCGTTGCTCGGTTCGCCGTTCGTGGTGAAACCCAGCCTGGGATACGGCCGCAAAGGTGTCGTGCTGGATGCCATGGACGTGGACGACGTGGCGCGGTCCCTGGCCGCGTGGCCTGATCGATGCCTCCTGCTCCAGAGACGTGTCATTCCCCGGATGCTGGGCGACCAGCCGGCTTACTTCCGGGTCTACTACATCTTTGGCCGCATCTGGTG